>MPMZ01000083.1 GCA_002238765.1 Nitrospira sp. bin75
ATACAGGGATGACAGGAGAGTAAGGCTAGAGTTGTCAATACATACGCTAGTGATAGAGGCCGAACGGGGCTTTTCCCCGTCTATGTTGTAACCGGTCGGCATGAAACTGGCGACCGACCGGCTCCCCCTTGAAAGGTTGCAGGGACGGGAAAGACGGACTACCTTTATATTCCTCTTCTTCACTGAACATTGAAAAGAGAGCCGTACAACTACGTCGCAACCGTTATGAAGCGTTACCTGTTTACCACCCTGTTCTTCTCATGCTGTCTGGCAACGGCCCTTTCGGCTGCGGAGCTTGAGACTATCGAGAATGCCACGCTAATCGAGGCCGGCCTGAACGACGGGGACAGTTTCAAGGTCAAGGCCGGAGGCAAGGAACTGCACCTGAGGCTCTACTACGTGGATTGCCCGGAAACCGCAGCCGATAACGAGATCGACGGGAGAAGAGCCCTTGAGCAACAACACCATTTCGGCCTCAAAGACCTCGCTGCAGTGGTACGCTTCGGCAAACAGGCCGCCGAGTACGTCAAACGGGTCTTGTCCAAGCCATTCACCATCTATACCAGTTATGCCAAGGCACCAGGACGTCGCTACTATGCCTTTATCGAAACCCACGACGGCCGTGATCTCGGACACCTCCTGGTTGAACAGGGCTTAGCCAGAGTACACGGCACAAAACACACGGCTCCTGACGGCACGCTAAGCAAGATTGTAGATGAGGAACTTCAGGATTTCCTTGCCGCCGCTATGTTGAAGCGCACTGGAATATGGGAAGAAGCCGATCCTGATCACCTCCTCCAAGGGCGCAAACTTCTGCGGGCGGAGAAGTGTAAATTCAAGAAATGTAAAACCTGCAAGGAACCCATCGACCTGAACACCGCATCAAAAGAACAACTCCAGAAAATTCCAGGAGTTGGCCCGGCTACAGCCGAAAAAATTGTCAAAGGGAGACCCTACCGGTCCGTCGAAGACCTGTTGAAAATTCCGGGCATCGGGAAGAAAACGCTGGAAAAGATGAGGCCTTGCGTGACGGTCGGGAAATACCCCCCCTCACCCTGCCCTCTCCCGCAATGGGGCGAGGGTGAAAAGACAAAGGCAAAGACGCTGGATCCTCGATTAAAAATGTCGAGGATGACAGGAGAGGGATAAGCAGATTCCTCACTATGTTCGGAATGACCATTTAGAGGACGACGGCGGGTAGGCCCATCCAAGATGGTATTGACATAACATGGACAAATTTCTACAATTCCTATCGGAAATGTATGAATTGAGATGCTGAAGATTCCGCTGAAAGTGACGTATGCGATTTTTGCGACGTTGGATCTTGCGTTGCGATACGGTGAGGGGCCGGTCCAGGCCAGGACGATTGCCCGGCGGCAGACCATCCCTCCGCGTTTTATCGAGCAGGTGCTGCACGCCTTGAAGCAGGGCGGTATCGTTGACAGCATCAGGGGACCGCAGGGAGGATACGTCTTGCGGCAACCCCCGTCGGAAGTGTCCCTGGCCGCCATCGTCGAAACGATGAACGGGCAAGCCGAGCCGGACACGCGAGAGAACGGGACGAACGGGAACGCCTTGCGGCCTCCCCATCGAGAGGCGTTATTATCGCGGCTCTGGGACCGCGTGTACCAGGCCGAACGGGAAATTTTGAGTGCGGTCACGCTTGAATCCCTGATCGAACAGTATACGGAGCTCGAACAAAAACGGGCGCCGATGTATCACATTTGACGTTGCAGGTGTCGGGAAAACATTCGCCATTCATCCGGAGGCACATCATGAACACGGGCCGGTCCACCACGTTCCCTGAAATTCATACCATTCCCATTCCTCAAGAGATTCAGGAGGAAATCGAAACGTTTGAAGATGAGGTCAAACGGCTACAGGCCGGCGACGTCAACGGAGACCTGTTCAAACCGTTCCGGTTGCAATACGGCATCTACGGACAACGGCAGCCGGACGTGCAAATGGTGCGCATCAAAATTCCCTTTGGCGGGATGACGGCCAACCAGGTGCGACGCGTCGCCGAACTGGCCGAGACCTATGCCACGGGCGTTGGCCACGTCACGACCCGGCAGGACATTCAATTGCATTTCGTGCCCTTGCCGCAGATCAGCACGGTCATGCGCAAACTCGAAGAAGTGGGACTCACCACGCGCGAAGCCTGCGCCAATACGGTCCGCAACGTCACGGCCTGCCATTTGGCCGGTGTCTGCCAGGGCGAAGTCTTCGACGTGACCCCGTACGCGAACACCGTGGCGCGACACCTGTTGCGCAATCCGCTGAACCAGAGCCTGCCGCGCAAATTCAAGATTGCGTTTTCGGGCTGCAATCACGATTGCGCCATGACGCCCATCCACGACGTCGGCCTGTTGGCGAAGAAGGCCGAGGACGGCACGATCGGATTTCGTATGGTGGTCGGCGGAGGATTAGGCGCGGCCCCGCGCATCGCGCATCTGCTCCGGGAATTCGTGCCCATGGACGACCTGATCCCGTCCATCGAAGCCGTCATCAAGGTCTTCGACAATCTCGGCAATCGCAAGAACCGCAGTAAAGCCCGCATGAAGTTCGTGATCGAGAAATTGGGGTTTGAAGAATTTAAACGCCGGTGGGAAACGGCCTATGAAGAGATGTTCGGCGCCAAGCCCGCGCATCCGCCGTTGCAGATCCTTCCGCATGCCGACCCGGCTCCACTGATCATGCCGGCGAAGAATGGCGGCAACGGCAATGGCGGCCATCCGGACGGGGCACCCGCCTCGTCGTTCGCGACGTGGCGACGCACCAACGTGGTGAAACAGCGGCAGGACGGGTTTTCCGCGGCCGTGCTGAGATTGCCCACCGGCGACATCACCGCCGAGCAAATGCTGGTCGTGGCTGATCTGGCCGAACGCTATTCCAATGGCAACGTGCGCACCACGATCGGGCAGAATCTGATTATCCGCTGGGTGCCCGATGGACAGTTGGAAGCCTTCTACGAGGAATTGGACGCCCACGGGTTGGGACAACCCGGCGCGAATAAAACCGAAGATATCGTGGCCTGCCCGGGGACCGACACCTGTGGTCTGGGGATCACCTCATCCAAGGGCGTCGCCCGCGCCCTGGCCGAAGTCTTTCCGCCGGGACAGGTTCCCGACGATTTGAAAGGGACCACGATCCACATCAGCGGGTGTCATAATTCGTGCGCCCAACATCATATCTCGACCATCGGGCTGCACGGGGTAGGCAAACGCGTCGGCGACCATATTGCCCCGGTGTATGAACTTCATCTGGGAGGGCGGATCAACGGGACCGCGGAGGTCGGACAAATGACGATCAAGCTCCCGGCCAAGAACGTCCCCACCGCGGTCTCGCACCTCCTTGACGTGTATCGACGCGACCGCCAGGACGGCGAAGGCCTGCACGCCTTTGTCAAGCGAGCGGGCAAGGCCGCGCTCAAGGAAGAACTGATCGGGCATTCCATTCTGCCGTCCTATGCCGAAGATCCCTCGTACTACGTCGACTGGGAAGCGGAAGAAGAATTCTCGCTTGAAGACCTCGGCCCGGGTGAATGTGCCGGCGGCGCCATCGAAATGATCGACAACCGCATCCTGGAAGCCGAACAGGAACTGTACCAGGCCCGCATTCTGGCCGAGAAACATCAATTCGCCATGGCGATCAACAAGGCCTATCGCGCCGTGGTGGCCGGAGCCAAGGCGCTGCTCGTGACCGAGGGCATCGATCCGAACAGCGATGCCGACACGCTGGCGGAATTCGATCAGTTCGCCGCCCGGCAGAACGGGCTCATCCCTGAAATATATCGGGGCATGGCAGGGACCGTGAGCGACTTGGGCACCAAGGACAATTCCGCTGAATTCACCAGCCGGAAAATGGCCTTTGCCAAAGGGTTCGTGGACGTCTGCCGGAACCTGACCGAATCCATCGACCAGGACCTCAAGCTCGGAACCGCCGAAGAAAGCCAGACCGAGTCGCAAGCGGCCGCGGCGGAACCGGCTCCGGTTGCGACCGCCGTGCAAAGCGAACCCGTTCAGGACGTGACCGTGCTCGACCTTCGAGGAGTCATGTGCCCGCTGAATTACGTCAAGACCAAGTTGAAACTCGAAATGATGGACGACGGTGAACGCCTGGAAGTCTGGCTGGATGCCGGAGAACCCATCAAGAACGTGCCCATGAGTCTTCGCAACGACGGGCACACGGTGCTCGGCGAGAATCCGTTGGAAAAGGATGAGCAGCATTTCAAGGTGTTGGTAGAGAAGGTGGAAGGTTAAGCATTGACCCAATTGGTCGCACTGAGCTAGTGGTTTCTCCCTTCTGTCATCCTCGACGCTTGTCCCCGACTTGATCGGGGATCCAGGCGATCTATGAGATCCAGTGTCTTTGCTTTTCTGTTTCTTTGGAAAGGATAAAGACGCTGGATTCCTGCTTTCGCAGGAATGACAGAGAGAGAAGCCGGAATGACTACAAATGCCTCTACCTCCCCTTCGCCCCTCCTTACAAAGGAGGGGAACCAAAGGGCTCCCTCTCCCCTGGAGGGAGAGGGCTGGGGTGAGGGGGAAATAGTCAGCGAATGAGTGAACACATACAGGAATGACAAAGTAGGCAGGAGCCGCCCGTGACGAAAACCGTGCAAGAAGATTTTTCAGCAGAGACCCTTCGGGAACTGAACGAACGCTTTGCGTCCCGTTCGCCTGAGGAGATCCTGGCTTATGCCTTCGAACGGTTTTTTCCCGAGGTGGTATTGGCGTGCAGTTTCGGTGCCGAGGATATGGTGCTGTGGGACATGATGCATCGCATCAATCCGCAAGCCTCGCTCTTTTATCTGGACACGGATTTCCTCTTTCCGGAAACCCACGCCGTGCGTGACCGCCTGATCGACCGGTACAAGGTCCCGGCCGAACAAGTGATTCGCGTGGCGCCGGCGCTGACGCCCGTGGAGCAAGCGAAACAGTTCGGAGACCTGTTGTGGGTCCGGCAGCCTGATGAATGTTGCCGAATCCGGAAAGTCGATCCGTTGATCAGGACTTTGAAAAATTATTCTGCCTGGGTGACCGGCATTCGTCGTGACCAATCGCCGACGCGCGCCACCGCGGGGCTGATTGAATGGGACACGACGTTCGGTCTCGTCAAGGTCAACCCCCTGGCGGCCTGGACCAACGATCAGGTCTGGTCCTACATCAAGGAACATGACGTGCCGTACAACGCGCTTCACGACCAACACTATCCCAGCATCGGGTGCACCCACTGCACGGCGCCCGTTCAGCCGGGCGACGATCCACGGTCAGGGCGATGGCAGACTCTTGATAAAACCGAATGTGGGCTTCATCAGTAACCATCCCTCCGAAGAAACACCGTAGACCAACCACCGCGAGTTTCACTGACTAGAGACGCTGATGCACCAACTCATCACCAAAATCGGAAAGGGACAACGGGGGGCCAAAGACCTCTCGTGGGGAGAAGCCAAACAGGCCGCCCAGGATCTGATCGAAGGCAACGCGACCCCCTATCAGGCCGGGGCCTTCCTGATGGCCATGCGGATCAAACTGGAAGGCGTGACGGAACTGGCCTCGTTCACCGCGGCCACGCGCAGCTACGTTCCCCCGATCAGCGTTCCGGCCGGCCTCAACGTGGTGGACGTGCCGGTGTATGCCGAAAAGCACAATACGCAGCACGCGTGTCTTCCCGCGGCCGTCATCGCCGCATCCGCCGGGGCCACCATTTTGTTTCACGGCATGGACAATCCCGCGGCAGCCTCCGATCTTCCCCGGGTGTTGGGACAACTGGGCGTCCCCGCCACGTTGCAAGGACAAGACCTGCTTGCAAGCCTGCAACGGAACGGATTCGCGTACCTGGACGTCGCGCTGTATCACCCCCCTTTGGCGAAGTTGCTGGCGTTGCGCGAACAACTGGGCGCCCAAAACCTGTTCCATCAGGTCGCCCGGCTGCTCAACCCGACGCGCGCGCACTCGCAAGTCGTGGGCGTGGCCCATCCGCCGTATCTCGAAAAGATGCCGGAAGCGGTGAACATGCTCGGCGGACACCGGCTCTTGGTCTTTCAGGGGATGGAAGGCTTTCCCGAACTGTCGATGGCGATCCCGACGGTGATGCGGGAACTGCGTAACAACCGCGTGACCCCGTTTACCCTCAAACCCACGGACGTGCAGCTTCCCTTGGGCTCCTTCCAACACATGGCCGTTCCTTCCGAGTTCCTTCGACAGGGCTCAGGACAGGCCCTTCGACCAAGCTCAGGACAGGCTCCTTCACAAGATCTCCCGGCCCGGGAGGCGGCCCTGATTCGGCAGGTCTTGACTACCCAAATCCTTCCAGGTTCAGGGCAAGCACGATTCCGCGATTGGATTCTCTACAACGCCGCCACGTTTCTCTATGCCGCGGGGCAGGCCCACTCCATCGCCGAAGGCGTGCCGTTTGCGCAAAAAGCCCTGGAGTCCGGGGCGGCCGCAAGAAAGCTGGCGGACCTCGCCTCACCTCCGGCGCCGATTGAAGGGGCAGGGCAAGGCTCAACGATGAATCCCCCCTCACCCCAGCCCCCTTCGACAAAGCTCAGGACAGGCTCTCCCCCCGGGGGCGAGGGAGTCAGTCAGCCAAAGGTCCTGCACGCATGAGACATCTTCGATTCTCAGGCATTGATAGACAGATTGCCCAAATCTGTCTTTCCCGCGCTCCCCTCTGTCATTCCCGCGAAAGCGGGAATCCAGAGTCGTTGTTTTGTCGAACCAACAAAAAAGCAAAGACACTGGATCCTCGATTAAAAATGTCGAGGATGACAGAAGGAGGAAAGGAACAAAAAAAATCCCTGGATCCAATAGATCGCCTGGATCCCCGATCAAGTCGGGGACAAGCGTCGAGGATGACAGATAAATGCAAAAACTCTCCCTCCGGGGGAGAGGGAGTCGGTCAGCAAAAGGTGGTGCACGCATGAGACATATTCGGCAACTGGAAGACCAAAGCGTCTATATCCTGCGCGAGGCCTATAAACACTTCGATAACCTGGGCATGCTCTGGTCCATGGGGAAGGATTCCACGGTGCTCTTGTGGCTGGCCCGCAAGGCCTTCTTCGGACACGTCCCGTTCCCGCTCCTGCACGTGGATACCAGTTACAAAATCCCCGCCATGATCGAGTACCGGGACCGGTTGGCCCGCGAATGGCGTCTCAACCTGGTGGTCGGGCAGAACAAGAAAGCCCTGGCCGAAGGGATGAACCACGAACGGGGCCGGGTCGAATGCTGCACCGCCCTCAAAACCAACGGGCTCAAACTGTTGCTGGAAGAAAAAGGGTACACGGGCATCATCCTGGGCGTCCGCGCAGACGAAGAAAGCACACGCGCCAAGGAACGGTATTTCTCCCCGCGCGACAAGAACAACGATTGGGATTTCCGGGACCAGCCCCCGGAACTGTGGGATCAATTCAAGACCTCGTTCCCGCCCAACACCCACATCCGGATTCACCCCCTGCTGGACTGGACGGAAATCAATATCTGGGAATACATCAAGCTCGAAAATATTCCCTTCATGGACCTGTACCTCGACAAGGGCGACGGCACACGCTACCGGAGCCTGGGGTGT
>MPMZ01000084.1 GCA_002238765.1 Nitrospira sp. bin75
GGAATGGCCGAGGGAAAGTTCCAGGGGGTGATCAAGCCGACCACCCCGAGCGGTTCTCGTATCGAAGAGGCGGACTTGTTGGGCAACTCGGCCGGTGCACTATGCCCGAACTGTCGACGGCCTTCTCCTCCCATGTAATAGGCCATATCAATAGCTTCCTGGACGTCGCCTCGAGCCTCCACGAGGACTTTCCCCATTTCACTCGTTAAGACGTGGGCTAAGGCCTCTTTCTCATGCACCAACCGTTCGGCGACGCGGTAGAGCCATGCACCTCGTTGAGGTGCCGGTAGACGGTGCCAGGATTCAAAGGCCTCCCGGGCCGCCGCGACGGCCGCCCGGATGTCTTCGACGCCGGAGTCGGCGCAGTGGGCAATCACTTGGCCGGTGGCCGGATTCCGGGTTTCAAAGGTCCCTCCGGATTGGGCGGGAACCCACTTACCTCCAATAAAATTGCAGGCTTGGCTTTCCATGGTTCTCCCTCGCAAGCTGTCGAATCCAGGTCCTACTTACAAGGTACTCCCGGAGGGGGATGAGAACAAGGAAGCAGAGAAGAAAAGGATCAACAATCGTTGATCCTTGCAACGTGGGTCGGGCTACCAGACGAGAAGGGGAAGCTTGTGCGCTGAAGCTACGTTAGAGGTCCGGCGAGAACGCGACAATCAGGAGAACCGGCGCAGAGAACTGGCGAGTCCCATGCGGGACAGACTGTAGATGAGCCACTTTGATGGATCGAAATTGTACCACTTGGGGCCGTTCCGATAATCACTTTGATACATGTGGTGATAGTTGTGGTATCCCTCTCCGAAGGTGATGAGCGAAACCAACCAACTGTCACGACTGGAATCGGATTCTCCATGTGGTTGGGTGCCCCACAGGTGGCAAATGGAATTGATGCAGAACGTGGAATTCAAGACGAAAAACGTTCTCGCGATACCGGCGAGCAAGAAACAGCCCAGTCCCTCAATCCAGCCGTTGTACAAAAATCCCACGACGAAAGGAAGTGCCAGGCCGGACACGACAATAGGGATATAATAACGATTTTGCCACATCACCACGGGGTCCTGTTTCAGCTTGGTGGCATATTTATCGTCTCTATGGGGATCCTTCGAGAATAGCCAACCACAATGACTGTACCAGAATCCCAGCTTCGCATTATACGGGTCTTCTTCCTGGTCGCACTTGGCGTGATGGCGGATATGATCTGCCGCCCATTTGAGACCGGAATTTTGTAGCGCCCATCCGCCCGCGATCAATATCGCGCCTTTCACCCAATTGGGGCATGTAAAACTTCGATGGGCGAGTAAGCGGTGATACCCTACCGTGATGCCCAGACCCGTGATGATATAAAGCAGCACAAACAGGGCCCACGCGAGCCACGAAAAATCGTAGAGATACGCGTAGGTCGGCAACCCGACGACTGCACTGCCCGTGATACTGAAAAACAACGTAAAGTTCAGGATATCAGGGGGACGTCGCGTGGGAATGGCTGTGTTTGAATCGGTCAGTGTCGTCATGACGTTTTGATCCATCAAGCGATCAGAAGAGTCGTTTCTGAGAAAAAGCGGTCTTCAAAACTTTGAATGATTAACGAAACGGACGGTGCTGCCCTTCACCAAAAACTCGCGTCAGTCTCTTCTTCCCGATAGCCCGTTCACCTTTTTGATGAAGCAGCGTTCCAAAAGGAAAGTTTTCTAAGAATACCTTCTCCCGGACGGATTGTAAAGTCTTAACCTTGCGCTACGATGAATTAGTCCGGATCAATCGCACGGGAAAACGTAGCAGGTATCGCGCGCGCGGGTTTTGAGACGATTCCGCTTTCGGTCAGGGACTGAAAGGGTACCGGGAGCCATTCCGTCGGGAGTTACCCGCGCGGGCGGAAAGATTTCTCTTTGGGCCTTGCCTCATTCACCACGAGACTTCTGCCCTGGAAGTCTGTTCCATTGAGCGCCTCAATGGCTTGCCCCGCTTCCTCTCCGCTCCCCATTTCCACGAATCCGAACCCTCTGGACCGTCCTGTATAGCGATCCGTGACGACGTTGGCGGATTGGACGGTTCCGTGTTGTGCAAACAGATCCTGTAATTCCTGGTCCGTTGTGGAATAGGACAGGTTTCCGACATAGATCTTCTGATTCACTCAGGCCTCCATCTTGTGAAAGTGAAACAAGGAAATGAACGAAGACGGGTGGTATCAAAAAAAGACCGACTCAGGAGGCTGTTGATGTCAGAAACGCCCCTCTATAGGATCCGGCGCACGATTCGCTGTCGCCAACCTTTCTTGGCGATCGACAAACTCCGTGTCGCAAGGAGCGTCATAGCACCACGCGTATGATCGTGTCAAGAAGGACAAGGCCATGAAGACGCGCCACGTGGTGTCGACGACAGGGCAACGCACCGGTTTGCCGAATCCCTGAGGACAACCTCCGGAGCTGTGGTTCCCATGCGACCGGAGCGACTCAGAGTTCCAGAGTCTTGGGGGCTTTGTACGAATTGGGCTTTTCGCGAAACTTCTTGACTTCAGTCAGCGCGGCCTTGAACGCGGAGCGAATCGCTTCCTCGAAACTCTTGGCTTCTTTCCGTGCGGTCACGGTATGGCGTGGAGGAAGATTCAACACGATGAGCGCTTCCGCATTATTGTCTCCCTTTTTATGATGCGGGTTTTTCGTCAGGGTAATACGGGCATGGGTGATGTTGTCGTACTCGGTTTGGAGTGTGGTGACACGGTCCTGGATCTCCTGTTTCCATCTCGGCGTCATGCCGACGTTCCGGCTGTCAATTTTTAAATCCATCGTCTTCCTCCTCCGCTTGAGTTGATTTGCGATCCTGAGGTGTGAACGACGTTACCTGGCAAAATTATCTCATGAATGCCCCCCTGTTGTCATGAGAGATTGTGCACCGGCAGGACAAAAAACACCCCAGAACGGGATCTCACGTGAAAAATCCTTCAATTTCAATCTTGTGTGACCCGAGCCCCGTGCGGTACCATTCGCATCTTCATGTAAGGAGGAGTCATGGATAAAACAAAAGGGTCTGTGAAAGAGAAAAACAGCGCGCTCGATCAGAATATCGAGCGGTTTCGTCAACAAATCGCGAGCCTGAAGACGTTTATTATCGGAGGCGCGTCCACGCAGTCATCCATAGAAGAATTTGACATGGCCACTGAAGAACTCATTGCCGAGGTGTTGGGAAGTTCCTCGAGTATGTTGGAAGCCTATGAATATTCCCAGTTGGGGGAAGCAGGGGGACTCGTCAATCTCTCGGATGAAGCTCCGGAAGGGGCGGGGCTGGATAATGAACGGGAAGCCCTCCGACAACGGCAACGGGTGTTGGAGAGTTGTGTTGCGGACCTGGAGGCTCGCCGGGCTCAGGCCAGTGCCAGCCAACGCTCGAAAACAACGAGCGGCCCCACGGTGAGTGACTATATGTCCAGGGCGATTCGGTCCGTGCCGCATGACGCCACTCTTCGGGAAGCCGGAGAACTCATGCAGACGTGGAAAGTCGGCTCCCTCCTGGTCGAAGGCGCCGATGAATTCATCGGAAGCATCACGGAAACCGAATTGAGCCGGGAAGTGGTGGCCAACGGAGTCGACCCCGCGACAACGACGGTCAAAACCTGCATGCGGGAACCTCTTCTGACGATAGAAAATAGTGAACCGGTGGTCGCGGCTGTGCAGCTCATGAAAGAAAAAGCCACGCGCCACGTGTGTGTGACCGAAAGCGGGAAAATCATCGGCCTGATTTCCGTATCGGACGTTCTGCGGTACTATTCCGGGGTGACGTAACGTCAGCCTTGACAGCGAGGTGACTTCACCCCTTTGTGCTTTTCGTCGAGCATTCCCACCACCTGAGCAGGGTCAAATGAAGCCCCTGCGTGAAGCATCACCGCTGTGGCTCGTTCATCCGGCCCGAGAGGTTCCTGAACCCGCTCCTGTTGTTCGAGGACGGACAGATCGACTTCTGAGACGTTATCCGACGCGACGGCTCTTGCCGTGACTCGTTGGCGAAGCGTAGCCGGCGTGGCCTGCATATTCAGGATCAGGAAAGGGACGTTCAGTGAGGCAGCCAGCGTTTTAAACGCATCCCGATGCTGCCGTTTCAAAAAGGTCGCATCCGCGATGACCGGATATCCGAACCGCAGGAGCTGCCGGGCCAGGGCTTGCAGGCGGTCATACGTCTTTCGTGTCGCCTCCTTTCCATACATGGCGGGCTTCAGGATCCCGGAACTCTGATCCAAAGGCGATAAACCGTACAAGCGTTTGCGTTCCACGTCCGACCGCAGACGGATGGCGCCTGTCTGTTCCAGCAACGTTTCCGCGACAGTCGATTTCCCGGTGCCGGATACCCCGTGCATGATGACGAGCCAGGGCGCTGCGGATTCTGTCAGGGATTGGGCGGCCGAGAGATATTGACCAACGTCGTCGACGTGGGATGAATCTTCAAGGTCTTGGCGGCGGGCTTGTGCGGAAGTCAGACCCGCGACTTTCACCCGGACGAGAGCCCGGTAGACTTCGTAAAACGGCAGAAGCTCCAGCCCTTCATAGTCCCCCGTGAATTCGAGATATCGATTCAGGAATCGCCTGGCCAACGCCGGATGCCCTCTGGCCTGGAAATCCATCACCGTAAACGCCACGTCGTTGATGACGTCGATCCATCGCAGGCGTTCACTGAACTCGATGCCGTCGAATGCGATAATCCGATCGTCCAAGAGCACGAGATTGGCCAGGTGCAGATCACCATGGCACTCTCGAACGAACCCCTTTGCTTTTCGTTGCTCGAACTCACCGGCATGGGCGGTGTGGAATTGAATGAGCCAATGCCGAAGCGACTCCAGGGATGGCCGATGCTCGACAAAGGGGCTATGGGAAGGGATCTGTTCAAAAACTTCCGTGATGACCCGTGCAATCAACCCGGGTGTTCCAAAGGACCCGTCCCGGTCTGCCTCGGCAACGTCATGGTGAAAGGCTGCAATATCCCGGGCCAGTTGATCGACCTGTTCCGGTCGAATCTGAGAGAGCACGTGATCCAAGGTGGCATCAGCCGTGAACTGCCGCATTTTCACGGCGAATTCAAAGGGTTCGCCTTGTCCATCCAGCCGCGGATGATCAGGCGTTCCGGAAATCGGAAGCACGTCCACGTAGATGTCCGGTGCCGACCGCCGGTTCAAACGAATCTCTTCATGACAAAAAAACCGGCGTTGCGCGGGAGAAGAAAAGTCCACAAACCCGAAATTGACGGGTTTTTTGATCTTGTAGGCAAAGGGTCCGGTCAGCAGGACCCAGGAAATATGCGTTTCCCGAAGGTCGAAACGTGTGACCGGATGAGGGTAAAGAAGAGGATCTTGCAGGGCTCGAAGCAGTGTGCGCGAATTGTCGGATTTCATGGTTCAAAACAAGATGATAAGGGTGAAACGAGAATATGAGGTATCACGACAGTCGAATGTGCCTGACGAACGATGCCAATAGCAAAAATGAAGCCAATTAATCTTTCCCCAGAATCTGGGGATAACGTGGTGAAAACTTTTTTAGAACACTTATTCCATGTCCATATGATTGTATGGTGAGCAGATTGCACATTTTTTGTGCATTGTGGCAAATAATAATTTGACACGACATATAGTGGATATGAAATATCTACGTGTATTTGGAGTTATATTTCAAGATGTTATGAAAATATCCCCGGAGCGGTAAAGGATTTTGCCCATGACCCGCTCAGGCTGACCGAGAGTGGGTGCTTATCCACAAAGGGTGTTGACAAATGAGCGAGTCAGCCGCAGTAGTCTAGGGCGGCACCGCCCAGCCCCCTTCGGGCAACCTGGCTGTTTTTTCGAGGAATCACGTCGCGCGCATGCAGGGAATCTCCACACTGGCCACCATCATTTCCGTTTTCAGTTTTTCGTTGACGTGTGTCGTCGTGCTGTACCCTAACCTGTCACCTTTCAAAAGTCGATGGAAGGGTCTCGCATTCTATGGAGGCATTTCAGTGGGCACGTTATTGGTGGCGGCGCTGACCGCCCCTGATCCTGCCTTGCCCGCCCGGGCCTGGTCCTGGGTGGATTGGACGGTGATCGGTCTCGGCGTCGGAGGCGGTCTCACCCTGATGATGAAACGTTTGGGGTGGCCTCGAAAGAAGCCGGCGGATGCCCCTGCCGTTCAAGCAAGGGGTGAGGGGTCCATCAACAAGAGATCTCAGGCGGCGAAAAAGAAGCCGTCACGATAACGGACCGCCATCGGCGGCACCATGGGTCAGTCAGGTTCGATCCCCGATCCCGTCTGTGCCGGCGCGACCAGATTGTCGTGATGGCGTAGCGAATGCCTGGTCGAGATGATTCGTTCAAGCGACGTCCAGTCGAGCGGCGGACAGTCGGATTGGAAAAGCTGGTTCAGGGTCCATTGCAGAAATCTTTGTAAAAAGGGGTCCAGAATGGTCGATTCATGCAACACGTCGCCACCATCTTCGATCCGGAAGTGATTTTCGAAAGGCGGGCCGGTGAACCTCGTCTCATCACGGGGTTCCAATTGCAACCTGAACCGGCGCGCTCCGGCGTTCACCTCGATGTACCGATGGCAGATCAGTTGGTCATACGGCACGAACGAGGCAAACTCGTAATTGCCCAGCATCGACGACCTGAGTTCGACCTTCGTGCCGGACGGTAACACGCTTCGTTCTTCAAGCTCGGCGACGAATTGAACGTCATCAAAGGTCGCCTGCAACTCCGAAGGCCGGTCCTGATACACCGCCCAACCGTCTTGGCCGAGGAGTTGTTGAATGATCGTCAGGATATGCGACCATTCGTATCCAAGAACCCCGAAGTGCGAGTCGACGAACCTGCCCGCGTCGATATCGGGACGGCGATCCTTACTGAACTCGATTCGAATCAGGTCAATGCGCTCAACGTCGTACCGCTTCAGGGCATGGACCATTTCCCGAACGGCGCGGGAATCGGCATACTGCCTGTTGCTCAGAACACGCGCCTCCCCATATTTCTCAAGAAGCGCCTGGAAGGGATCGACTTGAAAACTCAGGCACGCGGGTTTCTCGACGATGACCCGTGCGCGTGGATTCCGCAACAGAATCGTCTCAAGGCTTTCGAAGTGGTTGTCCGTAGGGGTGCAGATGCACCAGACTTGCACGTGATTGAAAAGGTCTCCGGGCACGTCACCCAACGTCCCGTAGGGCCGGGTTTCCAGGTCATCCGCCGCCCGAGGGTCTACAATCACGAAACGGTCGCACAACGGGTCGAAGACCTTGCGATAGATGCGACCCATCTTTCCATATCCGACGATTCCGATGAGTTCAAAATTCTTGTCCACAGCAGCGTCACCTCTCGGTATGAAAACAGCCAACGACACGCTGAATCTGTTATTCTCGACTTTTCCTCTCTGTCATTCTCGACATTTTTAATCGAGAATCCAGCGTCTTTTCCTTTCCCTCCGTTCGGGAGGATACGACGCTGGATTCCCTAAATTCACAAACGAAGTGCAACACCTTGTTAAGGTGTTGCCATGGGACACTCATACACACATCTCACCCTTGAAGACCGCTGTCAAATGGCCTACTTACACACCACGGGACACTCG
>MPMZ01000085.1 GCA_002238765.1 Nitrospira sp. bin75
CCCACAAGATCCCGATACAATTCAAGCGACCGCTCCAGATCTTTCACATAAAACACCACATGCCCCCAATGCCGTGCTTTCATGGCGCCTCCTGTCCGGAACCATCAATACACCGTGGATGGTCCCTTGTGACGTAATTAGCGAATGGGAAATTTCAGGATGAACGTACTGCCTATATCGGAAGAGCAGGATAAGACCACTTCACCGCCATGGGCCTCCATAATTTTTTTAACCAAGTTGAGGCCCAACCCATATCCCCCTGTTTCACGCGTGCGGGACGGGTCCACCCGATAGAATGGTTCAAAAATACGACTTTGCTCATCGAGAGGAATTCCTGGCCCGTGGTCTCGAATCGCAATACAGACAAAATCGGTTTCAACTGTGATTCGAATCTCAATGGGTCCCTTTTCACGAGGGGAGTATTTAATGGCATTCTCAAGGAGGTTCCGAAAAACGATATGAGCGCGCTGACGATCCAAGGATAACACCACACGCCCCGGGGATGCCACCAGACGCACGCCGGCACCCTGTAAGGCATAGGCGCCAACGACCTCTTTCACTATCGAGACCAGATCCGTGGCCACCAGATCGAGTTGGCCGCCTTGACTTGTGAGTCGCTCGGATTCAAGAAGTTCGGCAACCATGGTTTCAAGTTCTCGAAGTTCCTGTTGCAGTTTCTCTTTTGACGATGGATCTTGAATGAATTCAATTGCCACTTTCATTCGTGTGAGAGGAGAACGGAGTTCATGGCTGACATCAACCAACAGCCGGTCACGGGCACGAATCATTTCTCGAACTTGTTGGGCCATATCATTAAACGACGCTGCCAACCGTCCGAACTCATCAGGAGAACGAACGGGAACTTGATGATCGAAATTTCCTTTGGCAATTTCCTTGGCTCCAACGTTTAACCAGCCCACCGGTCTCAAGAACCATCGCACGCCCCAATAACTACCGGTGAGCACCGCTGCGATCATGCCGATGAGCAACGTCAGCATCCAGGCATCCACGTTCCTCGATGGCCGGTGAGAGAAAAACAAGGCCACGCGTTGAGCATCGTCATTCGCAATGATGACCGGATGAAATCGGAAACGACTCGCCTGGAAGGGAGATTGAGCGTGGCTACCGTGAATGCGCAGGGAAGGAATAGAAGGAAGACGGCTATCGGTGCTCCAACTCGCGCCAGCCCCTTCAACTCGAATTTGAACGCCCCATTCTTCCGCGATACGCTTGGCTTTTTCAGGGTCTGGCGGCGATCCTATCTCGCCAAGCAAATAGTTGGCCTGATGAGCCAGAATGCGTCCCCACGGGGTCTGAAAAAAATTCCTTTCATCCAATGTCCAAAATTTGAACGCACGCAGTCCACCCAGTAACACCACTGCCGTGAGCAAATACACCACAAACAGCTTTAAAAAAATCGAGCGTCCGAAAAAGCCGTGGAACTGTCGCCAACTCTTAGTCATGGCAGACGAGTTGCCTTATTTTCATTACAGAGGAACAGCAACCCAGTGAAAATCCGCATCAATTGTGTGTGATTGCATGAACATTGTTACGCCTCCTTGGGTTTCTCAAGAACCGACTGTACTTTGGGAAGAAACAGATACCCTGTTCCCCGGACGGTCTTGAGATAGCGTGGTTTTTGGGGATCATCCCGTAACTTTGTCCTTAGACGACTGACGGTGACGTCGATGGATCGATTGTACGCCTCCCAATCCATTCCTTTGATACGATCCATAATCTCGTCGCGGCTTAACACGGCACCGGGATTCAATAAGAAGAGCGCAAGGACTTCAAACTCCATGGTCGTGAATTCGATTGATTCTCCATTCAGTATCGCAGTGCGCTTGCGTAAATCCACGAACAGGTCTTCGGCTTGCACCAGCTCTTTCGCCGGCAGACGAACTGTAGCCTGACCAAAGCGACGCAATACCGTTTGAATGCGAGCCACCAACTCGCGAGGTTCAAACGGTTTGGCCAAGTAGTCATCCGCCCCAAGATCGAGGCCGGCCACCCGATCCGGCAGATCGCCACGCGCCGTCAACATGATGATCGGAACCTGACTTTCCGCGCGAATGTCTCGACAGACTGCAAACCCGTCCCGGCCCGGCAACATGAGATCCAAAATCACCAAGGAGGGTGAGTGAGAACGAAATAGCGTCAGACCTGAATCAGGATGGTCTGCCGTGAGCACCGTCATCCCAAACTGGCTTAAATATGAACTGAGCATTTCGTTCAGCTTGCGGTCATCATCAATGATTAAGACGGTGGCAGCCATGATAGTCCGGACGAAAAACTAGGGGGACGGGCAGCGAACAGGCCGTGGAATCAAGGCGTCTCCACGGCCTGCTCAGCATACCCTGTCACGATAATTAGTGCATCCGCTTTTCTTTGAGCCACGTGAGGCGCTCCACGGCCTTGGCCTTCTGCTCCGGAGTCAAGGTGGCATGCAATTCGCTCACCTTGGCGATCACTTGGGGCGCCGCTTGCTTCATCAATGCATAATGCTGATCGAGGAGACTCGACACGGTTGCCGGGCTAATCCGGCCACTCCCAACCTGAGTGATGACTTCATTCAACATGGCTTGGTGTTCATCACGCATGGCACTTCGGACTCGAAGAATTTCATTCTTCACTTCATTGAGTTTCCCCTGTTGTTGTTCCGTCAAATCAAGGTGATAAGCGATATGGTCAAACTTGTGGGCAAGACGTTCCTCCGGCGACTGATGCCGACTACATCCCGTGAAGCCCAAAATGGTTGCCGCCAGCGTGACCACCGCCACCCCCATGAACACTTGTGACTTTCCCATGACATCCTCCTTTTGAGAAAAAGTTGCGAAATGAGCTTGAAGTCAGCATACCAGGGGAAACGCGAGCATTGGTTGCGTGATCGTAAGAATGTGTAACAAATTGTAACGGTGTCAATGAAGAGGGCTACCAATTAAACGTTTTGGAAATCCTTCAGGTTC
The DNA here is from genome assembly GCA_002238765.1 of Nitrospira sp. bin75. Classification (GTDB taxonomy): domain Bacteria; phylum Nitrospirota; class Nitrospiria; order Nitrospirales; family UBA8639; genus Bin75. Next base: position 2,967 of record MPMZ01000085.1, read on the forward strand.
GCGTTGGGGGCACCCTCTGTATTCGTGCGCGTGCAAGATCGAGGTAACTCAACGTTCCGACCGGCCGACCCTGTTCATCCAGTACCGGCGCCTTTTTGACGCCTTTCATGTAGAACACTTGCAAGGCTTCATGGATTAACTGACTGGACTGTAGTGATATGACTTCCTGGGAGACGTTGTCTTTCAGGATTCCAGAAAACTTCTGTTGTTTGGCTGCGGAACGAAACAAGTCGGTTTCTGTCAACAGGCCCGTCAACTTTCCATCATCATCCACCACCACGAGTACGTTCTGATGGCTTTCAGTCAACTTCTGGATCGCTTCGGCTATTGTCGCCGACCCGGAAATCGATACCGGTGACACGTCCATGAGATCGGTCACCGGAGCATGAAGAAGTTCTTCCGACCAGGTGGATGGCCTTAAAAACTCTTCCAGCGGACCTCTGGTTGCCGTGGAGCTGAGCAATTGCCGAAGTGACTTGAACAGATCAACGAAAAATTTGAACTCTTTTGACGCGAACACGAGCAGCGTCGCCTGCGTCTTTGCCGTCACCGTGACTCGTCGCGCCAGACCGTAGAGAAGAGCGCCTTCACCAAAATGGTCTCCCTGAACCAATTCATCTTTCCATAGAACGTGGCCATCGCCATCACGTCTTGTCACTTCAAGAACCCCGTCCTCGACGATGTAAAACCCATTGCTTCGCTCACCCTGATGAAAGACGACGTCATACGGTTCGATGTGAATGCGCGCCAATTTTTGCGTCTTCCGCAAATCCCAATAATTGAGATCCGGTGGAAAAAAGAGTTCGAACGTCCAATCAATCACCACCCGAAGCTTACGGTCCAGTCCGGGCAACTTTAGCAGATGAATGGTCCGGGTAAGCCACCATGCGAACAGGCCGCTGAATCGAAACCCGAGAATCGAACAGACGCCCTTATGGTGGCCGATCGTGGCCATCTGCCCGAGCATCTTGAATCGAAACGGGCGAAGAGAGGCATGGGTGAACGTTGCGGCAATATTATCCGCTGCCTGTTTGCCCAACGGCGTTGCGAATTGGGCGGTCGGGGGACAGCGATGACCATATCCATCCGGATTAGCCGCGCCATCGCCGATCGCCCAGACGTTCTCATATCCGCTGACCCTTAACCAGGCATCCGTCAGAAGTTTACCTTTCTCATATTCAGCCTCCAGATCCGAAAGCACAGGATTAGGGGCATTCCCAATGGTGCAGACGACGTTTTGAGCGTCGAGACGCATTCCATCTTTCAGTCGGATATAGTCGCTACTCACGGACGTCACCCGTTGATTGACCAGCACGACCATGCCTCGCTTTTCCAGGGTTCGTTGGGTAAAACAGCCAAGATCTTCGCCGAGTTCCGGGAGTAAATGAGGACCGGAATGAATTAAAGTAACTTGCAAGTCCGAGGCATCCAGGTTTCGATAAAAACGTCGCGCAGTGAGCAGCAAATCCAGGATTTCACCAGCCGTTTCAACCCCACTATAGCCACCTCCGACAATGACAAAATGGAGAAGTCTTTTCCGGTGCTGCGGATTTGGCTCCAGACTCGCTTCTTCAAGTCGCCGGACAATGTGCTCGCGAAGAGCCAGGGCATCCGCCAACGTTTTCAAAAAAAGCGCATGCTCCATCATTCCCGGCACCGCTCGAAGGTTTGTACTGGTTCCGAGAGCCAGAACTAAATGGTTGGCATCAACAGGTTCTATTTCAGGCCCATCCGTGACATCAAATTCAACTCGCCGGTTATCGAGATGTATTTTCGAAACCTCCGCCCGCATCAGGGCACAATGGCGAAGGACGATTCGAATGGGGTTGGTCACATGTCGAGGTTCGATGCTGGCGCCAATGACTTCGGGTAAAAATGGTTGGAAGACGAAGAAATTCTCGGCACTGACCAAAAGAATCCTTTGGGCAGACGCTTTGCCCCACAATTTTTCTAAACGCCTGGCACAGGTCAGTCCGGCAAAACCACCCCCAAGAATCACCACGTCCCAATTTTTCTTCATGGAATCCCCATGTACTTCTTCCGGAAAATGATTTGCAGAAATTGTACGCTGAATGGAAAATTGATTAAAGTTGGCGGAAAAAAGTCGGAGCGAGTGAGGGGCAAGCAACCTCTTTTAATTCCAAGGGGGTAGAAGCTCCTAGGCTCATTACCACACCCTTTCACCATCATTTTGTGGAGAACTGAAAAATCAATTGAGAATGCGATGTTACAGCCTAAAGAGTAAAGAGGAAGGACCTGAGACAATCGGTCAGTCCGTCGGATTACGCTCCACTAACCCGACCTACGTGTCTTTTCCCGGCTTTCACTTAGAATTGACTTCCCAAAAACCTCAACGCATCGTCATACGTGAAAAACTTTGGGGTTCCGTCTTTTTCCGTCACGATCGAGTGCGCCGACACATCCCCTGTGTCAATGTTGTAATCATGCGGCGTATACCCGTGCTCCGTCACGTCGTCACGTTGCCGCGTCACAGGTTGAAAGAAAATCCCTTCCGGTTTGGCTTTGCGTTGCAAGTCATCATACTCACCTTGATTGATCATACGGGTTCCTCTGTGATGCATGAATGGACACGAAAAAGCCGATCACGGAATGATGAACTACTTTTTTTGATCTGTACGTGAGAGGGGTTTCTTCCGTCAAGCGGCTTCCTGCGTTCCCAAGTACGCCGGCCGGTTCTGCGCGGGTCGGATTAGCCCTTCGGCTCCGCTTCCTTCGACTTCAGGCGCGTTGCGCCTTACGCTCAGGACAGGCGTAGCATAATCCGACCTGCAAATTCTTTCTGGCTTCACGCTGCATACAGCAGTTCCCTTGTCTCCTCTACGGATTCCCGGAAGTACGGATTCTTGATGGCTGAGGCGCTAACCAGATCAACGGGCCGGCCAAACACTTCTTGCAGATCTTCAAGCAGGCCAAAACAGGCATTTGCATACCCACAGGGAGGAGAAGGCCGAAACTCCGCGAGAAAGTCAAGGTCGCTGTCCAGCCTAAAGCGCCGGATGTCAGTTGCGGAGCCGAATACCTCCAGCCGCAGGACGTGGTAGCGGCGGCACAATTGCCCCAGTTCGGTCGTCCGTTCTGCGATGGCTTGTATCATCAGACTTCTCCTCTCCTGAGAATCGTTGTTTTATTGTAGGAAGACTCGCGTCCTCCGTCTATATCAAAGCCTCACTTCTGCAAGCTGCGCTCACCAAACCTGGCAAAATGCGTAAGAGAAGAAACATGTATTCCCCTTGCTGTTCTGAAAAATGAGGTCACTTCTTGACATTTCACCAAAAAGTAATTACACGTGATTACTGCATGGCGTTACACGACGACGCCAGATGAGTCATTTTCCAGAAGACAGCAAAGCATCCGGTATTTTTCCCTTTAACATTAAGGTTTTCGTCGATATGGGACAGCACAAAGACACCAAACTCATTTCTATTGGAAATTCCCAAGGCATACGCATCTCAAAGCCTCTGTTACAGAAATACGGGTTCATAGATCGCCTTGTACTAGAGGAAACCGACCGGGGAATTTTGGTTCGCAAACCCGATGAAGACAGCCGCTTTTCCTGGGAAGAGACTTTTAAGGCAATGGCTCAGGAACAAGAAGATTGGCGTGATCTGGATGTGACGCTTATGGATGGACTGGCAAACGATGACGCCTCAACGATATGAAGTCTATTTTGCTGATTTGAACCCGGCTTCAGGCCGTGAAATTAACAAAGTTCGTCCAGTGGTCATCGTGAGCCAAAATGAGATGAATCGTTATTTGGATACCGTTGTGGTCTGTCCTCTCACCTCAAGCCTTCATCCTCAATGGCGAAGTCGCATTCAGACTCCGTGTGCCGGAAAAGATGCGGAGATCGCCATTGACCAAATCCGGACGATCAGCAAACAACGACTGAGAGAGAAAATTGACAGGCTTTCGGACGATGCGGCCGCGCAAGTGAGACGACTGATCACGGAAATGTATGGCGAAGCTTGAGTCTTCGGTTCAGAAAGTTGGAAAGCGCGGTGAGATTGGA
>MPMZ01000086.1 GCA_002238765.1 Nitrospira sp. bin75
GTAGGGGAGGTAGAGGCATTTGCAGTCACCCGACGCTCCGACTCTACCCCACCTGGCCTCCCCTTACAAAGGGGAGGGAAAACTGCGGGCTCTACCCCACCCGCATTCCCTCTTCGGAAATGCGCCCCCTTACAAAGGGGCGGGAAAGAATAGGTGCTTCCGCTGAGGCCAACTATGCTGTCAATGGATCCCCGAACATACAGAGATGGCGCAGCTACTAATACTCAACACGACAAGAGAGCGCCGCGCGCGATGAGTCCGGACGACGAACGATCCCTCCTTTCGATCGGCATTGACATCGGCGGCACGTTCACCGATTTCGTGGTGTATGACCACGACTCCGGTGGCCTGAAGACCTTCAAGGTGCTTTCGACTCCCACCGATCCCGCACAAGCGGTGCTGGAGGGGTTGCGGAGACTCTCTCCCGGCGCCGGCTATACCGTCGTGCATGGCTCGACCGTAGCCACCAACGCGTTGCTCGAACGAAAGGGCGCGCGCACCGCGTTCGTCACGACGCAAGGTTTTCGGGACGTGTTGCAGATCGGCCGGCAGACTCGTCGAAACCTCTATGATTGGTTCAGTGGCGGAGTGCCCGTGCTCGTGCCGCAGGACCGGTGCCTGGAGGTTCGGGAACGGCTCGATCATCGCGGCGACGTCTTGCAACCCCTGGCCCAACGCTCGCTGAAGCCTCTCATCGAGACCCTGCGGGAACAACGGGTCGAGTCCGTGGCGCTTTCCCTGTTGTTTTCCTTTGTGAATCCCGATCATGAACGGCAAATCGGGCAACGCCTCCGGAAGGCGGGATTTTTCGTCTCCGCCTCGCATGAACTGATCCCGGAATTTCGGGAATTCGAGCGGGCCTCCACCACGGTGGTCAACGCTTACGTCTCCCCGGTGCTCAATCGCTATGTGGAAACCCTCGATCAATCGCTCGCAGGCGGTTCATTCCATATCATGCAATCGAACGGCGGGCGGATTCAGGCGGAACAGGTGCGACAGGAGGGTGTCCGTTCGATCCTGTCCGGACCGGCGGGCGGGGTGATCGGCGCCGAGTATCTTGCGCGGCTGGCCGGGTTTTCCCGGCTCGTCACGTTCGATATGGGCGGCACGTCCACGGACGTGTCCGTGGTCAATGGGATAATTCACACGACGTCGGAAGCGGAAGTCGCCGGCATGCCCATTCGCGTGCCGGTGCTGGATATTCATACGGTCGGCGCCGGAGGCGGATCCCTGGCGCGAGTCGATGCGGGGGGCGCCTTGCGCGTCGGACCGGAAAGCGCCGGGGCCGATCCGGGCCCCGCGTGCTACGGACGGGGAGGACGGACGGCGACGGTTACGGACGCCAATGCCTTTCTGGGGCGGTTGCCTGCCACGGGCCTGTTGGGCGGTGAATTGCCTTTGGATCTGGAGGCCGCCCGCGAGGCTTTGGTTGCGCTGTCACAAGATCTGGTATCGTCCATTGCCGGTCCGCGCGTTGACCTGGAGGAGACTGCCCTGGGCATCCTCCAGGTGGTCAATGCCGAGATGGAGCGGGCGATTCGCGTGATCTCGGTCGAACGCGGGCATGATCCCAGGGATTACGTGCTGCTCTCGTTCGGCGGAGCCGGAGGGGTGCACGCCTGCGAATTGGCGCGGTCCCTCAGCGTCGGTCGCGTTCTGATCCCCCTGGCAGCGTCTACCTTGTCCGCCCTGGGCATGTTGACGGCGAACGTGTTCCTGGATTACGTCCAAACGGTGATGTGTTCCGGTGAAACTCCGTTGGAAGAGTTGGAACGCCGGTTCGTTCCCATGGTGGAGCAGGCCCAGGATGACCTGGCGACCCAAAAGGTCCCGGTTCCCGCCCGGCACGTTCATTGTGAAGTGGATCTCCGGTATCTGGGCCAATCTTTTGAATTGACCGTCCCCTTTTCGCCTGCCTTTCAAGCGGCCTTTCATGAACAACACGCCCAACGCTATGGGCATAAGGACGAGGCCGCGGGTCTGGAGATCGTCAATCTCCGGGTTCGTGCGGTCGGCGACGTCGATTCCCCGCGGATAGAGACGCGGGCAACGGGGTCTGCTGATCCTTCCGGAGCCGTATGCGGTGAACGTCGCCTCGTGTTCGCCTCCGGGTCGCGATCCGTTCCGTTCTATGACCGTAGCCGGCTACGGCCGGGACACCACGTTCCCGGCCCCGCGGTCATCTTCCAGGACGATACCACCATTCTGTTGTCGGGCACCGATCACGCGCAGGTTGACGACTGGCACAACGTGCTGGTCACCATAGGAGAGGTTCGTGCAGAAAGCCGTTGAACGGGAAGTCTTTAAACACTTGTACAGTTCGGTGGCCGAGGAAATGGGTGTGCGCCTGCAACGCTCGGCGTTTTCCCCGAACATCAAGGAGCGGTGTGACTTTTCCTGCGCCGTGTTCGACGATGCGGGACAACTGGTGGCGCAGGCCGCGCATATCCCGGTTCATCTCGGGGCCATGCCTCTCTCCGTCGAAGCCTGCCGCCGGCACCTGACTTTCGCGCCGGGCGACGTGGCGATCCTGAACGACCCGTTTCATGGTGGAACGCACCTGCCCGACATCACGATTGTCTCGCCGGTTTTCGTCGAGCACGACAGGCTTCTGGGATTCGTGGCCAACCGCGCGCACCATGCCGACGTCGGGGGAATGTCACCGGGCTCCATGCCGTTGTCCAGGGAATTGTATCAGGAAGGGGTGATTATCCCGCCCGTGAAACTTATGGATGCCGGAAGGACAAACCAGGCCCTGTGGGATTTCTTCCTGGCAAACGTGCGGACCCCACGGGAGCGGGCCGGCGATTTGCAGGCCCAACTGGCGGCCAACCGGATAGGGGAGCAGCGGCTTCAAGAATTGGCGTCGCGCTACGGAGTGGAGCGCATACGGGGCAACATGTCCGAATTGTTGGCCTATAGTGAACAACTGACCCGGCATGGTATCCGGCAGTTACCGAATGGCACCTATCGTTACGAAGACGTGCTCGACGATGACGGCATTGATGATAAACCGATCCCGATTGCCGTCGCCGTGACGATCGATGGAGAAGAGGTCGTGGTCGATTTCGAAGGGAGTGCGCCCCAGTGCGAAGGCAGCGTCAACGCAGTCTATGCGATTACGGTGTCCGCCACCGCGTACGTGTTTCGCTGTTTGCTGGGGCTGGATATTCCCGGCAACAGCGGGTGCATGGTGCCCATCCACGTCCGGGCGCCTGAAGGGTCGGTGGTGAATGCCCGGTTTCCCGCGGCGGTGGCCGCGGGCAACGTCGAGACGTCCCAGCGAATCGTGGACGTCCTGCTGGGGGCCTTGGCGCAAGCCTGTCCCGACCGCGTGCCGGCCGCGAGCCAGGGCACCATGAACAATTTCACGATCGGGGGGTGGGATTGCGACAAGCAACGGCCGTTTGCGTATTACGAAACGTTGGGCGGGGGCATGGGTGCCGGGGCGGACTGTCCGGGAGCCGGCGGTATCCATTCCCACATGACGAATACGATGAATACGCCGGTCGAAGCCCTGGAGTATGCGTATCCGTTTCGGATATCCCGGTATGTCCTTCGGGAAGGGACGGGCGGCGCGGGAATCCAGGCGGGGGGTAATGGGGTCACGCGCGAAATCGAATTCCTGCAGGATGCCCAGGTCACGATCGTCTCCGATCGACGAAAATCGAGGCCGTTCGGTTTGGCCGGGGGAGGGGCCGGGCAATCCGGTCGAAACGTGTTGATCCGGAAGGGCCGGGAAAAGCGGCTCCCCGGCAAAACGACGCTGTCCGTGAGTACGGGGGACAGGTTGAGGATTGAAACTCCGGGCGGCGGCGGGTATGGTGCCTTGAAGAAGAAGGCGTGACGAAGTTTCCTCTCCCTTGATGGGAGAGGATTAAGGTGAGGGTGGTCTAAGGTGAAGGGATCAGAACGAAAAACGCAATATTATTACTTGTACATTAATAATGAACATGATATTTTTATGAACATTCGGGATTGATGAAACAAAACAAGCAGTAAACGCCATGAATAGACTGACGACAGAACGCGACATACTGAACGAAACCATCGGTGCCATTCACCGCGAGGCGGGCTTGCGTCTTGACGTTGTCGGGCATGAAGTCGGGACGGGTGACAAGCGGGTAGATGCGATCATCCGCATTCCGGAGGCAGGCACCCAGTTGGTAGCCGAAATTAAAAAATGGGCACCCCACGTCAACCTGGGTGCCGTCATTAACCAGATCAATCACATCGCCCAGCCGGGTAAGGGCATGTTTTTGGCTGACTATATCAACCCCACTATGGGTGAGCGATTGAAAGAGGCAAACATTCAGTTCATTGATACCGCAGGCAATGCCTATATCAATCAACCGCCCGTTTACATCTATATCAAGGGTAACAAGCCGGAACTGAACCTTGGTGCGAGGGGTACGGACAAAACAGGAAGAGCCTTTCAGCCCACGGGGATGAGAGTGGTGTTTGCCTTCTTAAGAGACAAGAACCTGATCAACGCCCCCTACAGGCACATTGCAGAGCAGGCTCAGGTCGCGTTGGGTGCGGTCGGTTGGGTCATCCGTGATCTGGTGGCACAGGGCTTTCTCCTTGAAGGCAGAAAAAAGAACCAACGGGAATTCGCCAAGTTTGATGGGTTGATGGATGAATGGGTGGAAGCTTACCCGCATAAGTTGAAAGCAAAACAAAGAATAGCAACGTTTACTGCTGACGACCCCGGGTGGTGGCAGGCCATTGATCTCAAGACATTCGGTGCCCTGTGGGGCGGTGAAATTGCCGCGGCCCAATACACCCGCTACCTTCACCCCAAGGATGCAATGGTTTATATCAAGAAGGATGACATGGCAAAATTCCTAAAAACGGCCCGGTTGAGAAAAATAGCGCAGAATGAGCAAGCTGACGTTCGCGTCGATCTGATTGAACCGTTTTGGAAGGAAGAACAAAACAGGGGTAAGACGGCCGACTTGGTACATCCCCTTGTTGCCTATGCCGACTTGATAGAAACGGGTGACCCGCGCAACCTGGAGACGGCGAATAGAATCCGTGAAAACTACCTCCGTTAACGTGACCGGCAAACTTCTGCAGGGCTTGGTTGACCTGTACGCCGATATAAGCAGCCATACCAAAGCATTGGGCGTTGATTTTCTGGTCGTAGGTGCCACAGCCAGGGATAACGTGTTCGTGCATGGTTACGGTTGCACCATAGAGCGTGGTACCACGGACGTGGATTTTGGCATTCATGTGGCGAGTTGGGACGAATTCAGCGCGTTGAAAGACCGGCTACTGGCAGCAGGGTATGAAGCGGATGCGCACAAAATTCACAGGTTGAGCCGTATAGACAAAGAAGGACTGCATCAAGAAATCGACATCGTACCCTTTGGCAAAATAGCGGATAACGGCAACGTTATCCGGTGGCCGCCGGAGCAGGACGTTGTGATGAAAGTGCTCGGTTTTTCAGAAGCTTTTGAACACGCAATGGACGTGCAAATCAGTGAAGATCCGGACATTCTTATTCCTGTCGCTTCTCCCGCGGGTCTGTGCTTGCTCAAGCTGGTTTCCTGGTTGGACAGGGACGTGGGGCTGCGAGCAAAGGATGCCGCTGATTTTGAATACGTGATCCGGAGTTATACCAAAATCCCGGAAATCTATAATGCGGTATATGAAGAAGGGCAAATGGAAGCTCAGGATTTCGACCAAATCAAAGCCAGTGCCATGAAGTTGGGCCAGGATACAAGTAGGATTTCATCATCGGCGACGCGGGATTTTCTGAAAGAATCGCTACTGAATCAGGCAGCCCAAAAGGAGCAATTCGCAAGAGACATACAACGTCAGACTAAACAGGACTTCATGCAATGCGTAGAGTTGGTCGAAACCTTTTCCAAAGCTTTTCTAAGGGAAGATTGAATCTGTCAACGAATCAAGGAACACGTATGGGAGTTCTGAAACATGAAAATAACCGATCCTGAACGGTTGGAAATGTTGTACGAACGTTTTTGCGACGTCTGTCTCGTCGAGAAGGAAGTGTGGACGGAAATCTTCATGCCGCGGCAGGTGGAAAAAGGGGTGATCCTGACCAACGTGCAGGAGAAATACGAAGTGGTCATCGACGACCCTGAGATTGAGGATACGCTCGATGCCAACATCCCCCTCGGCAAAACCGCGTTACGCGCGGCCATACAGGAATACAGGGATCATATCAGTTTCCATAAGAGCTAGATGAACGATCACGGAACAGCGACAACCCGCGCACGCGGGAAGCCAATGCCCTTCTCTTGACGGGCAGAAGAAAAAGCAAAGACACTGGATCCCCGATCTGGTCGATTGTAGATGTTCACTAATTCGTTGACACTTTCCGCTGTCTCCTTCTGTGCCTCAGTTCCCCTCCTTTGTAAGGAGGGGCAAGGGGAGGTAGAAGATGTGGCAGGAACAGCGCAACCCTATGCCCCATGGACGCGTGGCTCTACCCCACCTGGCCTCCCCTTACAAAGGGGAGGGAAAA
>MPMZ01000011.1 GCA_002238765.1 Nitrospira sp. bin75
CTTGGCGGGCAAACGCCCGACCAAGTCTATTTCAACCAGCCCAAGCCAATCCCGGCGGCGGCATAACCAGAGCGGAGAGCCACTTATCAACAGCCTGCAACCTGTTCAAGGAAACCGAGCCACCTCTAACTTTGCAGAAAGATATTCAAGAGACGATATCGCTTCAGTCCTATATTCGAACGGCCATCCATAGTCGATTTTTACATAAGGCAAAACCAAAACTTATATGGATTTACGTAACGAACAATACTATATGGTCTGTCCCGGATATTGAGCGCGCGGAAGACGGCAAAATTGAGGTTATAACGGAAAACGAACTTCAGTACTTTGAGACCTTTGTGAAGCACATGGGACCTGCTGCAAAGTACCAAATACTCGGTGAGTTCCTGAAGGGTCAGAAAGTTCCGGGTCTAGCGAACGTGAGGTTGCCCGCTATCCGAGGAGAAATAGGCGGTGAAAAATTTTACAGCTTCGTCTCGACACCACGTAATTTGCTGAAGATTGCGTTTATTAATCACCAAGCACTTAATCACCCCGATGGGCGCCCAGCCTATCAGAGAATGATCTCGGCGTCGCGTATCAAGGAGATCGGTGAATTCATTATGAAGGGTGGGTTTTTCCCGACTAATATTCTGGTGAATTTCTCAGACGCACCCAGATTTGACCTCATCTCCAATCGGGAAAATACCGATTCGAGAATTAAGTTCGGCTGGCTCACGCTGCCTTCGAAGTATCGGTCCGCGTGGATTATTGATGGTCAGCATAGATTATACGGATTCTCTCGCCTAACAGATGCATATCTCGACCAAAGTCTTTTTGTCCTGGCGTTCGAGAACATGAACGTGCAGAAGGAAGCCGACTTATTCGTCACGATCAACCACAAGCAAAAAAACGTGCCCAAAAGTCTACTAGTCAGCTTGCTTGCCGATATTCGGATGGGTAGTGGCGATCCTTCAACGGCATTATTAGCGCGAGCGTCAGGTGTCGTGCGGAAGCTAAACATAGAAAAATCGAGCCCATTGGTTCGACGTTTTGCCACGCCGGGCGTGCCGCCTGAACCATCGCAAAACCTAACAATTTCCGAAACAGTGAACGGCTTGAGACGATCCGGCCTTATCGGCAAGCTTTCGGGCAAGACGCTAGCACCTGGACCGCTAATGGCCGCGACCGATGAAGAGACAGTGGACCGTGCGGCTAGTGTGCTGGGGGCTTACTTCGAAAAAGTCCGTGAAGCCAATCCAAAACGTTGGGAAGGTGGACGTGGTGACTTTATTGCTACAAACCCCGGTATACGCGCACATTTGTCGATAATCGGGGAAGTCGTTTCCTATCTATCGTACAGACAATCGCTTGATTTCGAGTTAATGACGCCAGATAAGTTTTCAAGTCATATATCTGCATTTTGCCAGCCTCTATTCGATTTCATCAGGACGGCCCCGGACGATGTGATCAAGGCGAAGTTTTCCCGTCGCTTCGGGGAAGGCGGGGTGAAAGAATACACGTACTATCTGATGGAGATCCTAACTCAGGAGCACCACGATTTCGGTACCGAAGAGTTCCAAACATGGGCGCAACAGAGAGATTCGGAGAAGATCGACGACGTGAATCAGTTTCTAATGAAACTCGCCGAACGCTTGACGAATTTTGTGATCGACACGCTGAAGCAGGTGCATGGTATCCATCGACTACCAAGCGACGAACCCGCTTTTTGGGAGATTGGTGTTGAGAGCGATAGCATCCGCAAGAAAGCCTTTGAAAAACAACAAAAGGATAGGAGCCGACGTAAACCAAAGGAGGCGTATCTCGACATAGTAGACCTTCCGGAAATCGTAAAGCAGAAAAATAATTGGCATCATTTCGAGCATGTTTTCAAAAATCCGAGACCAAATGAACGGTCCGGGCAAAAATACTACATGGGCTGGGTGAACACTTTTAACGACCTACGGAACATTGCGGCGCACAAAAATCAGCTCAAGACCTATTCCGATGAGGATCTGGAGTTTGTCGATTGGTTGCGCACAGAAGTATCTCCGAAAGTTCCAGAATGACTCAGCCACCCCTGAAACCTTTTCTCAGATGGGCCGGCGGAAAGCGGTGGCTATTTGAGAGCGGTCAGCTTTCCTTGCCAAATTTCAAGGGTCGATACATCGAACCTTTTCTGGGTGGTGGTGCAGTTTTTTTCGAAGTCCAACCGACAAATGCATTACTCAGCGATGCCAATGGGCGGCTGATTGAGCTCTACACCGTGGTTCGCGACGAATGGGAGAAGTTTGAGCGACTCCTCAGGCGTCACGCGGCCATGCATTCGAAAGCCTATTACTATGAAATACGGTTAAAGCGTTTCCGCAGTCCGGTGAAGCGCGCCGCGCAATTGATGTACCTCAATCGCGTCTGCTGGAACGGCCTATATCGAGAGAACAAGGAAGGCCAGTTCAACGTCCCGATCGGCACCAAACAAAAGGTAATTTTCCCTGATGATGATTTTGAGGCATGGTCAAAGGCCTTGGAGGGTACAACGCTCGTGCAACAGGATTTTGAGATTGCCATTGATACTGCGAGGCGCGGTGATTTTCTGTTCATCGATCCTCCCTACACGGTGCGGCACAACATGAACGGTTTCGTTAGGTATAACCAGGATATCTTCGCCTGGGGTGACCAGATTAGGCTTCGCGATGCCTTGGGTCGTGCCGTCAATCGTGGTGCGAGATTTGCCATGACAAACGCGGATCATAAGAGTGTGCGAGGGCTGTACATTGGCTTCGGTCAGCATACTCAGCTATCCAGATCCAGCGTCATAGCCGGCAATTCATTTTATCGTTCACTGTCTACTGAATTGTTGATTACAAAATAGGAAGAGTAATGTGTCCTCTATCCGGCATTTCTTGAATCGGGTTGGTGGCATCCCCGTGAAGAAACGCATACCAAGTGCGTGACTTAATGTGGACGCCGGATGGTATCATTGTCCCGAACTTCCCTGTGGCTCTAAACGTGGCGACACGAGCTATGCTTGGATCGCCACCAGTGTCGACGGGGCCAAGATGGGGTAATACACTCTCTGCCAGAAGTGCTTTAAAGTACGGCGATAAATAACAGCCCTTATAAATTTCCCGCCTCCTATCTCTCGTCAGAGACCCCTTTCCTATCTTGCCGATTCGCGTAGAGTAAGAGTAAGAAGAGCGGTGTGGCTTGCAGCGTTAATATACAATCCCCTTTATAAGAAAGGGCAAAGGGGAGGGAGAGACTGGGGTTCCTTCTCGGGCTTGCGATGAGTGGGGATCAGGCTTGGAGATCATCCTCTTCTTCGATGAGATCTTCGCTCTCCGGCATGCCATAAGCCACAAATTTCGCATAGGACAGAAAGATGCTGCTACTATCCCTCATGGCCTTTGTTCCGGCGGTCATGCGTTCGAGCTTGGTGGCATCCGCCCCCTCCGTGGATTGGAGAGAAATCAGATAGTGATCAAGGACCTCATTATAGCGTTGCATGGAACGTTCAACTTCCAAGTAGGCCTGCATTAACGGATCAGTCATGAGCGCACCTCCCAAACGTAGCGGCTCACCATACACAAGGCTCCTCCCGTGGTCAATATCCGTAGGGTTCACCACTCTTCAATGACATTTGTCGGGGACAGGCTTTGGTACGCAGGTTAACGGACAAGGGTTTTCCTCCCCTTTGTAAGGGGAGGGTAGGTGGGGTAGAGCCCGCTGAGCAACGGGAAGTTGCCGTTCTGTCCAAAGACTCTACCTCCCCTCGCCCCTCCTTACCCTTCGACTTCGCTCAGGGCAGGCAAAGGAGGGGAATCGGTCGGCCATGAACTGGGAACTCCACGGATGGACCTTACTCTTGACCACACCCATGATGGTGGGGATGTGGTTGGGATACCGATGGGTGCATCGGAATGCGTCGTTGGCGGATTTGGGGTTTTGTGCGGGCTTCGGGCTGGTGGCCATCGGCTTTGGTCTGATGACCACGGGTGACGTGAGTCATCGCCTGGTGGTGGCCGTCCTGGCAACGGTCTACGCGGTTCGCCTCGCGGTGCATATTGCCACCAATCGAATCCGTGGGGTTGTCGAAGATCAACGATACCGGTCGCTTCGTGAGAAATGGGGCAATCGGGCCGAGTTCTATTTCTTTGTGTATTTCGTCGGACAGGCCGTCGCCGTCGCCGTCTTCTCGGTTCCCTTGTTGGTTTTGATGTCCAATCCCGACCCGGCGTGGCAGGTATGGGAAGTCTTGGGGGTCATCGTCTGGGCCTTGGGGGTAGGAGGAGAAGCCGTGGCCGATGCGCAGTTGAAACGATTTCGGCAAGACCCCGGTAATAGAGGCAAAACCTGTCGGCGGGGACTGTGGAGATATTCCCGGCACCCCAATTACTTTTGTGAAGGCGTGCACTGGTGCACGTACGTGGTGATGAGTATCGGATTGCCTGACTGGTGGCTGACGCTCGTGGGGCCGGTCGTCATGATCGGAGCCTTGCTCAAAGTGAGCGGCATCCCCATGGCCGAAGCCCAGGCCTTAGCCAGCCGGGGCGAGGACTACCGGGAGTATCAACGGACCACCAATGCGTTCATCCCATGGTTCCCCAGGGACTGATCACTTCATGCGGCTCTCGGTTCCGCTCCTTTGTAAGGAGAGGAAAGGGGAGGCAGAGGCATTTGTTGAGACGGATCCCGGGTCAAAGCCCTGACAAGCCTGAGAAACTTTTCTTGGAACACGAAGCGGCTAGTCGCCCTCAGGCTCGGTACTGCCGTGTTTGTGGGTCACTTCATCTTCGCCGAAGAGTTCAGCCATTTCCTGGGCAATCATGTCGTCATCGTGAGGAACCGAGACCACGTGAATTTCCTTCTTGGCTTTGGGCGAATCCGGCGAGGCGTCGTCTTTGTCGGGAACCGGTTCTTGGGGTGGGGTGGAGGGTTCGGAATCGTTCATGAGAATTATTCAAAGACTTCCAAAAAAGATTGTTCGGTAAATGAATGCCGGCACTGCTCGCAGACCACGAAATAGCGGGACTCCCGCACGGACATGATAATGCGAAAGTCGAGCGTGACGCCCCGATGGCTACACAGGGGACAGGTAATCTCCTTGAGCCAATATTTCACGTCGGGCTGGGTTCGGAGATAAAACTCCATATCCGTGTAGACCGGAAAGGTATAATAGCAGTCTAGGCAGAGCCCCTTCCATTCGCCGTCTTCCTTCATGGACCGGCTGTCGATGCAGAACCGGCTCTTTTTGCATATGGCGCATTTGGCTTCGCCGAGCCGGTCTTGAACGAATTGGACGTCGAGTTGGGACATAACCTGCTTTCCGATGAAGGGCAGTCAAGGACTGTCTCAACAGTATAGAAGCCGCAGAGGGTTCGCGCAACCGAGTGCCAAAGTTGGTGACCTTACAGGACCTATACATTACCCTATAGTGAGGAGTATCATCATGTATCATAAAGCAAAGATATGACTTCTTAATTTGCCAACCAAGACAGGAGTCGATAATTTCAGCCAGGCATGCGACAAGAACAGCATGGGTGACGAAGTATCCAAGAAAACAAGCCAGCCCGCCAAGTCGGTGCTCCCTGATGCGGTTGCAGTCGAAATCCAGCGCCGCTTCAATGAACTCGAAGGCAAGAAACTGGACAACAGGGCAGCATCTATCAATCATTGGCTCTCTTTAATGGGCGTTGTCTTTACATTCTTTGGCATTGTCATTCCCGTGAGTATGTACATTGGCTATCAACGATTCGAGACACTGGAGACTAATGCTCAAGCACTCGTCAAAGATATTGAGAAGAACAAAGAGAAATCCGACGTGATACTGCAAGCACTTGACGACGCACTCGATAAAGCCAAGCCTGCTGAACTCCTATCTACTCAAGACCAAAATGGGGGAAAGATAGATGATAACATTGCCTCAAAAATAAAAGAGGCCGATTCTTTTCAGAAGAATGACATGATAGATAAGGCAATTGAGAAATGGCGAGACATCGCCAACTCCGTAAAACAAAAGGATAAAACTCTCGCCGCGAGAGCTTGGTTTTCCGTCGGTTACCTGACCAGGGAAAAAGTACGGGGAGACCCTGATAAAATAGTCCTGCAGGACAGCATAGCTGCCTATAGCAAAGCCATCCGCCTGAATCCGAAATACGCCGATGCTTACTATAACCGTGGCTTAGCGAAGGTCGAGTTGGGGCAATACCAAGATGCTATCACTGATTATGAAAAAGCCATCCGCCTGAAACCAAATGACCTCAGCGCTTACTATAACCTGAGCAAAACGAAGCAACTTTTAGACCGTGAAGAGGAGGCAAAGCGAGACTTAGAGGGCGTGGACTATGAATGGTAATTAGGGCGAAATATAACTGATTTTGCCAGCCGTGGCGTGGCCGCGTTGGCCTTTCCGACGGCCCCCGAAAGAATCCTCATCCAATTCGGTTTCCCCCTTCAGTTTTCCCGTTTCCAGTTTGGTCACATGATACAACGCTTCCCGTACGCGGTGATAGATGTGGGTCACGACTTTGCCATCTAGGCTCAGATCCTGGCTCAACCGATAGGCGGGTGGCCATTGATAGAACCCTTGCAGGATGCGGATCTCGCGGCGCTACAGCCGTCAGGACGCGTACGCGTGCACGACTTCGTTGACAGAACCAAAGCCTGCCTCCACCATACGGTCATTGGTATGAAACGAGCACTTGCGGTCATTCCCGACGGTAGTAATCGGGAATCCAGTGTCTTTTGTCTTTACAGACGAAGAAAAAAGCAAAGACACTGGATCCTCGATTAAAGATGTCGAGGATGACAGAGTGGAGAGATGTGCCCTTTTCGTCCCTTGAAGTGCAGACGGCAATGCTGCGCGAGATTCGGAACGAAGTGAGGAATCTCGTCGTTAGTGGAGGATCGCAATGCCGGAACTTCCCGAAGCCGAAGTGGTTCGACGACAAGTACAGGCAGCCGTGGTCGGGTCCACAATTGACCGGATCTGGATCGGACGGGACGATATCATCCGGCAAGGTCTCGAGTCCCTCTCCTGGTATGCCGGCGCGCGCGTCGTGGAGGTGCAGCGGCATGGGAAGAGCGTCGTCCTGATCTGCGAACGGGACGCGGGGAGACGGGTGGTGGTGGCGGAGCTCGGCATGACGGGTCTGTTGCTCTTTGCGCGGGAGTCCGTGCCGAGTGAAAAGCACGTGCATATGATCATGAGGCTGGCAAACGGTCCGCAACCGGAGGTGTGGTATTGGAACGCCCGTCGATTCGGCCGGCTGTATCTCCTGGATCAGACGGCCTGGCAAGCCTATCGTCAACGCCGCTTCGGCTGCGATCCGTTCACGATGACCGAGGTGGAATTTGTGGACGTGATCAAGTCCTGTCGCGGCCGGATCAAGGCCGTGTTATTGAACCAACATCGGATCGCCGGCATCGGGAACATCTACGCCAACGAAGTGCTGTTTCGATCCGGTATCCATCCGCACGCACGCGGGTGCCGGTTGTCGAGAAGAAGAATCCGCGTCTTGTTTGACACCATGCAACGCGTGCTGGAGGAGGCGATCCGCCTGGGGGGCTCGTCGGTTCGTGATTTTGTGGCGCCGGATGGGACCCGGGGACAATTCCAGGACCGGCATGTGGTGTATCAAAAGAAAGGCGCGCATTGTCCGAACGGGTGCGGGACCAGGATTCAGTGTTTCATGAACGAACGCTCGTCGTTTGTGTGCCCGGCCTGCCAGAAGCGGTAAAGCGAAAGAGCCATGTTTGCGAACGACCTTGGCGGCGCGTCACGCGCTTGTCACACATCTTTGTCTTGTGGGTCCATGAGCCCCTTTGTTAAAATGTGTGAACGTGTCTCCTTTGGACCAGAACGCTTACGTAAAAAAAGTTTCACTCCGTGAAGGGGTCGATCTTTCCAACCTGTTCGGCCCGAGAGACCTGCATCTCCGGTTGATCGAAGACGGCCTGCACGTGCGCGTGTCGGCCCGCGGCAATGAAGTGACCCTGGAAGGGCCGTCTGAAGCGGTCGGGCAGGCCGAAGGGCTGCTGTGTGAACTGGCTGAACGCACGATCGGCCGGCGCCAGATACAATCGGAAGACGTCACCAGAGCCCTCAAGGCGGCGGAAGCGAACCAACCCGAAACGTCTGCCTCCCTGGAGACGGCGCACATTCTTACGCCCAAGGGGTGGGTGGTTCCGAAAACCCCCTCACAGCAGATCTATCTCGAAGCCATCCGGCAACATGACCTCGTGATCGGCATTGGTCCGGCGGGAACGGGGAAGACGTATATGGCCATGGCCATGGCCCTGGCGGCGCTGACGAAAAAGGAAGTGCAACGGATCGTCCTGGCCCGACCGGCCGTGGAGGCCGGTGAGCGATTGGGCTTTCTCCCGGGCGATATGTTCGCCAAGGTGCATCCGTACCTGCGTCCTTTGTATGATGCCTTGTATGCCATGATGGATATGGACCGGGCGAATCGCCTGATCGAACGCGGGGACATCGAAATGGCGCCCTTGGCGTTTATGCGGGGCCGGACCCTGAACGATGCGTTCGTCATTCTGGATGAAGCCCAAAATGCCACGGCGGAACAGATGAAAATGTTTCTCACGCGGTTGGGATTTAATTCCAAAGCCGTGGTGACGGGGGATATTACGCAAGTCGATTTGCCGCCCGATCGCCAGTCGGGGTTGATTCAGATTTCGGAAATTCTGCGACACGTGGACGGGATCAAATTCGTGTATTTTCAGGACAGTGACGTGGTCCGGCATCGATTGGTGCAAGAGATTATCAAGGCCTACAATCAACATGGAAATGGAACGGGCAAAGGTGGGGCTTCGGCGGCAACCGATGAATGACCGTGACCGGGCAGTTCCCTCCATCAAGCCGGGTGAACGGGCTGTTCCCCGGACTCCGACGTGATTCGTGTCCGTCAGTATTCAATGTCGCGTGAACAGTGTGTCGGTACGTCAGGGGACGTTGCGTCGCGTCACCAGGAGACTCTTGCGGCTCCTTGACGAGGCCGAAGCCGAAGTCTGTATCGGGTTGGTCGGCGATACGAGGATGCGGCGGTTAAACCGGACGTATCGGAACCAGGATCGAACCACGGACGTCCTGGCGTTTGCGTATCGGGAAGCCCAAACCGGCGCGTCTCCCCTGCTCGGTGACGTCGTGATTTCGGTGCCCGCGGCCAGGCGCCAGGCAAAAGCGCGCAGCCATTCCCTGGATGAAGAAGTCCTGCGCTTGCTGATTCACGGAGTCCTGCATTTGGTCGGTTACGACCATGAGCGGAGCCAGTGGCAGGCCCGGCGGATGCGGCGAAAGGAAACCGAGTGTTTCGAAACATTCACCCCCCTGCCGTCGCTGGTGGTGGAGGCCTGATAAAGTGTCATTGGACTGCGTAACTGCCGCATCTTATGCGGCTCGTTCCTCCCCTTTGTAAGGGGAGGGTAGGTGGGGTAGAGCTTGGGCTGGATTGATCGACTGAAAGAAGGATTGGGGAAAACGCGAACCGGCGTCCAGCGTTCATTGAGGCACTTGATGGGACGCGGCCTCGATCCCGAGGTGTTGGAGGAAGTCGAAGCGTCGCTGTTGGGAGCGGACGTCGGTGTGCGCACGGCGGATCGTTTGCTCGAACGGCTTCGGGCCACCGCGGGAGGCGACCCCCGGGAATCCATTCAGGAGTTGAAACGGGCGATGGCGGACATTCTGGCGTCCGTGGAATCCAAGCCGATTGACGAACTTGTCCGAACGGGCCCCAAACCCTTCGTAATTTTGGCGGTGGGCGTCAATGGCGTGGGGAAAACCACGAGTATGGCGAAATTGGCCGGTCGCCTGCGCAAGCAGGGGTTGACCCCGCTCCTCGTCGCGGCGGATACCTTCCGGGCCGCGGCCATCGAACAGTTGGAAGTATGGGGCAAACGAATCGGGGCCGACGTGATCAAGCACCGGCAAGGAGCGGACCCGTCGGCCGTGGTGTTTGACGGGCTGGCGGCGGCCAAAGCCAGGGGCGTGGACGTCATGTTGATCGACACGGCCGGCCGGCTGCATACGAAAGTCAATTTAATGGATGAACTGAAAAAAATGAAACGGGTACTCGATCGTGAATATCCCGGGGCCCCGCATGAAGTGTTGCTCACGCTGGACGGCACCATCGGGCAAAATGCCGTGGCGCAGGCCAAACAATTTCACGAAGCCATCGGCGTCACGGGGTTGGCCCTCACAAAGTTGGACGGCACGGCCAAAGGCGGGGTGGTGCTGGCTATTGCCGAGGAATTGGCCATCCCGGTGCGCTTGATCGGCATCGGCGAACAGGAAGAAGACTTGCAGGACTTTCGCGCCCAAGCTTTCGCCGAGGCGCTGTTGGAGGTTCATCCCTCATGAGGGCAGGCGTCGCGATCGCAGGCGCGTGGATCTTCAGTGGACTCATGAGCCTGACCGTGCAGGCTGCGGACGTCACCATCCGGCATCACGAGTTGCACGTTGAACTCCGGCCCGAAAGCCACACGATCATCGCCCGCGATACGATCCGGTTAACCGGTCATGGCGGGCAGGTGCTGCACCTACGATTGAACCCGGCATTGGAAATCGACGAAATCGTATTGGCGGATGCCGTGATCCCCTTTTGGGAAGAAGATTTGCCATCAGCCAAAAACAAGCTGGACGCGGGGACCCGCACCATCGACCTCCAGCTTCCGGAGGCGCTTCCTTCGTCAGACGAAATCCGCATACACATATCCTATCGCGGTCGCATTCAGGACGCGCCCACGGCGTCGCCGGGCCTCCGGTTCGTGCGCCCGGATCGAACCCTGGGCTATATCGGAGCAGAAGGAATCTATTTGACCTCGGAAACCTCCTGGTACCCTGAGATCCCCGGGTCGCTCGCCACGTTTCGCGTCACGGCCGTTGTCCCGGCGGGTTGGAGGGCGGTCACGCATGGGCAAGAAGTTTCGTTCACCGAAGGGGAAACCACGGCCACGTCCGAGTGGAACGTGCGCGCCCGGACCGAAGCTCTGACGTTGGCGGCCAATCGATTCGTGAAACGGGCGTCCCGGTGGAATGGAATCGAAATCGCGGCGTACGTCTTTCCCGAAGACGAGCCCGTCGCCGATCAGTACGTGGAAGCCACAACGCACTATCTCGAATGGTACACGAACCTGCTCGGCCCGTATCCCTTTCCCAAGTTCGCGGTCGTGGAAAATTTCTTTCCCAGCGGTATCGGACTGCCGTCCTTCACGTTGCTGGGCAGCCGGGTGATGAAGCGAGGCTATACCCAACCCTATTCCCTGGGGCATGAGGTCGTGCATTCGTGGCTCGGGAACTCGGTGCATAATCATTTCGGAATGGGCAATTGGGTGGAGGGGCTGACGACCTATCTCGCCAACTACTATTACGACGAACGGACGGAAGGTGAGGACACGGCGCGCGCGCATCGCAAACGGATGCTCATGGAATACAACTTGTACGTGCAGCCGGCCGACGACTATCCGGTAGCGGACTTTCATCATAAGGAGACCCGCGTGGATAACGCGATCGGATACCAGAAGACCGCCCTGGTGTTTCACATGCTGCGGCGCGAACTCGGCGACCGGAACTTCTTCCGGGCTATTCGGGCGTTGATCGCCAGCTATTCGGGCGGGTATGCCGATTGGCCTCAGCTCCGGCGGGTCTTTGAAGATGCGTCGGGAAAGGAGTTGTCCTGGTTCTTCGACCAATGGGTGCACGGAAGAGGAACACTGCATCTCCGGATTGCACAAGCCCACGTCGAACGCGATCCCCGAACGGGCTATTGGGTGTCCCTGACAGTCAAGCAAGAGGGGACGGCCTATCGCCTGGGCGTCCCCGTGGTGGTGCAGTTGGCACAGGGCGAGTATCCCACCCGGGTGGATATTCGGGGAAACGCGCAAACCATGGCCCTGTGGGTTCCGGCCAAACCCATGCGGGTGCAACTCGATCCGGCGTATGACACCTTTCGACGGCTCGACCGGCAAGCCATGAGTCCGATCCTCAATGCCTGGGTCACGGATCAACGTCGAGCCGTGCTGTTGTCTTCGACCACGCCCGACCCTGAGCGGGAGGGTTTGCAGCCGGCGATTGACCGCATCCGATCGCAACATGACGACACGGCATGGCTGGATGAACGGGCCGCCTTGATCGGGCCGCAGTCGGTGCTGGCCATGGGGCTTCCCCAAACCAACCCATGGGTCGGTAGAATCCTTGAATGGTGCGGGCCGGAGGTCAGGCTGCAGGAACAGAGCATCACGATTCAGGGGACCACGTACTCGGGGGATCACGTGGCCGTGCTGGTCAATTGCGCCAATCCCGACCATCCCGGACACGTGGGCACGGTCTTCTTCGGATTTTCCCCCAACGCCGTTCGCGGGCTGTCCCGGCTGTTGTTTTTTTATGGATGGGATAGCTATCTTGTGTTCGAAAACAGAAAGGTCGTAGCGCGCGGTTCATTCGATCCACCAATGAATGATCTGACCGTCACGTTACACGAACCTTAACTTGTTATTTTTCTCCTTCTGTCATCCCCGACCCGATCGGGGATCCAGTGTCTTTGCTTTTTGTCTTTATTCAGCCTCTCCCTTTGGGAGAGAGCTGGGGTGAGGGGGTGAACCGAATCAACCAATGAAAAAATCCAAGACATTTCTGTGCATGGGCCTGGTAACGCTGTCCGGTCTAATCTTGGCTGCAGGAACGCCGGCCTGGGCCGATGAACCGGCCGGTTCCGGCAAGGCCGAACGGCATCTACGCAACATCCGGCAACTGACCGCGGGCGGAAAAAATGCCGAAGCCTATTTTTCCTTTGACGGGTCGCGCCTGATTTTTCAATCCACCAAAGATCCGGCCAGCCAAACGCTCGGCGCGTGCTATCAGATATACGTGATGGATTTGGAGGGTGAAAATATCCACCGGGTGAGTACGGGATACGGAACCACGACCTGCGGATACTTTTTCCCCGGCGGGCGGCGGGTCCTGTATTCCTCGACCCATTTGGCCGGGTTGCAATGTCCGCCCAAGCCCAAGCGGGGCCCCAAATATCGTTGGGTCCTGGATGACCATGATATTTTTTCCGCACGACTGGATGGCCGCGAACTCCAGCGTCTCACGTTTTCCCCCGGATACGATGCGGAAGCCACCGTCTCGCCCAATGGAAGAAAAGTCGTGTTTACGTCGGTGCGGGACGGCGATATCGATCTGTATGCGATGAATATCGACGGAACCGGCGTCAAGCGGCTCACCGACGACGTGGGCTACGACGGCGGGGCGTTTTACTCTCCGGACAGCAAGCGGATCGTGTACCGGGCGCAGCACCCCAAAACGCCGGAGGAACGTGAGGCCTATCAAGAGTTACTCAGCCGGAATCTGGTGGAACCGGGGAACCTGGAACTGTTCGTCATGAACGCCGACGGGTCGGGCAAACAACAGGTGACCCAAAACGGCGCTTCCAACTTCGCGCCCTATTTCCATCCCGACGGTCACCGGATCATCTTTGCGTCGAGCGGGCCTAATGCCGCTGAAGCAAAAGAGTCTGCCCAGAGCTTGTCGAAGGGCCGTCCATCGTTTCACCTCTATCTGGTCAACGACGACGGCACGGGGTTGGAACAAATCACCGTCGAAGGCCACTTCAACAGCTTCCCCATGTTTTCCCCCAACGGCAAGCTGCTGGTCTGGGTCTCCGACCGAAACGCCAAAGAAAAAGGCGAATTCAACGTCTTCCTAGCCGACTGGGTCCCCTGAAACCCTATCTGTCATCCTCGACACCTGTCCCCGACGTTTGTAATCGGGGATCTAAATCGAGGATCCAGTGTCTTTGATCTTTTGCAGTTGTAGCCGCGCGATCTCATCGCGCTTTTTATTGCCCCGTAAATATCCGTTTATCGGTTGCCCAATAAAAGGGGCACAATCCCTGCGGCTCACCTGAACTGGACGAAAGACCAAACCATACACTTCCTTGTGCAGGCAACAGGGGAGGCAATATAATAATTTATTGTCCATTTCCGTCATCAACAAGGCGGTTTGCTGCGACCTCTGGCTTTTTGAAATATTTCTGTGACAGTATGAGTCCTTGCGATGAGACTGGATGATGCAGAGTTGGAAAGAATGATGAGTCAGGGTGAGAGTTTCCGCGTTGAATACAAGGAATCGCTGGACGGCAGCGCGTCGGTAGGCATCCAAGAGGCGGTTTGCGCATTTGCGAATGACTTGTCCGGTTCAGGTCAACCCGGTGTTGTTTTCGTTGGCGTTAAGAACAACGGTGAGCCGATCCGAATCGGCATTACCGACCAAATGTTGATTCAACTGAGCAGCATCAAGACGGACGGCAACATCGTGCCCCCGCCTTCCATGCTGGTGGAAAAACGGACACTGAAAGGTGCGGATGTCGCGGTCATCACCGTGTTGCCTTCGGATTCCCCGCCTGTCCGATACAAAGGCGACATTCACGTACGAATCAGCCCTCGAAAGGGAATTGCGACCGTGCAGGATGAACGCATTCTAAACGAGAAGCGGCGTGCTCACACGCTTCCGTTCGATATTCAACCCGTCCCTGGAGCGACGGTCTCCGACCTCAGTGTTCGCCGGTTTGACGAGGAATACCTTCCCAAGGCATTTAGCGCAGAGACCTTGGAAGCCAACGAGCGAAGCACAAATCAGCGCCTTGCCACGACCAAGATGATCGCCTCCGCGGAAGATCAGACGGCTACCGTACTTGGCCTTCTGGTGCTGGGCAAACAACCGCGAGACGTGATTCCCAATTCCTATATCCAGTTTCTGCGTATCGATGGGTCGGAATTATCGGATCCTATCGTCGACGATGAAACCATAGATGGAACGATTTTGGAGATATTGGGGCGCATCGACGACAAACTCAGAGCGCACATCAGTACGGGTGTTGACCTGACCGGTTCGGACAAGGAGCAGCGCAGATCCACCTACCCCCTCGCGGCGCTCCAACAGCTCATGCGCAATGCGGTGATGCACCGGGCCTATGAGGCCACAAATGCGCCCGTCCGAGTCACGTGGTTCAACGACCGCATCGAAATCCACAACCCGGGCGGCGCCTATGGAACCGTGACCAGGGAGAATTTCGGTCATCCCGGCGTGACCGACTATCGGAATCCAAATTTGGCAGAGGCCATGAAGGTGATGGGGTATGTCCAACGGTTCGGTGTCGGTATCGCGACAGCCAAAAAGGAGTTGGAGAAAAATGGACATCCTGAACCAGAATTCGTCGTCGAAGACGCATTCGTACAGGTGACCATCCGTGGGCGCTCATCATGACGATTCCTGTTCTGACTTTCTTCAACAACAAGGGCGGTGTCGGAAAAACTTCTCTTGTCTACCATCTCGCCTGGATTTTGTCGCAAACTGGTCACCGAGTCCTCACCTGCGATCTGGACCCGCAAGCGAACCTGTCTGCCGCATTTCTCGATGAAGAACAACTGGAAACGTTGTGGAAGGGAGAGAATGGGGATAAGGGCACGACCATTTTCAAATGCGTGCAACCGCTGTTGCAGGTCGGGGATCTGCTCCCGCCAGCACTTCTGAAAATTACCCCGTCTTTGAGACTAATACCCGGCGACATGATGCTATCCGGCTTCGAGGATACGTTATCAGGCGAATGGCCGAAGTCGCTGGACTCTAGCAGCCTGTATCGGCCGTTTCGGATCCTCACGTCGTTTTGGACCGTGATGCAGAAGGGTGCGGAAGAGATGGACGCGACGGTCATTTTGGCTGATGTCGGCCCCAATCTTGGCGGTATCAATCGTTCCGCCCTGATCGCCACCGATCACGTCGTCGTTCCGCTCGGCGCCGATCTGTTTTCCCTCCAAGGCCTTCGCAACCTCGGGCCAACGCTGAGAAACTGGCGCAGGGAGTGGGAAAAAAGACGAGAACACTGGACGTCTCCGGAATTCAATTTGCCTGCGGGGAGAATGGAGCCGCTCGGGTATATCGTGCAACAGCATAGTGTCAGGCTCAGCCGTCCGGTCAAGGCGTATGACAGATGGGTCAACCAGATGCCGAAAGAGTACGCTGAAAATCTGCTCGATCGGAAAAACGGCCCGTTCCCCGCTTCTCCACAGGAAGACGAAAATTGTCTTGCAACCGTCAAGCATTACCGCAGCTTGGTTCCGATGGGACAAGAAAAACGCAAACCGATCTTCGATCTCACTGCGGCCGACGGCGCCATCGGTAGCCACGCTGCCTCGGCTATTGAGGCACGCCGGGACTTCCAAGCCTTGGCCAAGCTGATTACCGACAGAGCAGGGCTGATCCAAACGCGCCCGGAGACACCAGCACCTTTGTCGTCGTAGCCCTCTCTCATCGCGCTATCTTCCTCACTCCCGATATAGCGACCAAGCGCACCGCCGGAAAGCCACCCGCTCCGCGCGCTTGCAAAAGATTCGAAATGATCTACTTTCCCCCAGCCACCCCGGCAGATATAATTCTGCCAATCTCTCACTTTCGCTCTTACCCTCAATAGTGATGAAGGTCACACAGAATAATGGACCGACCAATGCGCTCAGAACAGGCCATATTTGACGAACTCGCAACTGTTTGCAGTTCGAAAGGTTTTATCCACGCTATTGCGTTCCTCTACTTCCGCGACAATATGGTCCGCTTCAATGATGAACTCAGGGCTGAAGATATGGCTCACCTGTTCTCCGATACGCGCCTTATCCGTACAGAGATGACGACCCTGATTGGCCTCATGATGCGTGCGCCTATAGATTTTACGTTGCCGCCGCCCAAGGTCGTTTTCGGATATATTGAGCAAAGCGAGAAGTTGCTTCATGAACTGCATCAGGCAATGAGCGACGCTGGTGCGAAGAACATCACTCTGGAGAATTCCACGGAAGTGGGCGGCAATCCATTTACATCCGGTGGAGTTCTTCGCGAACCGATCTTTTATGGCGGAGAATCTGCTTATACCTTCCAGTATCGTGATTTAGCCTCTCGCAAATATAGAGCTGATGCGGCTTGGTTATTGCAAAACAAAAACATTGATATGGAAGTGGGCCGCGACGTTTGTCGCAATATTACGGCGCTATTGGACGAGAGACTCATTGAAACGCTCAAAAGTCTCCAAGACAAGCCACCACCGGAATGGACTGTCCTGCCGGGTTTCGTCTTTTCCTGTGATGAACTTGCGGCCTGCACGAGCTGTTCTCTCGAAAGTGTCAGGGCTGTCGTGGAGGCATTTACCCTGCCTGATGAAGAACCTAATGATACCTTCACATCACTGCACGCGTTCAATGCGGCTTATGCCTATCCTTTCATACGGAGAGGGACGGATGAGTTCCTCCTGTTACAATATTAAGGAATTTCGGAAGCCTTATACGAGACACCCTTCTATTGGATGTGCGCCGACAAGACATATACTCCTATTGCGCTACAGCATCGTGGCGACTTCACCGAGTCGTTCGCAGCCGAGCGGCTTGCTCACGTGTTTGGCGCTGGCCGCGTGTTTCAGAATGTTGAAATATTCAAATCAAGAGGCGAGGCTCTAGGCGAGATTGATGTCCTCGTGCTTTTCGGGAATCGTGCCATCGTATTGCAAGCAAAATCCAAAAAACTGACGCATACAGCCCGAAAGGGAAATGATTTTCAACTGCAGGACGACTTCAAGGCGGCGGTTCAAGACGCCGTTGACCAAGCGTTCTCGTGCGCCGAGTTGCTGGGCGACTCTTCTGTAACTTTGCGTTGCAGGGATGGGAAACCTGTTTCACTTTCCGAGCGCCCGAGGACCATCTTTCCGATATCGGTCGTCGCCGACCACTATCCAGCTCTGGCATTCCAGGCTCGCCAGTTCTTGAACGTAACGCCTACTGAGCGAATTGTTCCCCCACTCGTCATTGATGTCTTCACGTTGGATACAATCACTGAGATGCTAGCCTCACCACTTAGGTTGCTGAGCTATCTGGACCGTCGTGCAGACATCGGTGACAAAATGATGGCAAGTCACGAAACTGTACTCTTGTCATACCACCTCAAGAACAACCTGTGGCTTGAGAACGATGTCGATCTAATGATGCTTCACGACGATGTCTCCGCACCCCTTGATGTTGCGATGGCGGTCAGGCGTGACGGTATTTCGGGAGAGGCAACTCCTGATGGGATCCTGACGCGGTTCGAGGGAACACCCTTTGCGAGGATTGTTGCCGAGATAGAAGACCGGGAGAACTCGGCGGCGCTCGAACTTGGTTTGATGTTGCTTGAGTTGAGCGAGTTCACGGTTTGGGAAATTAATGGCGGTATTAGTCAGATCATAGCACGCACCATGCGAGATGGCGGCCTGCACGACATAACCATTGGTATTTCTTCTGCTTCCACGGGGCTGACGGTTCATTGCAGTTTGATGGACGACCGTGAAGCCGAGATCAGGTTACGAAACCACTGCGAGGTGCGACAAGACTCACAGAAGGCAAACAGTTGGTTTGGCCTCGCTATACGACCAGATGGATCGATTCGGTTTGCTGGAAAACTTCAGCGTCCCCAATAGCCAAAGGCGAGCGACGGATCACAGCCCCTCAAATGCCATGGCCGAGCAGAAGCTGCGTTCCCGTCTTTCGCCGTCGTAACAGCAAACCAAGCAGCGCTTGAGCAGCACATCGCTCATATTTTCTCCGTCAGCAACGACTTCAGCCACTAGCCGGAAGTACTTCCCGGGTTTAACCTCGTACAGGTCAAGCGCCTTAGCTGTGCGCAATCACTGACTTAGCACGTCTCGGGCTTCGCGTATTTATAGCGCGATCCATCCTAGCTTGTTTTGCAAGCCACGCCATCCCATGGCGCCACGTGAGGGCGCCTGCGGGCGCGGCTGCGCCTCGGTCCCGATCTAATATGGGGGCGAGGACTGTCTGAGCGAAGCGAGTTCCGCAGCCCTAACAAACGGGACCGGGGCAAAGGCACCCGAAGGGCCGCGCCCGGGCGCCAATGGTTTTGGTTCCTTTTGCCGAAACAAAATGACCTCGTCGCGCGGGGGCGAAACCCCGCGTTCTTCCCCCCTCCCGTTTTGTGATACCATTCGGCGTAGCGGCGTGTTCAACAAGCAGCGAGAGGTCTCGTGTCTCGATTCAAAGCCCTCAGCGTGGTGTCCCTCTCCGGCGGCATTATTCTCTTCTGCCTGTACCAGCTTTCCCAATTGGATTTTCAGACCGTCTTACTGATTCGGTCCCTGCACGACCCGTTCGTGTCACGCCTGGCATCTGTCGGCAACCGGTTGGGAGACGGCCTCACGTTGGTAATCTTGTGCATCGGGCTGTGGGGCATCGGCTATCTGTGGAAGAAAAAGACATGGCAACAGGCCGGGATCGACGGGCTTGTGGCGCATGCACTGGTGGGAATCGCGGTCCAAGCTCTCAAGCACCTGATCGGGCGGCCCCGCCCGCGGTGGACGCATCAGGAAGCCTTTGAATATGGCCCGTCGTGGCAAGGGGGGCTTGACGCGTTTCCTTCCGGTCATGCCTCGGCGTCGTTTGCCGTGGCCGCGGTCCTGGCTCGCTATTTCCCTGAATGGAGGGGGCTCTGGTACGCCGCCGCGCTTTTCGTCGGCATGGCTCGCGTAGTGGGAGGGTCCCACTTTCCCACCGACGTGCTGGGTGGGGCGGTGTTGGGCTTCCTGATCGGCTACGTGTGGGCGCGCGCGCTCAAGGAGTGGCGGTGGAATGCTGTGCAGGCGTTGCCGTTGACCCTTCCATTGCTGATCGGTGGGTGCGCGTTGTTCTGGAGCATGTTCAGTCATCCGGCCTCCGATGGTGTCTCGGCCGGCCTGTTGTTGTTCGTGTCGGGGATCGGCGCCCGGTGGATCATGGCTTGGCAGGCGAGCGGGAACGGGTCTCGAACGCTATTGGCCAACAGCGTGATCGCGCTGGGCCTCGCGGCCGGCACTCAGGCGTTGTGGGTCGTCGCGGTGACTCTCCCGGCCTGCGTTGCCTGGTGGTTGAACGAGCAACCGGACCGGAAAGCAGGGGAGCCTCGCAGGCTGGTGCGCGAGGTATGGCTCACGAGCGCGTTGGTCGTCACGCTGGTGACGTTACAGAGCCTCCAGGGCCTCGTGCCGTAGGGGGCCCGTTACGGCTGACCCGCCGGTGCGCCTCCCACCATCGGCTCACGAGACAGGAGCAGAAACCCGTATCGCTGGAGGATCGGCGTAAAAGAGTCGACGGGATGGGGCAGGCGCGCACGAAGGTTGGCCGGCAGGATGACCATGATGCGGCCGTCCTTTTCGAGATGCGGCCCAAATTTTTCATGTTCGCCAGGGTTGATGAACTGCACTTTCCGTTTGGCATAAAACGTCAATGAGGGCAGTTTTCGTCCATAGTGAATGAGCGTGTCCTGAGGACCGAGGTTGAATCCGGCGATGGTCGCCAATTCCTGGGGCGGGTTGATGAAATATTTCCCGAAGCGCGGCAAGGCAAACAGGATCACGATGAGCAGGAACAGCCCCATCATCCCCGATAGCACCCAAAACGCCTGTGGCCGGCGGGTTTCTTCCCGGGCAAGGTGACGAAAGATCATCACGCCCAACAGGACGACGACGGCCAACACGACCGGCGTCGCTCCCAGGCCGACCTTTTCCGCAGCCGGAAAATCTACGGCAATCTGGTGTTTCACGTTTGCATAGATGACCGGTGCAAAAGCCAGCACGAGGCTGAACACGTACCCGGTGAGGAGGATAATGCGCGTTGAGACGGTCAGGCCGGCGGGCCGGGTGTTCTTCAAGAACCGGGACCAGAGCACGGCCACCAGCAGGCTGGCCGGCGGAAACAGGGGCAGGACGTAGTGGGGAAGCCGGGTGGCGGAGAGCGTGAAAAAGAGAAAATTGGCGCAGACCCAGAGGGCGCAGAACACCAACAGTCCGTCCTCGCCTCGAGCGTTCGTCTCGCCCGACCGGAACGACTTCCACTCTTTCAGCGTCTGCCATAAGGCGGCAGGGAGCAATCCGCTCCACGGGAAAAACCCGAGCAGGAGAATGGGGAAATAAAACAGCAGGGTTCCGCCGTGCCCCTCCATGGGATTCGCGAATCGCCCGGTGGTGTTGGCTTGGGCCGCGGCGGCATAGTCCGCTCCGTGGATGGCCAGCATGGCGAGGTACCAGGGCGCGGCAATGAGAAAACAGAGGGTCCAACCGAGTAGCGGCCGGCCTTCCGCGAAATAGGTCTTCCACTGCCGGGTGAGGGTCAGGTACGGGACGATGGCCAACAGGGGAACGAGAATACCCAACGGGCCTTTGGCCAACGTGCCCAGTGCCATGCCGATATAGAACAGCCACAGATACCGGCGATTCCGATCCGCGTCGCAAAAGCCCAGCCAGAAGCCGTAGGTCGCCAGCGTGGTGAAGAACACCAATTCCGGGTCGGTCAGGACCAAGCGGTGAATGCCCACGAATTCCACGTTCAACAGGAGAACGAGCGAGCCGCAAAACGCGAGGGCCGGTCCCAGCAGGCGATGCAGAAAGAGGTACTGGAGGACGAGCAGCGCGAGACCGAACACGGCCGAGGGCAGCCGGGCCGTCAGGTCATTGACGCCGAACAGGGCATAGGTGCCGGCGATGATCCAGTATGACAACGCCGGCTTAGCGTACCGCGGCTCATAATTCAGCGTGGGGGAAATCCAGTCCCCGGTTTCGAGCATTTCGCGTGCGGCGCCCGCGTTGCTGCCTTCGTCGCGATCCGTCAGGCCCATGTCCCCAAGCCCGGGCAGGAGCAACAGGCACCCGCAGATAAGCAGGAACACCAGGTGAAGGGTGCGCGTGGAAAACGGGGAGGCGTCAACCGCTGAGGAATCAGTCACGAGCCGGTCGCTTTCGGTGGATCAGCATCAGGTTTCGCAGGTAGACCAACGTGCCGGTTCCCTGTCCGATAATGAACACCGGGTCGTGGCGATGGATGGCATAGGCCAGCACGATCAGGCTGCCGGCCAGACTCATGTGCCAAAACGCCACGGGGATTTGACTCTCCGCTTTCCGTTCGGATGCGATCCACTGGACCAGCCAACGGGAAAAGAACAGGCCTTGCCCGAAAAAGCCGATGCCCAGCCAGATGCTTTCCGCCGTCGTCAGGTTGGCGAAGTAGGCGTTGATACCGGACAGAAGCTCGTTCATTGATTAAGACAAGGGGTGAAAGGGTGTGAGGACGAAGAGTTCGTCTAATGCACTCGTCCGTGCTTCGTCGAGTGGAATGACGCGTTGGCAGGGGGGCAATTCAATACTGTGGTTTTGACGTGGTTCGGCAGATCAAGCAACCTTCAAACGCGCTTCCCACAGATCATATTCCGCCTGCATACGGACCCACATCTCTGCGCTGGTTCCAAGTGCGGACTCAAGGGCGATGGCAAAAGCAGGTGAAATGCCGCGCCTGCCATTCACGATCTCGTTGATCTTTCCGGTCGAGCACCCACAGCGTTTTGCCAGACGGGTCTGGTTGAGACCCATCTCTGTCATATAAATTTCAGAGAGTACTTTGCCGGGATGGAGTGGCAGTGGATTGGAAATCATCATTAGCCCCGATGATAGTTGTTGATCTTGACTTCTGAAAATTCACCGTCTTTAAACTTGAAGGTAATGCACCACGGCAACTTGATTGTTATGCTCCAATATCCTCTCATGTCACCTGATAACTTATGCAACCTGATATCGGGCGGTTCACCCTGAATGCGTAAATCATCAAAGGTTGATGTTGCGTGCATGATAGTCAGAAGTGCTTTTGCCCGCATCCAGAGATCTTTGGAAATGGTTTTAGATTGATTGATTTCCCAAATGTCTTTGGCAATCTTCCCTTTAAAACTGACAATCATGTGGCAAGTGGAGTACCTCTGAGACTTCCAAGACAGTGTAATTTGCAGCCGCAGGTAACGCAAGCTGCCATTTCCCGAAGAACCGAATGGTTGGGAAAGAGACGGTCATTTCGGCGGTGCGTCGGAAGGGTCGATCGGCTCATTGACGATGGTGTAGTGAAAACAGCGTGTTTGCATCCATCGGACGGCCAGGAGATCGTACAGGCCGGCAAAGAGGCGATTGCCGATTCCGTATTTGGAACGCCCATGGGCTCGCGGGAAATGTTGAACGGGCACTTCGGTGACGGAAAACCCGTGCATCCTGGCGAGCGCGGGGAAAAACCGGTGCATGTTGCGGAACAACGGAATGCGTTCGACGACCGGCCGCCGGAAGATCTTCAGGGAACACCCGGAGTCGTGAATGCCGTCGCGGAGGACGACGTTCCGGGCCAGGTACGCGAGGCGGGAGGGGGGGCGCCGGAGCGACGCAGTAGCGGGCGGCGTCGGGGACCCGTGAGGAGAGACGCCGGATCAGCGTATCGAGCCGCTGCCGGCGGCGTCCGCACACGAGGTCGTAGTCCTTGATCAACGGCAGCAGCAGGGAAATATCCGCGGGATCGTATTGCAGATCGCCGTCCAACGTGGCAATCAATTCGCCCTGGGCATGGCGGAAGCCTGCGGCAAAGGCCGCGGTTTGCCCGTAGTTGCGATCGAAATGGAGCACCCGGACTTCCGGAGTCTGCCGGCGGATCTCATCCAGTAAAACGGAACTGCCGTCCGTGCTGCCGTCATCCACGTACAGAATTTCAAACGGAGCCTCGTGCGACGGCTCCAGGCTTCCCAGGGCCTTCGTCAATTGATTGGTCAATGGCTGCAGGTTGTCCCGTTCATCCTTGATGGGGATCACCATGGAGAGCCAGGGTGGTGGAGATTGAGTCATACGCGGGGAACGTTCGGTTTCACGTGCAGGGTGTCAACGGGAGGCGAACCGGGAGGAACGTTGTTCACGAAGCCTGCCCTGAACTTGTCGAAGGGTTGTGCGCGTATTCTACGCATCGCCCCCAAACGGGTCAAACCAATGTACTCGTTCAGGACAGATGAAACAGACCCCAACCCCGCCCTCTCTTCTTCCCCGACGCTTGTCCTCGCTTTTGTTTTCAGTTGTAGGGGCCGCATCTAATGCGCCCCCCACTTTTCCTTATGCATTCGTAGCGCGCCATCCCATGGCGCCACGTGAGGGCACCTGCGGGCGCGGCTGCGCCCCGGTCCCGAAATTTCCTTCCCCCTCTGTCATCCTCGACATTAGTAATCGAGGATCCAGTGTCATTTCTTTTTCCTCCGTTCGCAACGACAACAACCCTGGATCCCCGATCAAGCCGGGGATGACAAGAAAGGCAAGGGCCTCGCCCGGGCGCCCATGGTTTTGGGTCCTTTTGCCGAAACAAAAGGACCTCGTCGTGTGGGGCCGAAACCCCGCACGCATCCCCTCCCTCAAGCTTTCGGCGTCACCGTGAAGCGCAGGGTCCCCATGCGGGTGACGTCACTGGCGACGAATCCCACGAAGATGTCGACCCGGTAGAGTCCCGGAATCCAGCCGGCCTCCGACGGCGCGAAGAACTTGAGAAACCCGCTTTCGTCTTCCACTGCCAGGTAGGCGGTTTCTTCGTCGGTGAAAGTCTCCCCGGAAAAGCCCGGCACCTTCTCCGGAAACAAGCGCCCGATGACCTGGTACGCGCTATAGTGCTTGAACACGCGAAAGACCACGTGCACCGCCAGCGCATCAGGAGAAAATTCCTTGGTGGGATGGATGGGGTAATAGCGGTGACCGCTCCGCAAATCCAGATCTTCTTCGAAACTTTCCGCCAGGGTGATATGCAGGAACAATCCCTCTGGCGTCTCGTCCGGGACGCCGGCCGAATCGAGTGCCGGGTTCTTGTAATAGTCCATGGGATCGGGAGCCATGTCCTCCGGAGCCACGGGAATGTTATCGAACTGGGAAAAGCCGTGCTGTTTGTCGTCAGGAGTGAAGGGAGCCGGCGGCCCGTCCTGAGCCCGGACCACACCCGCAAGGCACAGGAAGAAAAGGATGAGGTGGCCAATGTGCATACGAAATGTTCCAGGCCAGTACCCGGAATGGTGATCTATATATTCGGCTTACATTCTCTGTTTCCAGTAATCTGGTTCCCGCTGCAGATGCATCACGGCAACAATGTAAATCTTCTCTCCATCTTCTGCATACAGGATTCCATATGGAAATCTTCTCACCAACGATCTTCTTATATGCTCTTCTATGACTGGCCATGCCTTTGGGTACGCAAGTATTCTTTCAATCGTCGCATAGATCTCTACCGCAAAATCGTGTCCCAAACCTTCTTCACGTTCTTCATAGTATTCAACGGCCTTGACGAATTCGGTCTCGGCCTCCGGATGAAAGACGTATCTCACGAGGAAAATCTTTTCCAGGTCCTTTGAAAGATGTCGTCTCCCGGAATACCCTCTACCTCGCCGGACTTCAATTCTTTCAATCGCCGTCTGGCAACGGCAGCCCATTTCTTGTCAATGTCCGATTGCGTCGGGTTGAGGCTTTTCAGAATCGAATCGACAACCATCGCCCGTTCCTCTACTGGAAGGTCAATCACTTCTGTTATTAAGTCTTTTGTCTTCATGGTCTCTCCACCAATGCATGTAGTGAGCAAAAAAAGAGACAATCACACCGCTTGTAAGTCGTCACTATAACAGGCCCAAGCGTTCCCTTGCGAGGCGAAAAACGCCTTTGCTAAAATCGCCTTCCTTTCGGAACGTCCTGTATGTGTTCAGTCATTCCCTTCGACTGCGCTCAGGGCAGGCGTTGACAATTTTCACTCCCTCGTCCCTTGAGGGAGAGGGCTGGGGTGAGGGGGGCTTAGGCATGCCCCGAGGTAGAGGCTAAGGCGTGGTTGATCAAATTGCCGAACAAGTCGCGGAGAACGAAGAAGCGTTACCCCAATTGTTGGGGGATTTTGCGCCGATCGACGTGTGGCAACAGCATATGAATGCCGTGTTCTACGGCTTGCACGGCGAACGCCTGCGGGAACTCTATCAGACCTTTGCCGCGGCGGATTACCGCCTGGCGTATGCCCTGGCCGCGGATTACGTGGAACGGGCCGTCCGACGCCGAAGGGCCAATCCCGAGACCGGAGCCGCGCCGCTCACCATTATGGAGTGGGGCTGCGGCAACGGCAATTTGGCCGCCTGCTTCCTCGATCACGTCAAGGCCCTGGATCAGGACGCGACGCTCTACCCGCGCGTGCAGTACGTGCTCATCGATGCCTCGGAGACCGTGCTGGCGAGCGCCAGGGCGAATGCGGAGTTGTCCCGGCATCAAGACCGCGTGCAATTCGTGCAGGCGACGGTGCAGGAACTGCAATCGTATCCCGACGGGTCGGTCGACCGGATTTTGTGCAATGAACTGTGGAGCGAGTTGCCGACCAAACTTCTGCTGCGCAAGGCCGGGGACGTCATGGAAGAACACATCCGGCCCAATCTGAAGGAAACCCGGCTTCCTGACTTTCCCGATTGGCCGGGCTTGGTGCAGGCGTTCGATCAAATCGATATCGCCGGGCTCAAATCGCTGCCGGCCTTTCTGGAAGACATCCTGTGGGAACGGGAATATCACAAAGTCGAAGCCAAAGACGTGCCGTTCCGTCGTCTGATCCTGGACTTTTTGAAGCTCTTCGATGAGGAACTCCTGATGCCCGTGAACGTCGGCGCGGCCGCCTCCCTCAGGGAAGCGCACCGGTTGCTGGCCCCGGACGCGATCGGGTTCAGCAGCTTCGATGCCGGTACCGCGGACGAGGACGTCCTCAATGATCCCGAAAAACCCTGCTACAACCTGGTGGGCGGCCAATTCAGTTTCATGGTGAACGTGGCGCTGTTGGAAGACGTGGCCAAACAGGTCGGCGGCGGAATGGTGACGGTCGAGCCGCAAAAAGAATTCGTCGGGCGAAGCCTCGGGGCCAACGTCATGAGCTTCATGGACGTGCTGGCTTCCCATCCCGACTTGCCGCAGGACGGACCATGGGCCATCGACAGGTTGATCCTGAAAACCATCGAGGCGGTGAATGCCGGCTATGCGAGTCCCTATGAGCGAACCATCGAATTGCCCATAGCGCCCGGGACCCCGGAGGAGACGCGCAGGGAATTGGAACAGTTGCTGGAACGACTGGCAAAACACGGCGTCGCGGATACCGTGGCCTACCTCACCGAAGAGGAAGTCATGAGTGCGGCCGGTCGACTGGAGGAGTTGGGCTACGACCGGAACACCCTCCGGGCTGCGTTTCTGGCACCGCCGCAACCCGTTGACTATTTTCACTTCCGGATGGGACCGGCAGACTAAAGATTCGTAGCGACCTCTCTGTGTTCCCCTCCTTTGTAAGGACGGGAACTTTTTCCGAAGAGGGAAAAGTTGGGAGGTAGAGGCATTTGCAGTCACCCGGCGTTAGGGTTCTACCCCACCTATCCTCCCCTTACAAAGGGGAGGAACCAGACCGCTCTACCCCACCCGCATTCCCTCTTCGGAAATGCGCCCACTTACCCTGCGACTCCGCTCAGGACAGGCGTAGCGTAACCCGACAGCGAATCTGATAGGGGGCCAGGCCTGTGTGCCTGCCCTTCGCCCCGTTTCAGAACGTTCGTTTTGGATTGTGCAGAATGGCCGTTCCGAAAAAGCAGCCGCTTTCCCCCGACAGCCCCTTGGTAAAAGGAAGGGTTGGCCCGGAAAGCATGAAGTGTCAAGTCAAATCAATGTAAATTTCTTGTGGACATCTTCATTGTGGGCGAGTATACTGCCCGCACGTACAGACCCGTAAGAGTCTGGTCTATGTGTCGGCATTAAGTCACTTCGAGAGGTTGAAACATGATTGGTTCCTTTGGGTGGATGGAACTCCTGCTCATCCTGTTCATCGTCCTCATAATTTTCGGGGCGGGAAAAATCCCGCAATTGGGAGAAGGATTGGGGAAAGCCATCAAAGGGTTCAAAAAGTCGATTAACGAACCGGAGGCCATGGACGTGACTCCGCAGGAAGAGGCGGACATGAGTACGACGGCGCCGCCGCAGCCTGGCCAAATCCAGGAACCCGCCATGGCGCAAACCGCCGCGGTTCCGCCGGCCGGGGAACCGGTACAACAGGCGGCACCGGCACCGCAGCCCGAAGCGCAAGTCCAGGAAACCAGGCAGGCATAGCGCAAGCCACCCCCTCCTAAAAAGGAAGGAGTGAGGGGAGGTAGAGCATAGCGATCTCCCTCTCCCCTGGAGGGAGAGGGTTGGGGTGAGGGGGGAAATTTCACCCCTCAAAAGAACGCGTACCGATGGAGAAGAAAAATGTTCGGCCTGGGGGGAATGGAAATCCTGATTATTCTGATCATTGCCTTCTTGTTGTTCGGGCCCAAGGAATTACCGGAAATCGGAAAGCAGGTCGGGAAAGCCGTCAAGGGATTTAAAGAGACGGCCGATGATTTGCGGCAGTCGGTCGAGCCGGAAATCAATATGATTCAGCAGGAAGTGAAAACGGTGGAGCAGGATCTGCAATCATCCATGAAAGAAGCGGAAGACTCCATCAAAGGGGCGGGCGACGCGGCAACCGCCGGGATTAACGAAGGCAACAAACCCGCGTGACGAAGAGCCTGACTTCCGCTCCCTTGGCGGGAGAGGGCAGGGTGAGTGGGAGACAAAAAAAGAAACAAATTCCGTAAAACTCTTGCAATAAAATCCATTTTGGAATAGATTAACCAAAATTCTGAATATGACCAGAAATCCGGGAAACATGAAACAGGACAGGCAACCCGATAACGTCATGCAATCGAACAAAGGAGGTGGAAGGAAACAAGAAGAAAAAGGGAAATGCCGTACTGAAGAAATTCTGAAGAATATGTAGTGCCGTATCGTGTGCGGCAATGAAGGAAGCAACACATTTATAGAAGTCATCATAATTGGGTTGGCAGGAGTCACGCGCTGCCCGCAGGGGGAATCAACTTACAGGAGGAGTCACAATGAAACGATTGAATGACGGTATCAAATGGACGCTGGTCGCGGTCCTGTTTGCAGGGCTCACGGCGGTTCCGGCCATGGCCGAGAAGACCACGCCGGCCACGGGTAAGAACTCGGCAGTGCCGGCCGTGCCGCGTGCGATTCCGGATTTGCTGCCATATCACAAATTCGATCCGCCCAAGAGTAAACTGTTCGACATCAGCAAGCTCACCATTTCCGGCGACCTGAGGGTCCGTCCGGAATTCCGGAACAACACCACCTTTGGGGCAAGAAAGGCCAACACGTTCTTCGTGCAGCAATGGGCGCGGTTGGGCTTCAACTACTCCATCTCCCCGGACGTGACGTTCTTCTTCCAACCCCAGTACTCCAAGAACTGGGGGGTGAACAATGTGGCCGACGCCAACGGGACAGGTGGGACCATCTTCGCCCGGCAGGGTTTCCTGCTGGTGCGGAACTTCCTGGTGCCGAACCTGACCGTGAAAGCCGGGCGGCAACTGGTAGTCTGGGGCAACCACCGCATGTTCGGGCATTTCGACTGGAACAACGTTGGCTGGGCCCACGACGGCTTGACCATGAACTACAAGATCAGCAAGAGCACCACCCTCCAAGTGGGTTGGTTGCGGACGGCTGATCGTCGTGACTGTCCTTCTCCGACGTCTGGTGGATGTATTAACACGGCCCCCGCTAATCTGCCTGACGGGACTCCGAATCCTCGCGCTCCTGGCATAGGAACCGATGATGGTAACGTCGTCTATGTGCGGGCGCCCATGAAGGTCGCGGGCGTGGTGCTCGAACCCACCTACATCTGGCATGACGGTGGAACGGGTGGAAACATCAATGCGCCTCGTCCTATGAACCAATCCAGGCATACCGTCGGCGGCCGGGCAGTCAAGAAGTTCGCTGCGGGAAGCGCCCGGGTTGATGCTACGCTGGAAGGCTACTACCAATTCGGGGAAATCGGTATGGGTACAGGCGCCAAGGACATGGATGTCGAGGCCTTTGCCTTCCATTTCGACGCTGGCGTGACCCTGCCGGTGCCCATGCAGCCTCGTTTGAGCGCCGAGTTCAACGCGGCATCCGGTAACAAAGACGACGGCAAATGGAGAAGCTTCGATCAATTGTATCCCACCAACCACATTCACTTCGGGTACATGGACCGCATGTCCTGGAAGAACATGAACCATCTGGCGTTCGGCCTCCAAATGCGGCCCAACGCGGACAGCCACTTTGAAGTGACCGGCCACCTGTTTTCTAAACAGGAGGCAACGGACGGGTGGTATCATGCTGGTCAAGGTGCCATTATAGCAGGGGCTGGTGGTGCCAACAGCACCTCGACCGACCTTGGGGAAGAAATCGATGTGGTCTACACTCATTTCTTCACCCCCGGGAACCACGTGGCTTGGCAAATCGGCGGCGGGGTGTTCCTCCCGGGTGAATTTGTCGATGACAATCGTGGTGGAAGTGCTTCCGAACAAACTTGGGGCTATACCCAACTCTGGGTGAACTTCTAAGACACCACAATCCTCCTTCTTCCCCTCCTTTGTAAGGAAGGGTGAGGGGAGGTAGAGTGGCTCGAAAGTATGTCCCCGCTGAGGCTCATCCCTCAGCGGGGATTTTTTTATTTTTTCTCCATCCGTCATTCCCGACAATATGAACTGGATCCCCGCTAACAACTGCGGGGACGAATCCAGCGTCTTTGCCTTTGGTCCTTGCTTTTGGTCTTCGTCTCTTTCCGTCATCCACGACCTGATCGGGGAACGCGCCTATTTGTTTAGCCGTTTTTTCCCTGTCATCCTCGACAGTTTTAATCGGAGATCCAGCGTCTTTTCTATTTCCTTTGTTTTTATCTGTCATTCTCGACATTAGTAATCGAGAATCCAGTGTCTTTGGTCTTTTGTATTTGTAGCCGCGCGATCGCGGGTCAAAGCCCGGGACATGCCTTATCACGCCATCTGTTGGCATGTCCCGGGCTTTGAACAGGAACCGTGTGGCTACAAGAAATGTAGAAGAAGGCACGGTCCTTCATGAAGGAATGAATAAATGGTCACAGACATGTTATAAAGATTCGTTCCTTTTGAGGTCGAAGAATGAAGGACGTGATTACCCGCCAAACAGTTGTCGATAAGCTCGCTGCCTATTTGCACCACGAGCTTTCACTTTCGTCGCGTGGGCGGAAACCTCCCTCATGGATGTTGAATTTGACGACAACCATTTCGGAGAAATTCGAGACGTCGTGGCTCGGGTGGGGGTCGCCGACGTATGAGCGTTCGGCCTGACCTGGGAAGACTGCGAACACCTGCTCCGGCGATTAGGCTATTCAGCCCATATCAAAATTGAAGCCACCCGGTAACGTGTCCGGCCGGAACATACGGTCATTGTCTGCTGCCCAGATTCTTGTCATTCCGAAGCAAAGCGAGGAATCTCGTTTTTCAACGACGAGTAATCTCAACGTGGGAGTGCCCAAGATGCTTATCCTGAAATCGACAGCGGGAAGGTTCAACTCAGTTTGTATGAAGCGACGATACTTGGCATTGTGGACGGTGGATTTCAATCTTCATGATGCCGTGGTTGTTCTTATAGCGTATGTCGTTGACCAATAGCACAAGCTCGACCCCGTCAGTAGTGAACGAGTAGGGTTGCCGGGGATGGTTCTTGTCGAGAACCGGAAACACGTCACGTTCCTCCTTGATGTGGCCAACGACTTGGAACCAGAGGCCCGCAGGATATGGCCTCAGCCACTGCGCCCACCAGAAGCGGGGCAATCCGACCCAGTTTTTTTCGAACTGGAATCCTTCCGGCGCGACCTCACGCTTATCATCTCGCCACTCGGCTTTCTCAACGAACTGTGCTGTGTAGGGAATACCGGTATCGAGAATCACACCCGTATTGTTAGGCACACGGTCCGAGCGGACCGTGACCGTTACCGCTTCTCCTGCCTTCAACCTGCAGGGATATGTCGCATTGGCGCAGGCGTATGTCGTCTCTTCTACGTCGCTGGTTGTACACGCGTGGCTGGCCCCGCTCAGCGGCGGATAGAAACAATCCGGTATATCCAGTAGAATCAGCAGCACGAATACAACGGCCACGGTCCAAGTGAGTAGCTGTGGCGGGGAAATCGTCTCAATGAGCCTCACGAATTTGCTGGGTTCTGGAATCGGAAGTTTCAGCCTGTTTATACCAGCCATTGGAGTGCGTTGCCACGCCTGAAATGCATACTCCCACCTGGCAGCCTTGATCAAAGAACTCATCCGTCGAATCAATACGTACGTCAGTAGGAGTGCACCCACTACCATTGGCCTCCTCACGGCGGCATCAACAAGGTTCTCCGGAAGTCCCGGTATGAGGAAGCCTATGAACTTGGGCAACCATCGCAAGTCCCATATTGGTTCAATCGCATCAACCGGAACCAGAAATATCATTGCAGCCGTGAACAAGCTCCATACAACGAACAGGTAATACAGCTTTGCCTGTGTCTTCGCGAGCATGCGAAGCCGACCGATGACGGCGGCAGGCAAGCCCGCAGGATTAACTGCAACCTTAGGTGGGCACATTTGCGCTATTCGTCTCCCCCTTGTGGTTCCGCATACGGACCGCGATCGGTCCACGTGACCGTGTAATCGTTTTCTTGAATCACTTTCGGGGCGTAGTAATCGGTCCCTCGCTGAATCCGTTCGAACACGCTTCCATGGATTGCCGGAGTGGGCAACGGCTTCATCTTCTTCCTCTTGAAGAGTCTCCCAAGTGTATATAGCAGGACCTTTAAGAATTTCTCATTATCTGGTAAAGGGTTCTCCGGTTGCTCATAGAGATTGCGAGGCTCGTAGCGGTAGAATGCGCCCAGACCGGCACGTGAGTCATAGAGCCGGCCATGCACATCGGCGTTGCGCTGGAATTCCTCACGCACTCCGTTCACGAACTGCAGCCCACCCGCTTCGGCCTTCCCCATCATCCAGTCAAGCGAAACGAACGACAATGAGTCTTTTGGATATCCACCACCCACGTTCGAAT
This sequence comes from Nitrospira sp. bin75, assembly GCA_002238765.1. Lineage (GTDB taxonomy): Bacteria > Nitrospirota > Nitrospiria > Nitrospirales > UBA8639 > Bin75. The sequence goes on from MPMZ01000011.1 coordinate 32,787, forward strand.
GTACGCCGGCAAACCATACTTGCTCGATGATTTGTTTCGTTGACCCATTTTCTGCACAATCGGCATTACGGTCTGGGCACGTCTTTGGATCTTCCCAGATGAGAGGATGGAAGGTCTTACGTTCATCATCGAGTGCTAGAGCCTGGTAGGCGTGATGTATATGAGGCCCCAGTTTGCGATCGTGAAAACCCCACCGCCGGCGTTCGAAGACTCGTCGCCAGATGGCGTCTATCAATTTCATCTCATCGAAAGGCATCCCGACGGCGTCTACCGTATCCCAAACCCCTATGAAGTGAATCGGTATCGGAGCCTCGTGAAAGCACAGATCATCAATGTTCAGGGCCTTTCGAATACATTCGGCTTTTTCCACCTCACTCGCGTTTCGGGGGGTATCTACCGTCTTTGCGCTTCTGTAAGCGTTGAGAACTCGCTTCAGTACTCTTCGCCGTCGCCTTCCCGCGTTGATAACGGTCTCACGCTTGATCAGCCCACAGCGGTTGATCATGCCGGCGAGTGAACGCACGGTATACGCTCCGCGGCTGAAACCAAAGAGAAATATCCTGTCGCCCGGTTCATAGTTCATGGCGAGGAAGGCGTAGGCGCTTCGGATGTTTCGGCTGAGTCCCCAACCGAAGGCGCCACTGAGAAGCCTTATCCAGCGCAGGTCGTCGGTTCCGACGCCGTCGTCATAGTGGGTAATCTGTTTGATAGAGTCATTATGGCGGTCGACAGCGCTGAAGATACGCCAGACGTTGGAGCCTCGCGTTTTCCCTCCCCGGTTGCCGGTCCCGTCTGAGCAAATTACGATGTTTTTGGCCATAACGCTTTCCTCTTTGGGTACATAGACACCGCTGCCAGAAAAAAGGTGCATATTTCGTCGGCCTTCAATTAAGCGCCTGGGGGCGCTACGATGCACGGTCGAACATGTTGATGAAGTGTACTATACCGGAAAACGTAGGTTAACGAAATGCAGTGCGGCCGGTGTTAGTGTTAAAGAAGAGGAGCCAGTTATCCCATTGATTACGGTCATCAGGTCGAAGAATGAAGGACGTGATTACTCGCCAAACAGTTGTCGATAAGCTCGCTGCCTATTTGCACCACGAGCTTTCACTTTCGTCGCGTGGGCGGAAACCTCCCTCATGGATGGTGAATTTGACGACAACCATTTCAGCGTCATTCGAGACGTCGTGGCCCGAGTGGGCGTGCCGATGTGCGAGCATTCGGCCTGATCCTTCGACAAGCTCGGGACAGGCCTGGGAGACTGCGAACACCTGCTCCGGCCATTAGGCTTTCAGCCCATGTCCAGATCGCAGCCAGCCGACTGATTGACAATCTATAAACAGGATGATACACGATAACATCTATACAAACGGTATACGCTAAGAATTTAAAAATCCATGCATCTGAGCGTAAGAAGGAGGAGGTGACATGGGTCAAGTGAACTTCCGAATGACAGACGAACGTCTGGCACTCATTGATCGGGCGGCTGCGATTCGAGGCGTCACGCGCACCGAGTTCGTGCTCAGATCGAGTGAGGCGGCGGCGATCGAGACGTTGAACGAACGCCCCGTCATTGCGCTTGATGACGAGGCTTACGAGGCCTTTGTTGCCGCGCTCGATGCGCCGGTCCAACCGAACGACCGCTTGAAAGAACGGTTTGCCCGCCGGCCGCTGTGGGAACGATAATCCCGGGTCGAGCCCGGGGCAAGCCTGATACTCCTGAGCCGCTAGGCCCACGTCATGACGTCTCGCAGTTCGACTCCGGAATCGACAGCCTCAATACGTGGCTACAACGTAAGGCCAGGCTGAACGAAGCCAAGGGTGGCGCACGGACGTACGTCGTCTGTGACGGCGACCGGGTGATCGCGTTCTACAGCCTTGCCGCCAGTTCCGTGGAAAGGCGACGCATCTCCTCGCGCGTTGGCAGGAACATGCCCGAACCGATGCCGGTGATCCTGTTGGGACAACTGGCTGTGGACGTGAACTATCAGGGAGGCGGCTTGGGATCAGACCTGTTGATTGATGCAGGGAAGAGAGCGTTGGCGGCGGCTGATGTGGTTGGTGCGCGCGCTATCGTTGTCCAAGCGTTCAACGAAGAGGTCAAGACGTTCTACGAGCAGTTCGGCTTCTTGCCATTCTCGGATCGCGAACCACTCATGTTGCTCCTTCGGATTTCCGAACTGAAGGCGGTGCTTCAGGCTTAGACACGCTTCCGGCCTTTTGATGACCATTCCCGCAGTCTCCTTCTGTCATTCCCGACATTTGTAATCGGGAATCCAGTGTCTTTGTAGCCATGACATTTCATGATGCCTGAAACCGGCGCGATGAGATCGCGCGACTACACGAAGGAAGAGGAAGGAGGACGTACCATTCTTCCTTTTGTCTGTCTATTAACATTTCCCGCATTGTGTAAAGTTTGTAAAGTTCTTGACAAAGCGTACAAATTGTACAATATGTACACTTCAGCATGTTTTGTACAGAATGAAGTGCTTGGCCTGAATCTGGCGAAGGAAAAAACTCGTGAGTCGTGGGAAGATTACCGTGCGAGGGGAAGGCTCAGGAGCGGCGAGGAATCGGGCAGCAGCAGGGAAACCTCGGTCGATTCAGACGCGTTGTTGATAAATTCGCGGACGGTGATGGTCCCGTTCTTGTTGGCGTCCGCACTGCCCAACAGCCCGGCCAGGATACCGGCCGGTTCCTTGTTTTCGCTCCCTGGACGCTTGCGCAGTTGGATGACGGTCGTTTGGGCCTGCTGGGACAAGCCGCTGGTCCAGTGCGCCTCGGAGGATCCATCGGTCGATGCGTTAGGTCCGCCTTGTTTCGCAAGGGGAGCATCGAGGATCAGCAGGGTCAACCGGTTGTCGAGTTTTCCCAGGAGACGTTGGAGCGTTCGAAGGGAGACCAACTGTTTGGTCGATGCCTCGGGCGACCCTTCATAGGGTACCAAATAGACCTCGCCGTTTCTCCCATCTTTGACGGCCTGACCGGAAAAATACACGACCAGCACGGATTCCTTGCCGATTCGTTGCCGGACCCACGTGAGCAGCGTGTCTGCAATGTGTGATTTTGCGGCCCGGCTTCCCTGAAGGACGCGGACGTTGTGGTTGGCGAAGAGACCGGTTGTTTGCAAAGTGTCCCGTATTGTCATGAGGTGATCTTTGGGAATGCGATAGGCCTGCGGCCAGGGCTCCTGATATGTATCCATCCCGACGAGCATGGCCACGTGTGCATCCGTGTCAGGCGCCTTTTCCTTCATCTTCGTAGCCGCCGGCTTCTGTTTTCGGATGCCGGTCTGTGGCTTGGACGGACGGGTTTGGGAACGCAAGGCCGGGTTTCCCGGCTGGAGTGGCGCCACAATGCGGTGAGATCCGATGTGGGTACCGTCTTCCAGTTGCAGGGAAACCACGAGTTCCGCCTTTTGTCCGGGCACGTCGAGCGGCATCCGGCCTCGAATCTCCGTGGTCCTGGTTTCTCCGGGCTGGAACGTGCCCATGGAGATGGGCAGCGTCGTCATTTGTGCAAAGGCCCCGATCAGGATCGTGTTCCCCACTACGTTGGCATTGGCCGTGGTGACGGTGGTGCTCCCCAAATTGGTGGCTTCGATGATCAGGACGATGGCTTCCCCGCCTTCCAGAATCAGATTGTCGTTGCCATCTTTCAGCATCGTGCGAAACGTAAAGAACGGCCGGTTTCCCGGCGCGGCGGGAGCCGGAGCCGAGAACCGTGGGGCGACTGGTGCGGTACGGGGCGTGGATGGCGGTGCATATTGAGGCGTGGCCGGCGTGAATGCCGGTTGCTGACCCTGTTGCGCCGTCAGGGATTGCGTGCCGCCGTCCTTCAACACTTGCGGAACCACCCCCACGAGTTGCTCGGCCAGTTCCGCGGCCGCCCCGTTGATTTTGGCATCGTATTGTCCGGTGGTGCAGGTGACGGACTGGCCGGTGATGGTCGGCGCCCAGACCCTGACCTGGCCGCCGTAATTCAATGGGATCTGCCCCAATTGGGCTCCGTTTCTATCGATAAACACCGCTTGCAGCTTGAAGTCGAGGTAAGCGAGATAATTGTCTTCCTCCGCCATACGGTCGACTTCCTGAAACTCTTGGTTGACCATGCTGATCTGGATAATCAAATCACTCGGCCTGGTAGTTTGAACAGCCTCTCCGGTTCCTGCATAGGCCGTCACGGATTGAAAGGTCTCCTGTCCCAGGGTGAGAAAGTTCTGGACAATACTCTCTCCGGTTTCCAGGGTATACGGAAGGTCGCAGGCCTGAATTTCGATCGTGGCATCCGTGACGCTCGGATCAAAGGCATAGGCCACCGAGATGGGAATGGCCGGCTCCTTGGGTTTTTCTTCTTCTCCAAATCCGAAGCGGGGCAGGCTGATGTCCGGGAAGTCCAGGTCCGGCATACTGACGTCCGGGAGGTATGAGCAGCTTGAAAATTGGAGGATCGAAAGGAGAAGCAGAAGCCTCGGAAGGGTACGTATTTTGAGATTCATGGCGAGTAACCTACCCGATGCCCTCAATGGATTGCAACTTTTCGATCTGCTTCGCTCGCAACAATCCTCTGTTTTTATTTGCCATTTCCGACGCTTGTCCCCGACATTTTGTAATCGGGGATCCAAGCGATTATAGAATCCAGTGTCTTTGCTTTTCCCTCTCTTTGCGAAAGAAACGACCCTGGATTTCTGCTTTCGCAGGATTGTAGATGTTCAATGATTTGTTGACAGAATGGTTAGCCTTAGCGAGTGTTCATGGGTTCTTTCCCTCCCCTTTGTAAGGGGAGGTCAGGTGGGGTAGAGTCCGGCCTTCGGATGACTGCAAATGCCTCTACCTCCCCTACCCCTCCTTACAAAGGAGGGGAATAGATGCCTCTACCTCCCAACTTTTCCCTCTTCGGAAAAAGTTCCCGTCTTTACAAAGGAGGGGAAGGAAAAGGCCAAAATTGTCAACGAATGACTGAACACATACAGGAATGACTGTTCGGGATGTATTGACTATTTTCGTGATTCGGAGTGGCATTGGCTGTTTTCTTACCAATATAATAGAGGAGAGGGCTTGATCTCTTTTGGGATTGGAGAATCCATTGACCTCGTGCCGAAAGACTATGCTTGACGAGCAGGGCGACCGGGTGCCGCTCCCGTGTCTTCTCCCCGCCATCCTGGGAATCCTGGTCCTCGTCTCCGGCGGCTGCGGTGAATGGCCACAGGCCCGTCTCGATGCGTACCTCGGCCAGCAGCCGGCAGTCGATGGCCCACGGTTTGAGAGCCTGCCGGGCGCGGTACAGGCCGGGCTCGTGGTGTTCAACGATACGACCGCTCCGGATTCCGCGCCCAAGCTTTCAGACGCCTCTTTCGATGCATTGACCGAGCACGTGCGACAGCAACTGATGCATGCCGTTCCCCTCGATGTGGTGCACGTCATTCATTCCCCGAATCCCGGAGCCTCGCCTCCGCCGTTCGCGACGGTGCTGCAATGGGCAAAAGACCGGCAGGTCGATTACCTCGTGATGGCCGTTCTCTCGAGTTCGGAAATCGAAGTGCCGGAACGACTCCCCTGGCGAGGATCGACCCTGGGGGCGGTCGCGCGCGGCTTGCTGTTAGGGTATCGCGCGGAAAACCTGGCGCTTGCCGAAATGGCGTTGATCGACGCGCGTACCGGCCACGTGTTGGCCAGGGTCGAGGGGAATGCCTGGGCTTCCCTGGAACGGCTGGACATGCCCCTCGAGTCCAACGTCTATCCGGTGGTTCGACGAAACGTGGAGGATCCGGCGATTTATCCCGAAAAGGAAGAAGACGCCCACGACGTCATGCGAGCGGTCGCCGACAATGATGCCGTGAATCAGGCCGTGATGCATCTGAAGGAAGTCTGGGGTGGATCCTGAACAGGATTGTGCATGCCACGAAATAATGTTTGAGACGTTCGGCAAATCCGAGCATGAAGTCTCTATTCAAGAAATCCCTGAAACTCTTCGACCGTCAATCCCGCTTTTCGGATTGGGCTGCGAAGGAGGCCGGGGCCCAACTCTCGATGGAGAGGTACCGTTAAGACAACAGCCATGCCTTCTTTGATGAGTGTGACGTGACTTCCGCGTTGGCGGTCCTGAATCCACCCGGCCTTCTTGAGAACTCGGATTGCATCCTCGCCGGAGCAGACCGGGAGTTTGGTCACGCCACTCCTACTTCAATTTCCCTGACTTCGACGTGATCGGGCAAACCTTGGGCCCGGCGGGTTTCGAGACTGGCCAGAATGGCTTCTTCAATATTAGCTAATGCTTCTTCGCGGGTTTGTCCCTGAGAGACGCAACCGGGAAGGGCCGGACAATCGACGACGTAATACCCGCCTTCGTCCTGTTCGATTGTGACGAGAAATCGCATGGTCTTCTCCTTTGCAGTAGGCCTTCTAGCATAACTCCATCGTAGGCAGGGCGACAAGCCGGTGAACGGGCCTGTAATAGGATGATGAAAAAGACAGGGCGCGCGCTGTGACCCAGGTTTTGGCCCGCCAATTACTGAGAGAGGATTGCGTCTAGCGGTAATTGACGAACTGCAGGTCGATGCCGAAGTCTTCCTGCTTCAGAAAACCGATGACGGCCTGCAGTTCGTCTTTGTTCTTGCTCTGCACGCGCACCTGGTCTCCTTGAATCTGCGCCTGCGCCTTGAACTTTTTCTCCTTCAGCCGTTTCACGATGGCCTTGGCTTTGTCTTCGACGATCCCGCTTTGCACCGTGACGTTCTGCCGGACGGCTCCGCCAAGGGCCTGTTCCACCTTGCCGTAGTCGAGGGCTTTCAACGACACGCTACGTTTCACGCATTTTCCCTTGAGGATGTCGATGACCGCCTTGAGTTTGTAGTCGTCGTCCGCCACGATCTCCAGGACGTGCTCTTTTTCCTTGAGCGTGACCCTGGATTGTGACCCTTTGAAATCGAAGCGTTGCCCGATTTCTTTCATGGTTTGATCAACCGCGTTCTTGACTTCCTGCATGTCCACCGTGGACGTCACGTCAAACGAATACGAATCCGCCATGAAACTTTCTCCTTGTTATCTGTCGCTGCAGCGCCATTTTTGCTGGACGGCATGTCCCAGGATGCGGTCGGCACGCCTTCATCTCGCCCTGGCAGGTCTTGCCGCTTAGGAAAGCGGGCAATTGGATGGCTCGTGGTTATATGATGCCAGTCGTTACGCGCTTCGTGGCTTGGAACCATTCAACTCAATAGAAAGCGTATGTTTCCATGGATGTCTGATGGCGAGGTTTATTACTGTTTCTTCCATAGCGTCACCTTGAAATGATCTTCGGTCGCTTCAAAATCCGGCTCTCTTTCGTTGTGTTGCTGCATTAATGGAATGACCTTTCGGCGAATGCCTATACCCTGATCTTCAACGTAGCCGTAATCTCTAAAAATCCTGACGGACGATGGATTGCGTTGTAATTGCGCGCCGCTCTTGATTCTTTCGGTTGTCATACCATTCGGCAGAGCTCCCGGGCTGATTATTTCCATGCGATTATCGTAGACGACTACGCGTACATAATTTTGTTTTGTCCAATCTCTGTGAATAAAGGCATTAATCAAAAGCTCTCTTATGGCCTCAAACGGATAATCCCAAACCCGTCTGCGACTCATTCCTTGTAAAGTTTCATTACTGACATACGGTTGAACAAGTGTACTGACTCTCTCATGCAGAGCCGGTTCAATGGGATCATTAGCACCGCCGCTTCCTCGGCGTTCCAGCAAAGGTCCGTCCAATACTCTGTCAAATTTTGTGTTGTAATCCTTGTCATTCCCTTCGAAAACAGAAAGCCTTACACCGGCTTGTGGCAACCTCAACTGGGGTTTTTTCGCAAATAACGCATAAGCAAAATAGCTACAAGCAAGGGGTCTGACGTCGTCGACCAAAAGACTGTGGTTAACCATCATTTCCTGCATATCCTCGTCCGGAGATTGGATCAGGATATCTCGAAAATATTCCTTGTAACGATGTTCATCCAAATCTGAAATTGAAGATCCGTGCACGGGAAATTTTTCCGCTGATAGCAGGCCGCCCAAATCAAACAATCGCGCCTGTTGTTCACGCCCCGCCAGTTGTGAGGTGTTGCCGTATCGGACATAGATATCTTGGCGGTCGTTGTATTTGAGGACATAGGGTTTACTGTTACCTTGAGGAATTTTCACGACGGCCACGCGCTTCCCTTCAACAACGATCTCCTCGTAATCCGGTAAGATAAAGGGATGAACATGCCGACCGATGACCGTATCCATTAGCCACTCTTGAAGATTGTTCCGCTGAATGCCACTAATGCTGCCGTCATCCTCGACACCAACTAAAACGATACCGCCATTCATGTTGGCAAAAGCAACGACTTCTTTGGCAAATTTTTCTGGGCGCTCATCATCACGCTTAAACTCCAGCTTTGCGCCTTCAAGCTGATTGGTTAATTCCAGCAGATCACCGATTAACATGGGAAACCGTTTCTATTAGAAACCATATTTATTCTTACGCATATCAAAGGCTTCTCTGCCACCTTCCAAAATTGATGCAGCTTGTTCGCGTATTTCTGATTTGTCGATGGAACCTGCATTCGCAATTTTGCCTTTGTCTTTCCTGCTCTTTAATACCGCGATTAACTCAGCGTCACCGAAGACAGGTATATTGGCATTGTGAGTGGCAAATAAAAACTGGCGGTTGGTTTTGTGGTACCTTAAATCCTGCACGATGCGTTCAGCTATGAAAGCATTATCCAGATGCTCTTCTGGTTGATCTATAATCAAGGGGGCGTCTCGGCTTAATAGCAAGAGATTCAATATTGCAGTACACTTTTGTCCGGTTGAAAGGTCTTCTAGTGGTACGAAGTGTTCATCCGCATCGTCATGTGCAGTATTAAGTTGGATTTCCACGCTATCCTTTAATTCGATCTCTTCCAGTTGAAGCCTTTCTTCCAAGCTCAATCCCAATAATTTGTCGACAGTACCTGAAGTCAACCCCTTTTCTTTATACTTAGCCAAGAAGGCCGTCTTATCTTTGTTTCTTATCCACTTCGACCACTCCAATAAATCCAAATCTCCTTCCAGTTGCCTTAACCACTGAATTTTGGAACTTCCAATTCCATCAATAGCACGCAAGAATGACTCAAGTTGCTCCAAATTCCCTGCGCGCTTGATGTCAATTTTTAGTTTGCCGACGAGATTCTTGTTCAGTTTTTCTATTGCCTGACTCATTGATTCGAATCGAGCAAAGGCGGTATCGCGATATTCTTTCAATACTTCTTTTCTCTTGTTGTCAGCATCACGGCCAATAAGCTTTTGTTTTTCGTGGGTTGTTTTGTTCTTTCGAATGTTTACCAATTTGGCAATAATGTTTTTATATTCCGCCCCCAACGCCCTACCGCTTTTTCCGGCATGATCAGGCAATTGTGCAATTGCTTGATTCAGTTCATCAAGAATTTCCCGGGAGTGACTTTGCCAGGCCGAATGTATGGAATCGTAGTCTGATTTGGCTTGGTTATAGCGATTAACAATATTGCCAACTAATTGATTCAAATCGCTTTGAAGGGTTTCAAAAATCTTTCTTGCTCTTAGTATCGATGCCTTGTTCGGTAATTGATCAATATCATCTCGTTGCAGAAATAACAGATCAAAAATTTCCTGATAGCTGTTCGACCATTGTAAAATGGCTTCAAATTGTCCTGCGATTCTCGCTTCAATTTCTCTTTCTTGTTCGAGCAATTGGGCATTTTTCAGTTTATTTGCTATTCCCAAATTTTCAAACTGTTTCACTTTTTCGTCCAAAACCGGTTCTTGCGCGACTACTTCATCAATTCGTTCAAACTCCTTATGGGCTTCAACAATCTTTTTGCGACTCAACTCCAAACGACGCTTTATTTCATCCATTCTTCTGTCAAATTGACCGCTGTCTTGGAGGAAACAATTTATCAAATTCAGCTTGGCATCCTCATCCTTTTCCAGTGCAAGAATTTCATTCTGACCAAGTAGCTCAATATCGGGCAGGATGTCTCTAGGGGTCAGGTGAGAAATGTCACCTTGTTGGTTTTCTACGACAGGCTGCTCGCCATAGCGCCTGCTGATGCGATAGACTTGTCCTTGCTGGGCTTTTGAGAGTACTTCCAAGGTGATTTGCGAATCGCCTAAATTTTTTTTGCGAAGAGCCTCTACACCTCTGTCATCTCCTCCACGAATTGATAGGTTTAGAACATAGCGAATACTTTCTATCAAGGTGGATTTACCTGTGCCTCGACCACCAATAACAGCATTTAGATTTTTGGAAAAAGCTAAGTCGTGGCTGGTAAAAAACCCTGCTCCTCGCCACTGTATAGAATTGATGACCGAATAGGGATTATCGGGAGTCTGATGAATAAGCCGAATTCGTGATTCAGGATCAAAAAAAGCCTGCCTGAATGCTGAAAAATCAGGCTGGATCATTTTAATCAAACAAAAAGCTGAAAGATCTGATAGCGTTTCTGGACGTTTTATGTCTTTGGCATTGATTATCGCGATAGGCTTTTTTCTCCTATAATCGTGATTTTTATTTCGAATAATTTTTTGGTATTTATCCGGTAAGTCTTCTATCGGACCGGGAATCTGTCCGGCTCTGACCAATTCTTCTTTTTTCCACAATTGAACATAGTTTCCGCCACCGCTATCCAGCTTTAGTAGGCCATTGTTTCCGGTTATATGCGCAGCGTACCAAAAGCCGTCTTGATGAGTTATCACCTTATTTGCGATTTGTTCGCAGCTTAATGAAGATGGATGGGTTGGTTCTTGAGCAAGCTTAGTGCTGTTTTCTCCCATCAATTGTCCAAGATGCTGATTGAGGTCTGCTAATAAATGATCTTCGGGGTAGAGGCAGACCATATGAATTTTTTCAGAACTGGTAATCTCAAATCCTGGAAACACGGTGACGCCGTTCTGTCTCAATAGATTACGTAACCCTTCTGAGTCTTCAACTTTTCCATGATCTGCAAGCCCCACAACTTCGATACGATTGTCCTGGCACTGCTGCAAAATTTGTCGGTTGTAGTCTGCTTCTTGGAGAGTTGTTTCTCCCTGATACTGGGCATAGCTAAAGGGATTGACCTGCAATGCGCATCTGTAGAAGCGAGACCCTAGATATTGAATTTCGGTACTCATAAATTTATCTCCATCACCTTCAAAAACCAGCTCACCACCTTGCTAACAGATCTCGATAGTCATCTTGAATGCTTTAATTTCGTGAGGTGCGGGTCGTACGTATTATACCATATCGCAGCCACGATTTTATCTATCGTGTCCTGTAGACGTCGTTTCCGGAGCCTAAGCAGGGCATGAGTCCTAACAACACTTTCCATCCGGCATCCGAATGCCGTCGCCGTCGAGAATTTCCGTGGTGGCATAGGGTTGTTTCAGGACCAGGTGCCGGTACCATTTCATTGCGCTTTCGGTCAGGACCACGAGTGCCAGGACGGCGACCAAGCCGACCAGCGCCGCATTCAGCGTCATCGTGACGCGCGCCACCGGGTCCGCGGCGGTTCGCGCCCGGTCCAGAAAGATCCACCACAGGTCATGACAGCCCGTCAAGGTGACGATGCCCACGAACACCATCGGGACGGCCGTGACCCACAGGTAGCGGGCTTTGCCCATTTTGATGAACAGGGTCGTGCCGATACAGAGCGCCAGGGTTCCCAATAACTGGTTGGCGGCGCCGAACATGGGCCAGACCGTGGAAATCGTTCCCGTGGCGATGAGCCATCCCCAGGCCCCGACCACGAGCGCGCTCGACAGGACGACGCCGGGCCACCAATTGATCCGGCGAAGCGGAGCATAGACGTGCCCGCCCATTTCCTGAACGAGGTATCGCGCCACGCGCGTACCCGCGTCGATGGTCGTCAGGATAAACAGGGCTTCGAACAGGAGCGCGAATTGATACCAATAGGCCATGAGCCCGGCCATCCCCGGCAGGGCGGAAAAAATCCAGGCCATGCCCACGGCCAACGAGACCGCGCCTCCCGGCCGGCCCGAGACGTCCACTTCGACCAGTTGCGAGAGCGTGTGAATGTTTTGAACGGGGAACCCCATGGCCGCCAGCGCCTCGGCCGACAGGCGCGTGTTGATCGCAAAATAATCGCCCGGGATGAGCAGGGACGCCGAGATCAACGCGACCACTCCGACAAAGCTTTCCAGCAACATGGCGCCATAGCCCACCATGGCCTGGGATTCGCGGGCGATCATTTTCGGCGTGGTGCCCGATGACACGAGCGAATGGAATCCCGAGATGGCGCCGCAGGCGATCGTGATGAACAGAAACGGAAACAGGGGGCCGGGGATAATCGGGCCTCCTCCGGAAATGAAGCCGGTGACTGCCGGCATGTGCAGGTCGGGTGCCAGAATGATCACGCCGACCGCCAGCAGCCCGATGACCCCGAGTTTCATGAACGTGGAGAGGTAGTCTCGCGGCACCAACAGCATCCACATCGGCAACACCGAGGCCAGAAATCCGTATCCGGCCAACAGCCAGACCAGCGTGGTCCGGTCATGGGTAAACCAGAGCGCCACGTCCGATTGCGCCACCACTTTGCCCAGGGCCACGGACAGCACGAGCAGCACGATGCCGATGAGGGACATTTCTCCCACGCGTCCGGGGCGAACGTCGTGATGGTACCAGCCCATGAGCAAGGCGATGGGGATGGTCATGGCAATGGTAAACGTGCCCCAGGGATTGGCCACGAGCGCGTTGACCACGGCCAGTCCCAGACCGGCCAAGGCCACGATCACGATGAACAACACGGCCACGGCCGTGGCCGTGCCGGTGATCCATCCGATCTCCGCGCGGGCGATTTCCGGCAGGGACCGGCCATTGCGACGCAGGGAGCCGACCAGGATGACGAAATCCTGTACCGCGCCCGCCAGCACGGCCCCGATCACAATCCAGAGAAACCCCGGCAAAAACCCGAACTGTGCCGCCAGGACCGGACCCAATAACGGCCCGGCGCCGGCAATGGCGGCGAAATGGTGTCCGAAGAGCACGTATTTGTTCGCGGGATAATAATTCGTGCCGTCTTCCAGTCGAAAGGCCGGAGTCCGGCGCTCGTCATCGAGCTGCATGACGCGCCGGCTTAAGAATCCTCCGTAAAACCGGTAGGCCAGCACGTAAAAACAGCCGGCCGCCGTCACCAGCCAGAGCCCGTTGACTTTTTCCTCAGGGTTCAACAGGCCGGTGACGAAGCCGAAGGACACGGCGCACAGGAGGGAGACGAGAATCCACGCGGTCGTCTTCACGGTTTTCATGGGGCTTCAGCACGTCGAGTGAACGCTACGTGTACGCCGGGTGGCGCGAAACGACATGTCGCCCTCGTGGGCTCGGCTGTCAGCCCGGCGTTCATGCCTGCGTCGAAAACGGAGGCTTGCCGAACTTTTGTCGAATGGCGTTCATGGCCTGGAAGACCATGGGTTTCGTGAGCAGCCGATGCTCGATCGTTCGCTTGCCTGGAAAATCGAGTAAGGATACTCCAATGACCATGGTGAGTAAACCTTGGCCCGGGAGGACGAGCATGGCGATCCCTGCCAGGAAAAACACGAGGCCGACCGTGTTCTTGACGGCCAACCCCGCGTAGCGCAGGACCGGATGGTAGCCCTCCATCCACACGTGTTCTTCATCGTGCAAAAAGTAATCCACGGGCAGGCGGATGATGATGATGGGAATGAGCAGGATGGTCCCGAAAAACATGACGACCGAGACGATGGTGATGGCGATCAGGGCCTCCGGGGGGATCAGAGCGGTCAGGTCGTCGTAGAAAGTCTGAATGGCGTTCATCGGGCGCGCTCCCTGCGTCGCAAGGGGACATAGCACGTTCTCGACAATTCGACAAGCGCCCCATCCCAGGCGATTCATCGCCGGGAAGCATTGAATGGCCGTCATCGAACAGGATAGGATTTGATGTGTTCAGTCATTCCCTTCGACAGGCTCAGGACAGGCGTTGACGATCTCTGCCTTGTCATTCCCCTCCTTTGTAAGGAAGGGCGAGGGGAGGTAGGGGCATTCGGAGGCCCAGGCGATGCCCGGTTACTGGTTGCTCAAATCGGAACCTTCGACGTTTTCCATTGCGGATTTGGCGCGTTCTCCCAAACGGACGACCTGCTGGGAAGGCGTGAGAAATTATCAGGCGCGTAACTTTCTGCGAGCCATGGCCGTCGGGGATCTGGCTTTCTTTTATCATAGCAATGCCGATCCTCCGGCGATCGTGGGTATTGTCGAGATCGTCAAGGCCGCGTATCCCGATTATTTTGCCTGGCGGCCGGGCAGCCGGTATTTCGATGACAAAAGTTCAAAACAGAATCCGCGATGGGTGATGGTCGACGTTCGATTAAAGGAGATACTGCGAGCGCCGCTTTCTTTGGAAAGCCTCAGGAGCGTAAGAGGTCTCGAACGGATGGAACTGCTCAGAAAAGGATCGCGCCTCTCGGTTCAACCGGTCCGTGAAAACGAATGGAAGATTATTGTGCAGTTGTCGCAGGCAAAACCCGTTTCTCCTCCTTTGTAAGGAGGGGTAGGGGAGGTAGAGTCTGCGGAGGCGAAATTATTCCCCTGGTTGACTGGGGAAGACCTGTTTAAACGGATGGATTTCGACTCGTTCGAATATTCCGTGGGTGACGTAGGGGTCACCGTTGGCAATGCGTTCCGCCTGCTCCATGGTGTCCGCCTCAATGATGACCAGACTTCCGGCTTTATCCGTAAAGGGTCCGGCACAGACCAATCGGTCCTGCTGCTGTAAGTGTTCAAGATAGTCCAGGTGGGCGGGTCGATGGTGCGGGCGCTTGCTCTGGCCTTCCGGTCCGTCCCATCCAATGATTACGTACGTCATACACTTTCCGTCGGTCACGTGTTCTCTTTGGGCAGGGCTTGCCGCCCTTTGTAGCCGTCGTCGATTTCATGCCACCATTCGATGGTGTCTTCACCGAGCCGCCAGCAGAGATACACCACGCGTCCTTCCATGAGATACGGGAAGTCGCATAAGCCCATTTCCAGATCTTTGACGATCACTCCCATTTCATTGACGCTGTTGAGGTTTTCATAAATCGCTTCGAGTGCTTTGATGTAACGAGGGCCCTCGCAACTCCCGCCTCCGTACGAAGCGTTGGCGCTCGCTTTTTTGATTTCTTCTTTTGTTTCCAGCAGGATGGTTTTGCCGGCTTTGGCTTTGGTCAGGTGCGTCGCCAATTTGGGGATCAACTCCGTCGCCTCGGCAAAGGAGAAAATCCGTCCATGTGAGAAAGGCTCTTCGGGCTTGGCCATTGTCGCGCGGGTGTGTTAGATTGTGACGCAGAGAAGGTTCCCCTGCTTCCGTTTTCTTTATCACAACAATCGTGGCATCGCAAACCGACAATGTTTGAAAACAAGGGAATGCCCCGCAACAGTCCGCACAAAGAGAGCGGCATTCCTTCCATGACGGCTTCGCGAATAGTGCCGGATGTAAGATTAGATAACACAAGAAACTATTGACAATCAGGAGATTCATGTTATACAAAATAAATATACCTTCCAAATTGAAGAGGCAGTTACTTCTTCCTACATGAGTTTTCAAGTTCCAAAATTGTAAATCCGGTTTTCACGTTATCCAAAACGCCAACACTTTTTTGCCCAGATACATGATGAATAGGTTTCCTGCATTGTATGCATTTGTGGAATTGTCTGAATGACTGTTCCGGAACAACGGCAGGACAGCCCGTTCATCACCTGTGAATAGTTTGCAAACCCGTCAATACCCAGCAGGATACGTTTCGGCTCGTCGTAACGCCACGAAGCCGGCGACGGGAAATGTTTGAACCACCCACTTCCATGCCTGCCTCATCCGTCAACCGGCCCGGGCGGTGTCAGCCGTCGGTTCGACGCGATGAAGGAGAAAAGAGTGAAGACAATGGGAAGTGCTTGTAGGCTGCTTCAGGCTACATGTGTTGAAAGGCCGGCAATGGTATCAAACCCTTTCGGCTTCATGATCACCCACCTTTAGGAGAAGGTTATGCATCTTGCGGAATTGAAACAAAAATCCATCGGCGACCTTGCGGATCTGGCCCGTTCATTGAAAATTGAAGGGTGCGCCAATCTGAGGAAACAGGAACTGATCTTTGCCATCCTGCAGGGGCAGGCGGAGAAAAACGGAGTCATTTTTGGAGAAGGGGTCCTGGAAACCCTTTCCGACGGCTTCGGGTTTTTGCGTGCGCCGGATTCGAATTATTTTCCGGGTCCCGATGATATTTACATTTCACCTTCTCAAATCCGTCGCTTCGGCCTGCGGACGGGCGACATCATTTCCGGTCAGGTTCGTCCCCCCAAAGGCGGGGAGCGGTATTTTGCCCTCCTGAAGGTCGAGAAAATCAATTATGACGAACCGGAAATGCAGCGGGACAAAATTCTGTTCGACAACCTGACGCCCCTCTATCCCGAAGAACGCATTTCCCTGGAGTTTGATCAGGAAGAGTACTGCACGCGGGTGATGGAACTGACCACGCCCATCGGGAAGGGACAACGCGGGCTCATCGTGGCTGCCCCGCGAACGGGCAAAACCATGCTGCTTCAAGCGATTGCCCGTGCGATTCTGCACAATCACCCGGAAACCCTGCTCATTGTCTTACTCATCGACGAACGTCCGGAAGAAGTCACGGACTGGCAGCGCCAGGTCAAGAGCGCGGAGGTCATCAGCTCCACGTTCGACGAACCGGCCCAACGCCACGCGCAAGTGGCCGAGATCGTGATGGAAAAGGCGAAGCGATTGGTCGAGCATAAACGCGACGTGGTGATTTTGCTGGACAGTATCACCCGGTTGGCCCGGGCCTATAATACGATTGCGCCTCCGAGCGGAAAGGTGCTGTCCGGCGGGCTGGATTCCAACGCGCTGCAACGGCCCAAACGGTTTTTCGGTTCGGCTCGAAACATCGAGGACGGCGGGAGCCTCACGATTCTGGCCACGGCCCTGGTGGATACGGGCAGTCGCATGGACGACGTGATTTTTGAAGAATTCAAAGGGACGGGGAACATGGAAGTCCATTTGGATCGTCGATTGGCGGACAAACGCATCTTCCCGGCCATCGATATCAGCCAATCGGGGACCCGGAAAGAAGAGTTGCTGGTCGATCGTGACCGCTTGAACAAAATGTGGGTGTTACGCAAGGTGTTGAGCCCCCTGGGGACGATGGAGGCCATGGAGTTTCTCATCGACAAGATCGCCGGGACCAAGGATAATCAGGACTTTCTCCAGTCCATGAATCGATAACCATCACGCCTTTGCCAACCCCCGGTCTTTCATGGTACATATAGAGGGGTTGATACAGGCGTGAGGGAGAATCGGCATCATGAAAACAGACATTCATCCTGAATATTCCGAGGCGACGGTCAGTTGCGCATGCGGCATGAAGTTCCAAACCCGTTCAACCGTGGGTGATCTCAAGGTGGACATTTGTTCCGCCTGTCATCCTTTCTTTACCGGTACGCAGAAAATCGTTGACACCGAAGGACGCGTGGAACGATTTAAGAAAAAGTACGCCAAGAAGTCCAAAGCCTAGCCTGCCCGCTCGACGCGATCTCGCGCTCCTCGATTTTCTCGCATACGTTCTTCCAATTGTAGAGAAGTGTAAATGGCAAGAGAAGGCAGGGTGCCTGTGTAGGACCGCATCTCATGCCTTATAGAACCCTCTCCCCTGGCGGGAGAGGGCTGGGGTGAGGGGGAAAAGAAAAAGACGTGGTCTTGGCCGTAACCGTGGCGTGCGACCTTGCACAACGCATCACCCTCACCTTAATCCTCTCCCATCAAGGGAGAGGAAACGAGAGAATGAACGCCTATGTCCGACGACAAGAGAGTGAACCAGTTTGAGGGCTGGCTTGCCCAGTGGGAAGCCGTGGCGCACCGCTACGACGAGTTGACCCATCGCCTGGCGGACCCGACGGTTCTCCGCCAGCCGCCGGTGGTGATTGCCTACAACAAAGAGCGGGCTGAGATTGCAGAAGCCAGCGGGCTGTTTGCAGACTATCAGCGCCTGCTCCGGGAAATCGCCAATACGTCGCGGATGCTCGATGACCCGCAATTGGATTCGGAACTCAGGGCGATGGCCGACGATGAATTGGGGACGTTGCAAGAGCAACGCGCGCAGGTTGAGGAACGTGCGCTGCAACTCCTGCATCCTCGCAACGCCGAGGATGATAAGAATTCATTCGTCGAAATACGTGCCGGAACCGGCGGCGAAGAGGCCGGGTTGTTCGCCGGTGAGTTGTTACGCATGTATCTGCGATACGCGGAACACCATGGGTTGCGGGTGCAGATGATTGATGCCAAGGAGACGGGCATCGGCGGAATCAAGGAAGCCACTTTTCTGGTTGAGGGCAAAGGGGCGTACGGCGCCTTCCAGTACGAGAGCGGGGTGCACCGTGTCCAGCGAGTCCCGAGTACGGAGGCGAGCGGGCGCATTCACACGTCCACGGCGACCGTGGCGGTCATGCCCGAGGTCGAAGACGTGGAGATCCATCTGGACCCGAGAGATCTTCGCATCGATACGTTTTGTTCCTCCGGCGCCGGGGGCCAGAGCGTCAACACCACCTACTCGGCCGTGCGCATTACCCATATTCCCACCGGCTTGGTGGTCACGTGTCAGGATGAACGGTCGCAACTCAAGAATCGGGAAAAAGCCATGAGGACCCTGCGAACCCGCATCGGCGACGCCGAACGGGAAAAGCAGGATGCCTCGATTGCCGAGCATCGGCGTTCTCAAGTCGGGACGGGTGAGCGAAGTGAAAAGATCCGCACCTACAATTATCCGCAAAATCGCGTCACGGATCATCGGATAGGGCTGAGTTTGCATAAGTTGGACGCGATCCTTGACGGAGATCTCGAGGAATTGGTGAAAGCGCTAAACGATGCCCGTGAGCCGGCGGGTCGCGGGGCTGAAATCGCGTCCAACACCTGATCATGAAGACTGAGACGACGGATCTGACGGATTCTTCTTGTCCCCCGGCCACCCTCCTGTCCGCCTATCAACGGGGTGTGGCAATCCTGCGCGCCGCCGGGGTGGCCAATTCGGACAATGAAGCGTTCTGGCTGTTGGAAGCCGGTATGGGGGAGGCGCGTCTCAGGGTGTATTCCGACCCGCAACACGAGATCGGGCCGGAAGATTGGCCACGAACCGAGTCGCTGTTTCGCCGCCGGGCGTTACACGAACCCCTGCAATATATTATCGGCACCCAGGCTTTTCGATGCCGCGACTTTCTCGTGAACCCGCACGTGTTGATCCCACGGCCTGAAACCGAGTTGATCATCGAAGAAGTCCTGGCTTCACGCTTCTCGGCCGATCCCTGTCACATGGTGGATATGGGAACGGGGTCGGGATGCCTGGCCGTTTCCTTGGCGTTGGACTGTCCGGGGGCAACCGTCCTGGCGACGGATTGCAGTGCTCCGGCTCTTCACGTGGCCGGGGACAACGCGCAACGTCATGGCGTGGCCGGCAGGATACGGTTTATTGAGGGCGAGTGCCTCGAACCGTTGTCCGGTCGTGCGCTTGCAGGAACGATTTCGGTCATGGTCTCGAATCCGCCCTATATTCCGTCCGATCAATGCGACCTGCTGCCACGGGAAGTCCGGGCGTTTGAACCGCTCCCTGCCCTCGATGGCGGCCCGAACGGCTTGAAGTTTTATGATCGTCTGCTGGCGGAGAGTCCGTCACTCTTGCACCCGGGCGGGATCCTGGTCATGGAAATGGGCATCAACCAAGCCGATGACGTCCGTCGAAAGGTCAGCCGCAGCAAAGCGTTCATCGTCAAATCGATCCGGCGCGATCCGGCGGGTATTGATCGCGTGATCTGCCTGGAGCGAACGTCGTAACCATGGACAGTCTGGTCATCACGGGCGGGCAACGCCTCAATGGACGTGTCAGGATCGGCGGCGCCAAAAATGCGGCGCTCCCCATCTTGGCGGCGACCCTGCTAGGGGGAGGAGAGTGTACGATATCCAACCTGCCCCAGGTGCGAGACGTCGCCACCATGTTGATGCTGCTCAGCTTACTCGGTGTCTCCGTCAAGCAGGAGGAGGGGCGGGTGGTGATCGACGCGACCCGTGTCCACTCTCTCGAGGCTCCCTATGATCTGGTCAAAACCATGAGGGCCTCCATCCTGGTGTTGGGTCCGTTGTTGACCCGATTCGGGGAAGCCGTCGTTTCCCTCCCGGGGGGATGCGCCATCGGCCCCAGACCGGTCGACCTGCATTTGGAGGGACTGCGAAAGTTGGGGGCTACGGTCTCCGTCGATTACGGCTATATCCGGGCGCGCGCCGCGAAGTTGGAAGGCCGGCGTATTGATTTCGAAATTCCGACCGTCACCGGAACCGAAAATTTGATGATGGCCGCCTGTCTCGCGAAAGGCACGACGGTGATCAACAATGCCGCGATGGAGCCAGAAATTGTCGATTTGGCCGATTTCCTGATCAAACGTGGCGCCAGAATTTCAGGGGCGGGATCCGGGCGTCTCGTCGTCGAAGGGGTCCCGGCGTTGCATGGCGCGGAGCACGAGGTGATTCCCGACCGGATCGAAGCCGGTACGTATTTGATGGCCGGTGCGATGACGGGGGGGCGGGTCGAAGTGGACCGGTGCGTGCCCGAACACCTGGACGTCGTGATTTCCAAACTCAGGCAATGCGGCGCGGAGCTGTCGGAGGAAGCACGGTCGATTGCCATCGAGGCCGAACCCCGGTTACGGGCCCAGGACGTGCAAACGTTTCCCTATCCGGGATTTCCCACAGACCTGCAAGCGCAAATGATGGCGTTGCTGTGTCTGGCGGAAGGGACGAGCGTGATGACCGAATCGGTGTTTGCCGGGAGGTTCTTGCACGTTCCGGAATTGCGACGCATGGGTGCGGCGATTACGGTTGATGGACACCGTGCCGTTGTGAAAGGATTAGGCCGGTTGACGGGCGCGCCGGTCATGGCATCGGATTTGCGTGCCAGTGCCGCGCTGTTGTTGGCCGGGTTGGCTGCCGAGGGTGAAACGCGGATTTCCAGGATTTATCACTTGGAACGGGGATACGAGCGCATCGAAGACAAACTGCAAGGCTTGGGCGCGTCGGTTCGACGAGAGGGCTCCGGTCATGAGTGAGATGGTGACCGTCGCCCTGTCGAAAGGGAAACTCCTGGATCCGACGCTGGCCCTGTTTCAGCAAGCGGGCTATCTTGGCCCGGAATTGTCGTCCGACGATCGCAAACTGGCGTTCGACGTGCCGCAGTCCGGGCTGTCTTTTTTGGTTGTCCGCCCCACTGACGTGCCCACGTACGTGGAGTATGGAGCGGCCGACGTGGGAGTGGCGGGGAAAGATTTGTTATTGGAGCAGCAACTGGACGTCTATGAACCCTTGGATCTGCGGATCGGGTGGTGCCGGATCTCCGTCGCGGCCCTGGCGGGACTTGATGAGCGCACGCGTTTATCGTCAAAACTCCGGGTCGCCACAAAATATCCCAACATCACGGAATTGCATTTTAACCGGCAGGGAATTCCGGTCGAGATCATCAAGTTGTACGGGTCGATCGAGTTGGCGCCGGTGGTGGGCTTGGCGGATCGGATCGTGGATCTGGTCTCGAGCGGGGAAACGCTGAAAGCCAACAACCTGCAGGAAATGGAAACAATTGCCGAATCGACGGCCCGCTTGATCGTAAATCGTGCCAGTTTGAAAATGAAGCATCAGGCCATTACCACCATGATCAACAGGCTGCGCAAGAGTCGTCCCAAGACGGCTTGCGCCTGACGTCGTGATGAACGTTATTTCTTCAAAAGATAAAACCTATCCCGAGGCGTTGGCCGAGGTCTGCAATCGTGCCGCCTGCCAGCACGCCAAGATCGAAGGTCGCGTGAAACGTATTCTGAAAAACGTCGAACGCAACGGCGATGCCGCGGTTTCGCGATACGTCAAAAAGTTTGACGGCCTGACCTTGTCGCCGAAAAAGTTTCGCGTGTCCTCGAAAGAAATTCAGCAGGCGTATGCCGGCGTGCAACGGGCGGATCTGCAAGCTTTACAATTTGCCGCGAGACGCATTCGTGCGTTTCATCGCAAACAACGGGTGCCGACGTGGGTGAGTGAGGAAAAGGGTGTGAAGCTCGGGCAGTTCATCACTCCCCTGGACGTCGTGGGGTTGTACGTGCCCGGCGGGAAAGCGTTGTATCCCTCGACGGTGTTGATGAACGCCATCCCCGCCAAAGTCGCCGGGGTGCCGCGGGTCATCATGTGCAGTCCCACCACGTCCGGGTCCATCGATCCCCATTTGTTGGTCGCGGCGGATCTCGCGGGCGTCGATGAAGTGTACCGGGTCGGAGGCGTGCAGGCGATCGGGGCGTTGGCCTACGGGACCAAGCAGATACCCCGGGCGGATAAAATCGTCGGTCCGGGCAACATGTACGTGGCCGCGGCCAAACGAGCGGTGTACGGGACCGTCGATATTGACATGATTGCCGGACCGAGCGAACTGCTGGTGATTGCGGATGAATCCGCCAACCCCGCCCATTGCGCAGCCGACCTGTTGTGTGAAGCCGAACACGATGAAGAAGCACGCGTCTATCTGGTGACGACTGCGCCGTCGTTCGCCAAGAAGGTTGCGAGGGAAATCCGCCTTCAATTACCCAAACTGACGCGTCGACATATTGCCACGTATTCCGTCGGCCGTTATGGTAAAATTTTTGTCGTCTCGAATCTGGACGAAGCCTTTGACGTGGCCAATGCCATTGCTCCCGAACATTTGGAGGTCCTGTTGCCCAGGCCCTTCGACTACGTGAAAAAAATCAGGCATGCCGGTGCGGTGTTTATGGGGAGCTATACCCCGCCGGCCGTGGCGGATTACGTGGCCGGTCCCAATCACGTGCTGCCGACCGGGGGCTCCGCACGGTTTTTTTCGGCTTTGTCGCTCGATGATTACGTGAAACGAACGAACGTCGTGGCGTATAACAAGGCACAACTGAAGGTCGTCACCCCCTACGTCACGCGGTTGGCCGCCATGGAGGGGTTACAAGCGCATGCCCGCTCCATAGAAAGCCGGGGGTCATGAGTCTTTCAGAAAACCCGCGATGGGCGGCAGTCGACCGGTCCACCTCCGAGACGTCCATTCGCGTGGAATTGGGCTTGGATGGGACCGGGCAACGCCGGATTGCCACGCCCGTTCCGTTCGTGGACCACATGTTGGATGCCTTCGCGCGACACGGGTTGTTCGATCTCGTGCTTGAAGCCAAGGGTGATACCCATATTGACGATCACCACACGGTTGAGGATATCGGCATGGTGTTGGGGAGTGCCTTCAAGGAAGCACTGGGAGACAGAGCCGGAATCCGCCGGTTTGGGTGGGCCACGGTCCCTCTCGATGAAACGTTGGCGGAAGTCGTGGTCGATCTCAGCGGGCGGCCGTTTCTGGTGTATAACGTGACGCTGTCTCATCGGGAAGTGAAAGGGTTTGATCTCGGCCTGTTTGAAGATTTTTTCCAGGCCCTGTCGAATCAAGGCGGGTTGAATCTTCACGTCAACGTTCGGTACGGCCGGAATCCTCACCATATGATTGAAGCCGTATTCAAGGCGTTTGCCAAAGCCATGGATCAGGCGACTCGGCAGGACGAGCGGGTGGTCGGGGTTCCTTCCACGAAAGGAGTCCTCGCCTAGCGGTTCGCACGTGAAACGAATCCGGAACGCGGGGGATGAAGCGAGCCATGATCGCCATTATCGATTATGAGAGAGGGAATTTGCGAAGCGTCCAAAAAGGATTTCAAACCGTCGGGCATCACGCGGTCGTGACGAGAGATCCTGCGGTCATTGATCGAGCAACCCACGTGGTGCTTCCCGGGGTGGGGGCATTTGGCGATTGCGTGAACAATCTCCAACGGTTTGATTTGGTCGAGCCGTTGCGCCGGACGATTGCTCAAGGCAAGCCGTTTCTGGGTATTTGCGTGGGGTTCCAAGTCCTGTTTTCGGAAAGCGAGGAATTCGGCGTGCACCGGGGGCTGAATATTTTCAAGGGAAAAGTCAAACGGTTTCCTGCGGGATCGGCCCAGGCGTCGCCGTTGAAGATTCCGCATATGGGGTGGAACACGATCCAGGTCAAACAGCCGATGCCGTTATTGGAAGGAATCGATTCGGAAGCCCACGTGTATTTTGTCCATTCGTATTACGTGGAACCTGAAGAGGAGGAAGTGGTCTGCACCGAAACACGGTATGGCGTGCCTTTTGTGTCGAGTGTGACCAAAGGGAAGGTGTTTGCCTGTCAATTTCATCCGGAAAAAAGTCAGAAGGTCGGGCTTCAACTGCTCAAGAATTTCGGGGCATGGCATTGAGCGTCTTCAGCACCACCGGCGCGCGCCGGCGACGAACGCGTTGGCTGTCGGCGACGCTCCTCCTGCTGTGGAGTTGTGGGGGGTGCGCCCCTGATACGGTCACTATCAAATCGCATCCGCATTTTGCAGCACGAGCCATCAACAAGGTGGCGATTGCGCCGTTTCGCGTCGTCAGAAGTGAGCGGGGGATCTCGCTCGCGTTCAGAACGCCCCCTCCGGCGGACCTTGAGCATCCTCAAATCCATCAGTCGTTGGGGAGCGTCAGCGGTTCCTCTGTTCCCGGCCGGTCTCGCGCGGTCCAGGTTTCCGTGCCGGACTCCGCGCCTGACATGATCCGGCATATGGTGTATTCCCAGTTACGGCTCAAGCCCCGGGTTCACGTCGTCCCGCCTGACACCGTCGGACGGATCCTCGATAGTCAGGAGGGCTCCGCCCTTGCCGGTGATCGTCGGGAGACGGCTCGGCTCCTGGGACAACGGTTGGCCGTGGATGCGGTCCTCGAAGGTGTGATTCGAGTGTATCGTGAACGGGAAGGCACGAAGTTCGCCGCTGATCCCGCCGCCGTCGGGTTCGAGATCCGATTGATCGGAGCCCGGGACGGCAAGGTGTTGTGGGTGGGCGATTTTTTCGAAGAGCAGAAACCGCTGACTCATGATTTCAAGGGATTCCTGGAACGAGGGGGAACGTTTGTCACGGCCGAGGAGTTGGCGCGGGCGGGAGTGGCCCGCGTGCTGCAAAGCTTACCGTTGGGTGCGGATTAGAACGCGTTTCCGGCCCTCCTCACTTCAAAGGAGATGCCTCTTTCGAGGCATACACTCAAGACAAGCATGACCCGGGCCATGGCCCGGGAATGGTGTTCCGGTCATGATGGTCATCCCGGCAATTGATTTAAAAGACGGGCGGTGCGTCCGCCTCCGGCAAGGCGACATGGCGCAGGAGACGACCTATTCTGACGATCCGGCGGCCATGGCCAGGCAATGGGAAGCCTTGGGTGCCCAGCGGTTGCACGTCGTCGATCTCAATGGTGCGGTGAACGGGAAACCGCAGAATATGGAGCACGTGCGTGCCATTGCCGGCGCCGTGTCCATCCCGATCCACGTCGGCGGAGGGATACGATCGTTGGACGTCGTCAAATACTATTTTTCCCATGGCGTCAGCCGGGTGGTGTTGGGAACGGCCGCGTTGGAAAATACGGCGTTTCTCGCCGACGCCTGTGCCTGCTTCCCCGATAAAATTTTCGTCGGCGTCGACGTCAAACAGGGAAGAGTCGCCGTGCATGGCTGGACGAACGTCTCCGAGTCGACGGCCGAGCCCGTGTTGGCTTCCTTGAAGGAGTATCCGCTTGCCGGGGTTATCTTTACGGAGATCAGCCGTGACGGGATGTTGGAGGGGCCGAACGTGGCGGCCCTGCGTGACGCGGTCCGGGCTTCTCCGGTTCCTCTGATCGCTTCGGGAGGAGTCACGCGAGTGGAGGATATCCGTGCGATCAAACGGTTGGGGCAAAAGATCATCGGCGTCATTGTCGGCAAGGCCTTATACGAAGGGACGCTGGATCTTCCCGCGGCGTTGGCCGAGGCTCGTGCGTGAAACGGAGATGTTGACCAAACGTATCATTCCCTGTTTGGACGTGAAGGATGGCCGGGTGGTCAAGGGCGTCAGCTTCGTGAATCTTCGTGACGCCGGTGACCCGGTCGAGGTCGCAAAGGTCTACGATCAGGCCGGTGCGGATGAACTGTGCTTTTTGGATATCACCGCTTCTCATGAAAATCGGGAGACCCTGTTGGATATCGTGTCCCGGACGGCGGAGCAGGTGTTCATGCCGCTCACGGTCGGCGGCGGGGTCCGAACCCTCGAGAACATTCGGCAACTGCTGAATGCGGGGGCGGATAAAGTCAGCATCAACACGGCCGCGGTCGAAAACCCGGAGTTCGTGACGGCCGCCGCCCATCGATTCGGCTCCCAATGTATTGTGGTGGCGATCGATGCGAAACAGGTCCCCTCCAAGGAAGCGGGCCTCGATCGATGGGAGATGTTCACCCATGGCGGTCGTAAGCCCACGGGATTGGATGCCGTGGCATGGGCACGACACATGGAGCAGAAAGGGGCCGGTGAAATCCTGTTGACCTCGATGGATCAGGACGGCACCAAAGACGGCTATGACCTGCCGCTGACCAGGGCCGTTTCGGAAGCCGTTTCCATTCCGGTCATCGCGTCCGGTGGAGCCGGTACCGTGGCTCATCTGTGCGAGGCTTTGGGAGAAGGGAAAGCCGATGCCGTGCTCGCGGCCTCGATTTTTCATTATCAAACCTACAGCATCAGTGACGTGAAAACCTATCTCAAGGAACACGGGCTTCCCGTGCGTATCGTGAATGGCCGTGGAATCTGACCGGAGCGCGATCCCCAACGACCTCGGGATTCAGTTTGATGAACGCGGGCTGGTGCCTGCCGTTGTCCAGGATTGGCGTGACGGCGCAATCCTGATGTTGGCCTATATGAACCGGGAAGCACTCGATCAGACGTTGCAAACCGGTTACGTGCACTTCTGGAGCCGATCAAGACGGAAGCTTTGGAAAAAAGGGGAAACCTCCGGCCATTATCTGCTCTGCAAACGTGTATTTCTTGATTGTGACGGGGACGTCTTGTTAGTCAAGGCCGAACCCACGGGGCCCACGTGTCATACGAACGCCCGCACGTGTTTTTTTGCGGAAGTGACGTCCCGGGGTGTGACGACGACTCAGGTCGGTGAAGAGGCAAACGGAGGAATTTTCGATCGGCTGTATGAAATGGTCCTGCAACGGAAAGCCCAGCCGCAAGAGCATTCGTATGTGTCCGCCTTGATGAAAGACGGGCCCGATCGTATTCTGAAAAAAGTCGTGGAGGAAGCCGGGGAAGTCGTGTTGGCCGTGAAGAAGGAGCACCGGGAAGAAGTCATCCACGAGGTGGCGGACTTGATCTTTCACTCCATCGTGGCCTTGGGCCATTGTGAAATTCCCATGACGGCGATTCAGCAGGAACTTGGCAAACGCTTCGGTCAATCGGGTATCAGGGGGACGGGACCGGAGTCCTCCCGTTAAGAAACGGCGGTCCCCGCCGGTTGACTTGTCGTCCTATCCCTGGTAAAGTATGTAAAGCATTATTTTCCAACAAGTTGCGTCCGATTAGCTCTTCCAAAACAGAGGGTACCAACAAAGGCTTCGGAGAAGAGCCTTGACTACGGCACGAGCTGGAATCCCTCCTGCTACCCTTCAACAGATCCGTGACTCCGTTGACATCGTGGATGTGGTGTCCCGCTATGTCACGTTGTCGAAGACGGGACAAAACCTTCGTGGGCTTTGCCCGTTCCACCAGGAAAAAACGCCGTCGTTTACCGTGACCCCCGCGCGCCAAATGTTTTACTGCTTTGGGTGTGGAGTGGGGGGAGATATCTTCACGTTCCTGATGCGGAAAGAAGGGTTGGAATTCCTGGAGACGGTGAAAGACCTTGCCGAACGGGCGGGCATTCCTCTTCCCCGGAACGCGTCACAGGGCTTGACGCCATCACAAACGGGTCAACGAAAAAGGTTGGAAGGCCTCCATGCATTGGCCGATACGTGGTTTCAGCAAAATCTGCATGACCCGTCCAAAGGCCGGCCGGCTTTGGCTTACCTGACCGGTCGAGGTCTTGAATTGGAGACCCTGAAAGAGTTCGGCATGGGGTATGCGCCGCCATCGTGGGATGGGCTCACCAACCATTTGACCAGACAGGGAGCGACCCCATCAGATCTGGAAGCTTCGGGTCTGGTGGCGGTAAAAGATGCTCAGGGTCGCTCGAAGCCTGCGAGATTTTATGACCGGTTTCGCGGCCGGGTCATGCTCCCGATCCATGACCTTCGCGCGAACGTGATTGCCTTCGGCGGCCGCGTGTTCGAAGAAGGCACCCCCAAGTATCTTAATTCTCCGGATACCGCGCTCTTTCAGAAGGGTCGTGTGTTGTATGCATTGCACAAGGCGCGTGAGACGAACCCTCATCTGGACTCTCTGATGCTCGTCGAAGGCTACTTCGACGTGTTGGCGATGCATCAGGCGGGTATTCGTCAGGTTGCCGCGCCCTTGGGAACCGCACTCACGCCCGAGCATGCCGTGTTGCTCCGTCGATTCGCCAACACCGTGGTGCTGATCTTTGACGGCGATGCGGCGGGGACAGGTGCAGTCTTGCGCGCGCTGGACGTGTTTCGTGATAGTGGGGTGACGGTCAAAGTCGTCGTCATGCCTCCGGGGCATGACCCTGATTCATACGTGCGGGCTCATGGGGCGGAGCGTTTTCTGGCGTTGCGGGACCGGGCCCTGACGTTGTTGGAGTTCGCCGTGGCCCAACGTCTGGAAGGGGCCACGCACGCGACGATTGAAGAACGTACCCGGCGAGTCGACGACATACTCGGCATCCTGGCCAAAGTCTCAAACCCTATTGAAAAGAACGAACAGGTCCAGCGTGTCGCCGAGCGACTGGGTGTCAGGCCACAGCTGCTTCTCGATCGCTATTCTGCGGTGCTCGGCCGTCGTCAAGACGTGGCCCGGCGTCGCGGGAACTCGATGCCCGCCGGCAATCGACGTAGCGAAAAACGGGAATTTCGAGAAGAACGCGACATCGTCTCGTTCATGGTGCAGGGGAGTTTTCATGCGGAACAGCTTAAGGGTCTGCGGCCTGAGGATTTTCGATCGCCCCTCTATCGCCGGCTTGTCGAGATCGGGCTGCGACATCTCGATACGGAAGGCGGTCTTGATGTGTCGGGGTTTATCGCTGAAACCGGGCTGGATGAAACGTGTCGCGATTCGGTTGCGGAGTTGGCGGTGTCCGGGACCCATTTTGAGGATCGGGATGAGTATATTCAGGGTTGTTTGAGAGCGTTGGAACAACGAAACTTGAGAACCCGTCTTGATGAATTGATTGCTCAGCTTCGAATCGCTGAGCGAGAGCAACGAACGGATGACGCGGATTCTCTGAATTCCCAAATCGAAACGTTGCGTGGAAGAAAAGCCGGGTTAGCCTCCTCCACTTCATGATAAGGGCCCTTTATGGCAAAGACGATCGCCTCCAAGTCACGGAAAGAAGCGTTGGTATTTGAGAAAAAGAACGAACGGGGGAAGAAGGGACGTTCATCATCCGCAACGGTTCGTCCCTCTGAAGTCCAACCCCGGAAGCTGCCCGAACCCGTCGGGAGCCCTGTTCCCGGACGCAGGGCGGCACAGTCTCAATCTCGTCTCGAAGCGCCGATTGAGCCGGAGTCCGTTTCCGACAAGACTGAGGAACAGGAAGATGTGCTGGAAAAGAACGCCCCGGAAATTGATCTCACCCCCGGTGATTTGAGTCGAACGGATGATCCCGTTCGTCTGTATTTGCGAGAGATGGGGAGCGTCTCGTTGCTGAGCCGCGAAGGGGAGATCGAGTTGGCGAAGAAGATCGAAGAAGGCAAGGAAGAGATGACGCGGGCGATAGCGGGGATGCCGATGACGCTGCAGACGCTGGACGGGCTCCGGGGCCGGCTGAAGAAGCGGGAAG
>MPMZ01000087.1 GCA_002238765.1 Nitrospira sp. bin75
CATATGAAATATAAATTAGAATTAGGTAGGCTTAAACCGTTATGAGGAAAAGCACTCGATCAAAACTCATTGAAGCGGCCTTGGAGGTCTTTGGGGAGCGGGGCTATCACCATGCGACCATTCAGCAGATTGTCCGGCGCGCAGGTACCAACGTGGCAGCTATCAATTACCATTTTGGGGATAAAGCCCAATTCTACGGCGAGGTGGTCTCCCATGCCCTGAACCTGGACCGGGATACGGAACGCGTGGATTTTGGAGACGAGCCTCCGGAAGAGCAACTTCGAACATTTGTGTTCTGGTTCGTTCATCACGTCGTGGGTATTCACAAACCATCCTCATCTCTGGAAAAAATTCATATCCAGGAAATGGTGAATCCCAGTCCGATATTGGACACACTCGTGGACACGTTCATTCGCCCGAATCACACGAAGCTGCGCGCCATTGTGGTGGCATTACTCCCGGACGACGCGACCGAGGAAGACATTCGTCATCATTGCTTTAGCGTGATCGGCCAGTGTTTGCACTATAAGTTCGCGCGACCGGTGATGGATCGCTTGTACGCCGATATCGAGTTCACCGAGGACTACGTCAACGCCCTGGCCGAACACATTACCAACGTGAGTCTTGCCGGCATGCGTGCCGTACCCCGTCAACGGACCATGACGGCGCGGAGCGGGAGAGCACAGCAATCATGAGATTCCGGTTTCTCGCCATAAGCCTCGGGATGGTCACGCTGGGCGGATGCGCGCTGGGGCCGGACTATGAGCGGCCGCCGGTCGCGGAACCCGACGGCTTTCGGATGCAGCAGGGTGCGACCCTCGAAGAGGTCTCCTTAGCCGACCTCGGCTGGTGGGAGCTTTTTCAGGATGAGAACCTCCAAGCCATCATCCGCAAGGCGTTGGTGGAGAATAAGGACTTGCAAATTGCGGTTGTCCGGGTACGAGAAGCCCGCGCCCTTCTCGCGGCCACCGGCGCCGACCAATTCCCGCGGATTGACGGCAAGGGCAGTCTTCAACGGAATCAAACGTCGCAGGCGGTGGTGCGACAGTTCGGTGTCGATGTTTCGGAGTTGAGTGAGCAGTTCGGCATTGATATTCCGGATGGAATCGGGAAAATTCCCGCCACGACTCAATTCAGGGCCACGATGGATTTATCCTTTGAACTCGACTTCTGGGGGAGACTGCGTCGAGCCACGGAAGCGGCCCAAGCCGATCTGCTTGCCCGGGAATCGGCGCGCCGGACGGTGGTCCTGACGCTGGTCAGCGATCTGGCCAGAGCGTATTTCGAGCTGCAGGAATTGGATGCCGAACTGGCGTTGGCCAGGAATACGCTCAAGGCCCGACAGGAAGCCCTCGAGCTGATCCGGTTGCGAAAACTCGTGGGGCAGCGGTCCACGCGGGACATTCGTCGCGCGGAACAGGAGGTGGCCCGGGCCCAGGCCGTGATCCCCGACCTCGAACGGCAGATCGGACAGAAGGAACATCAACTCAGCCTCCTCATGGGACGGAACCCGGCCCGCATCCTTCGTGGAGCGTCGTTGCGCTACAACCCGTTGCCTCCCGAGGTGCCGGCGGGGTTGCCGTCGGCGTTACTTGAGCGGCGTCCGGATCTTGTGGAAGCCGAACAACGGTTGGTCGCGGCCAATGCCAAAATCGGCGTGGCGAAGGCAGCGTTTTTCCCTCAAATCAGTCTGACGGGAAATTTCGGCGCACAGAGCCTGCAATTTTCCGATCTGTTTGTCGGCCCTTCGCGGGTCTGGATGTTCGGCCCCACGCTCACCGTGCCGCTGTTCGACACGGGGCGCAATCTCGCCAACCTGGAAGTGACTCGAGCCCAACAGGAACAGGCGCGGCTGTCCTATGAAAAGAGCATTCAACAGGCCTTCCGGGAAGTGGAAGACGCCCTCCTGGCCCATCAAAAAATTCGAGAGGTCCGGACGGAACGGGAGCGACTGGTCAAGCTCTCTTGTGAAGTCCTGGAGTTGGCCCAACTCGAATACCTGAATGGACAAGCCTCATACCTGGAGGTCCTGACGGCGCAGCGCGACGTGTTCACCGCGAAAACGGCTCTGGCTCAGACGCAACGCACGCATCTCCTCACCGTCGTGCAATTGTATAAATCCCTGGGGGGAGGATGGCCCCCTCAACCCGTGTCCCCGGACCTCGCCATGCGGGAGGTGCCCCAGTGACGGACTCTCTCGACTCAGCGGAAAACAAATCGAAGATTCTGAAGGTGGTCCTGCCGATTCTCATCATCGGGCTGGCTCTCCTGGGGGCGCAGGCGTTGATGTTCCTTGGTCCGACCGTGCCCAAAACCGCAAGAGAGGTCAAACCGACTTTTGTCGAAGTCCTGACCGCGCGGGTCCAGGATGAGCTGGCGGTCATCGTGGCGTATGGGACCGTGCAAAATCATCAACGGCTGATCGTTCAACCGGAAATCAGCGGCCGGGTGGTGAAACTCAATCCTCGCCTCGTGATCGGGGAAACCCTGAACAAGGGTGCCGCCCTGTTGCAGATCGATCCGCGGGATTATCAGGTCGCGGTGGATGAGCAACGCGCTGCCTTGGCAAAAGCGGAATTCGATCTGAAAATGGAGCTGGGGAATCAGGCCGTGGCGAAGCGCGAATGGAGCCTGTTGAACCCGTCCGCGGGCGAAGTCAATGCGTTGAGTCGGCAACTGGCCCTTCGCCGCCCGCACCTCAAGGAAAAACGCATTGCGCTGGCCGCGGCGAAGAGCCGGGTACGCAAGGCGCAGTTGGACTTGCGGCGAACGGTGTTGCGAGCCCCCTTTAATGCGTTGGTGCTCGAAGAATCCGTCGAGATCGGTCAACTCATCAATACGCGAAGTACCGTGGCCACGCTGGTCGGCACGGACGAGTTTCGGGTGCAGGTAAGCGTGCCCATCCGGCAGTTGGAGTGGATTGCCTTGCCCGGGGCCGATCACCCTCAAGGGTCGCCCGTCCTGGTGATCCGTGAACGGGGTAGCAACGAACCGGTGGTGCGGCAGGGGACGGTCGTCGAATTACTGGGCGACGTGACGGAGAACGGCCGAATGGCGCAGGTCCTGGTCTCGATTGCCGATCCCTTGGAATTGGAAAAACCCGCGAAGGGTCGTTTGCCCCTCCTGTTGGGCGAGTACGTCCGCGTTGAGATCGAAGGTCCCGAATTACACGATGTGATTGTCGTGCCCCGGGATGCGATCCGGGAAGGCACTCGCGTCTGGGTTAAGAATGCTGACAATCAGTTGGACGTTCGACCGGTGGAAATCGTCCTGTCTCGAAAGGACACGGTCCTCATCAATCAAGGGATCCGGGACGGTGAGGAGATCATCACGAGTCAAGTCCCTGCGGCGATTCCCGGGCTTCCATTGCAAATAGCCGATGAACCCACGTCGCCTGTACATGCTTCTCCGGAATCCGACGATCCCGGACGTGCGTCAACCATATCCCCCGAGTAGCCCTGTCCATGGCGTCTTCTGACGAAACCTCCCCGCGTTCCGGTCCGATTGCCTGGATGACCCACCACACGGTGGCGGCCAACCTCGTCATGATGATTTTTATTCTCGGCGGGTTGGTCATCTTGACCAACATCAAGCAAGAAGTCTTTCCGGAGTTCAAAGTCGATCAGATTCGTGTCTCCGTACCCTATCCCGGGGCCAGCCCGGAAGAAGTGGAGCAGGGGATTATCCTGTCCATTGAAGACGTGGTGCGGGGACTGGACGGGGTGAAGGAAGTCACCGCCACGGCTACCGAAGGCCGGGCCAAGGTGGAGATCGAGTTGATTAACGGGGCCAATGCCGACAACGTCCTGCAAGACGTCGTGAACGAGATTGACGGCATTCAGTCGTTTCCGGAACTGGCGGAGGAACCCATTATCAGCCTGGCGGAAGTCCGCAATCAGGTCGTGACCGTCCTGGTGTACGGAGACCAGGAAGAGCAAACCCTGCGTGACGTGGCTGAACGCGTGCGGGATGACTTGCTGCAACGGCCTGGGATCACGCTCGTGGAATTGGGTTCGGCCCGTCCCCGCGAAATTGCCATCGAAGTGCCTCAACGCCATCTGCGCGCCTACGGCCTGACCCTGAACCGGATTGCCCGGGAGATTGGAGAGGCGGCCATTGAACTGCCGGGAGGCGGGGTCAAAACTCCCGGCGGCGAAGTGCTGTTGCGGACGCAGGAGCGGCGTGATTTCGGCCGGGAATACGCGGATATTCCCGTGGCCTCGACGCCGGATGGGGCCACCATCACCGTGGGCGACATTGCGACGATCAACGACGGGTTTGAGGACGTGGACCAGGAAGCCTATTACAATGGTCAACGGTCGATTCAGGTCAAGGTGTTCCGGGTCGGCAGGGAAACGCCCCAGTCCGTCTCCGGGAGCGTACGGGAATATTTGGATGAACTGCGACGGGAATTGCCCGACGGCATTGGCTTCGCCATAGGGGACGATCGATCGGAGATTTATCAGAATCGGATGAATTTGTTGTTGAAAAATGCCTTTCTCGGCTTGACTCTGGTCCTGTTGCTTCTGGGTTTGTTCCTGGATCTCAAACTCGCGTTTTGGGTCACCCTGGGCCTGCCCGTGTCCATTATCGGGTCGTTTCTCTTCATTCCGTTCACCGGAGTCTCCATCAACATGATTTCCCTGTTTGCGTTCATTGTCACGCTGGGCATCATTGTGGACGATGCCGTGGTCGCGGGGGAAATCATCTATCAGAAGCGGGAACAGGGGTTGTCGTTGGTCCAGGCGGCGATTGCCGGGGCCCGGGAGATTGCCGGCCCCATCATGTTTGCCGTGTTGACCAACATCGCCGCGTTCATGCCCCTGTTTTTCGTGCCCGGCGCCATCGGCAATCTTATACGGCAGATTCCCTCGGTGGTGGTGGCGGTGTTTGTGGTGTCGCTGATCGAATCCTTGTTTGTGTTGCCGGCGCATCTGGCCCATACGCGAGAACTGTCGGGGTTCTGGAAAACGCTCGATCGCCCGCGACAGTGGTTCAGTCAAGCCATGAAGACCTTCATCCGGGAGCGCTATCAACCGTTTCTCCGAAATGCGATCGCCAATCGCTGGCTGACGGTGGCGGTGGGGTTGGCCCTGTTGATCCTGACGGCCGGGATCGTCGCCGGCGGGCACATTCCCTTTACGTTTCTGCCGGCGATTGATTCTGAAATCATCACGGCGCAAGCCACCCTTCCGTATGGTGCGCCCATGGAACAATCCCGGAGCGTGTTGCATCGCCTGGTGGAGTCCGGAAATGCCGCGATTGCCCAACTCGGGGGCGAGACCGCGTTACGAGGCGTCTATGCCCAAATCGGTGCGGCCTTGATGCAAAGGGGCCCGCGGCAGGCTGATTCGGGTGCCATGGGCAGCCATACCATCGGGGTGCAGGTTTTTTTAAAACCCGCGGATCAACGGGAGTTCAGCGGCGCGGATTTTGCCAAGGCCTGGCGAGCCGCCATCGGGACGATCCCGGGATTGGAATCCTTGGGGTTTAAAGCCGAAGTGGGGCCGACCGGTGAACTTCCGATCGATATCCAACTCGCCCATCGTTCCAGGACGATACTGGAAACCGCTGCCCAGGAATTGGCGGAGAGGCTGTCAGGGTACGCGGGAGTGACGGATATCGACGACGGTGTCTCATTGGGCAAACCGCAATTGAACTTTCGCATCAAGCCCGAGGCCCGCAACCTGGGCCTGAATGCGACGGATTTGGCCCGGCAGGTGCGCGGCGCCTTTTATGGCGTGGAAGCGCTGCGTCAACAACGAGGACGCAACGAAGTGAAGGTCATGGTACGGCTGCCCGAAGCCGAACGCCAGACCTCGTTCACGATCGAACACTTGACCCTGCTCACCGATCAAGGCGGAGAAATCCCCCTGGCCGAGGCCGCGGAGATCGAGGCGGGACGGGCTTATACGGAAATCAAGCGACGCGAAGGGCGTCGCATCGCAGCGGTCACGGCCGACATCGATGATCAGATCGCCAATGCCAATAGCGTCATGGCGGACGTGACCGCCAATGAATTGGAAGCGTTGAAGAAGAAATATCCGGGT
>MPMZ01000088.1 GCA_002238765.1 Nitrospira sp. bin75
CTCTTTCCAAGGCATGGCGCTCCTCCTTTTGGGGTGAAGCCCTGCAGCTTAAAGTGTTCACCATGTCTCCGAACAGGCGTAAACCATGTCCCCGGTCTATACAGGGGAGGTCAGGTGGGGTAGAGGCAGTTGCAGTCACCCGCCATTCGGACTCTACCTCACTCGCATTCCCTCTTCGGAAATGCGCCCACTTACAAAGGGGAAGAAAACCCCCCGGATGTTCTCCCCGACTTGTCCCCGCCTTGACTCACAAAAATATGGTATTACTATATCATGGTACGCTGACTATAGAGGGGCCGATTGAGGCTTTCAAGCAACCCGCCTTGAACGCCCCGGTTGCAGCGGCGCATCAAGTCAAGTTCATTACGGATCATACGAGCAGAACGTTTTTGTAGAGGAGGAATGCATGAAAAAGATGAAAGGCATCGGCTTGCTGCTGTTGTCCAATATTCTGATCTTTGTCACCCTGTCGATCACCTTCACGATTCTCATGGAAATGGTCCTGCCCGCGTTCGGGATCGACCTCCGCGGTTCGTTCATGCAACAAGACCTCTTGTGGGCCTTTGTCATCGGATTCGGCGGAGCCTTTATCAGCCTGGCGTTTTCCAAGCAAATGGCGCGCATGATGTTGAATTGCGAGCAGATTACCCAACCCCGGAACGCCGCCGAATTACTGGTCTATGAAACGGTGCAGAAGATCGCCAACCGGCTGAATATTAAAACACCGGAAGTCTGGCTGTACGACTCGCCGGACCCCAATGCCTTTGCCACGGGGCCGTCGAAGAACAACTCGATGGTGGCCGTGTCAACCGGCTTATTGAACAACCTGAACGAAGATGAAGTGCGGGCCGTGCTGGCCCATGAAATGGGGCACGTCTATAACGGCGATATGTTTACGACGACGATCCTGGCGGGCCTGATGAATACCTTCGTTTATTTCATCAGCAGAATCGTGTATCGCCAGGTGGCCGAACGCAATCCCATGCTGGGCCTCGGCGTCTACTTTTTTCTCCAGATCGTCCTGTCGATCCTCGCGATGATTCCCATCAGTTGGTGGTCGCGACGCCGTGAATTTTCCGCGGATAAATTTGCAGCCAATACGGTGGGCAAGGAGCACATGATCTCTGCGCTGCAAGCGATCGATCGATGGGTCACACGGGTCGAATACCAATATAAGACGGAGGATGCCCTGGCGACGATGAAAATCTCAGGACAGTCTCGAAGTTTCATGCAGATCTTCTCGACGCATCCGCCTATCGAAGACCGTGTCGCAGCCTTGCGGAAGCTGTAACGGGTGTCACTCCTGCGAAAGCGGGGATGGGGTAGTATCGCAGTTTCCCTCCCCTTTGTAAGTGGGCGCATTTCCGAAGAGGGAATGCGGGTGGGGTAGAGTCTGATCGTCGGGTGACTGCAACTGCCTCTACCTCCCCTTGCTCCTCCTTACAAAGGAGGGGAATCAATGGCCTAGGGTCCCGATTACAGATTTAGCCAGGGCTTTTTTGCGATCACATACCCGACCATCGCGCCCAGGAGGCCGCCGAGGCACCAGCCCGCAAGCACGTCCGTCGGGTAATGGGCCCCGAGGTAGACCCGTGAGAGGCCCCCAAGCACCACAAGGACCCCCAGAGGCCAGCGGGTCTTGGGGAACAGCACCCCAAGCAACGCCGCGACAGTCGCCGCATTCACGGCGTGATTGGACGGCAGGCTGAACAATTTCCCGCATCCGGCCAATTCATGGACGTCCGGCAGCACGTGGCACGGCCGCGGGCGGGCGATCCAGGACTTGATTTGCGTCCCGATGAAATCCCCCGCGCCGACCGATGCACCCAGGACCGCCGTGACCAAGAGGCCGTGA
Source organism: Nitrospira sp. bin75 (assembly GCA_002238765.1). Lineage (GTDB taxonomy): Bacteria > Nitrospirota > Nitrospiria > Nitrospirales > UBA8639 > Bin75. The sequence goes on from MPMZ01000088.1 coordinate 1,856, forward strand.
CGCCAATCAAGCCACGCCCGCCAAACCAGAAACGCCGCAACCAGCACAATGAAATTTGTCTCCGACGAGCATTGCCGCATCAACCAATCCAAGGCCGCCGACCTGCCGGCCCATTCATTGACAGCGTGAAATAATGCCGTATCCCAATCCATTGACGCCCCCGGCTTCTTTGCTCACGATTGATGTGCTAGGATGCCCCGCCAACGTGAACACGGAGAGTGGTGATGCTCATCGACAGCCATGCGCATTTAGATGATCTGAGATACGATACTGATCGGGACCACGTCCTTCAACGTGCCGAAGACGCCGGCATTGAAGCCATTGTCACGATCGGCTGTGATTTGGCCACCAGCCAGGCCGCCGTGGCTTTGTCACAAGCGCATCCCAACGTCTTTGCCACCATCGGCGTGCACCCGCACGAAGCCAAGGAAATCGAAGAGGGCTGGTATGAGTCATTCCGGTCCTTGGCCAGGCAACCGAAAGTCGTCGCCTACGGCGAGATCGGGCTGGACTATCATTACGACCATTCTCCACGGGAGGTCCAGCGCAAACGGTTTCGTGAACAGATTCGCCTGGCGCGCGAACTGGCCCTGCCGCTCATCATTCACACGCGTGAAGCCCAGGACGATACCGTGACAATCCTGCGGGAAGAAGGCGCGGCGGACGTCGGCGGCGTCTTCCATTGTTTCTCGGGAGACGCGTGGCTTGCCAAGGCCGCGCTGGACCTGGGCTTCTATCTGTCCTTTTCCGGGGTGCTGACGTTCAAAAACGCGACGATACTGCGGGACATCGCGAAAACCGTTCCCTTGGACCGTCTCATGGTCGAAACGGATTGTCCTTACCTGACACCTGTTCCCTATCGCGGGAAACGCAATGAACCAGCCTACGTGCAATACGTGGCCGAAACCTTGGCGGAGGTCCGCGAAAACGGATCCCCGGAATCCATTGCACGGGCCACCGTTGACAATACGAAACAGGTCTTCAGAATCCCCTGAGTTGGCGTTTCCGGACGCGGACCGTTTTGGGCAACTTGCGAGGATTGCCCTTTTTATCGGGCCGTCCCTGTGGACCCTCGTCTTCGGTCTTTATCCAGGGTTGAGTCGAAGGAATGGGCATGTTTTGATGGCGTTTGCCATCCCCTAAAGATTCAAGTTTTACTTGAAATTCTTCGGATTTCATGACAAAGGCCCCATGAGATTTGGCGGTCTGAATGATCTCCAGATCCGACGAAACCACGGCACAGCCTCGCCCATACTCCCGGGCCAAACGTTGCAGGACCTGATCGGCGCGTTCTCCCCGTTTGGTAAAGACCACCTTGACCCCTGTCCGATGTTCATGATGCTCAAGCCCCGTCGGCTCTTGCCAGGCATCGAACACCACAGTCACGGGATGCCCTTTAGATTGGCTGTACAACGAAAGCCGGCTAATGAGAGCTTCCCGCGCTCCGGCGCCGCCGGTCAATTGTTTCGACGTTCTCTTGCCAAGAGCACCCAACAAGTTGTATCCGTCTATGAAAAGAGAGAGGGGCATACGGCGACACACGCTAGCCCAGTGCTCGTAGACTGTCAATGACAGAACGCAAAGAATTTGTTATTCTGAGGCGTAGTCATCTTCCTGCCGTCAACTCTCATGAAAAACGCATTTGCCCTTGCCCTGATCTGTTACGCGGCGTTCTGCGGAATTGTATCCGAACCGGTATCGGCTTCGGCATTATCCCCTCACCCCGCCTGGTCGGACACGGCATTTCCGGCGCACATGCTCTTGGCCAAAAAGGGAACCTCGGCCGGTCGTACGACCACGATGCCCACCGTCAACAACGTCCGGTCTCACGCTCATGAAAAATATACCCGCGTCGTGCTGGACCTGAGCCGACGGGTCAAAATCAAAGAAAAGAAGGATCAACGCAACGCAACGATTACCCTGACCAACGTCAACCTGAGCAAACACGCCCGGCAACAAATCAAAGGCAACGGTCTTCCGCGGGCCATTGTCATAGCTTCGGGAGACGCTCGAACCGTCACTATCGTTCTGGACCTCCAAGCCCTCCGGAAATACCGGGTCTTCACCCTCCGTCAACCCGACCGGGTGGCGGTGGATCTCTTTTACGCCCCCAAAATGCCCGCGGTTACGGCGAAACCCAAAACCGGGACAAAAAACCCCTCCAAGCCGGCTCGGCAGGCTCAATCTCGTGTCGCGCCATCGCCACTTCCTTCCGCGAAAAGCCCCAAAGACGTCCTGGTCATCATCGACCCCGGTCACGGCGGAAGAGACCCGGGAACCATCGGGCGAAAAGGCACAAAGGAAAAAACCGTCGTGTTGCAGATCTCGAAATATTTACGCGACCTGATTCAACGACGGCACAACGCCAAAGTCCTGTTGACTCGATCAAAAGACGTGTTTCTCGATTTGGAAGGTCGCGTGAAATTTGCCAACCGAAAGAAGTTGCAATGGTGCGGCGGGAAAGCCATGAGGTTAAACGTCGAGGCAAAGGAAAAGTGTCTGTTTATTTCAATTCACGTCAATTCTCATCCACGGAAATCCATTAAAGGACTGGAGGTGTACTATTTCGGGAAAGCCAGCGATCCCCGGGCTCTGCAAGTCGCAGCCCGGGAAAACGGCATGAAACTGGAGAATGATACCCCACCCTGGCAGGTTATTATCACTGATAAGGTGATGGACCATACGATTGAACAATCCCTGACGTTTGCCCATACCACCAGTGACAAACTCGTCACCATGTTACGCAAGCATTACAAGATCAAGAATCATGGAGTGAAAACCGCCCCGTTTTACGTCTTACGCTTCACAAACATGCCGAGCATCCTGGTCGAAGTGGGATTTATCTCCAATTCAGTCGAAGAACGGCGATTGAGGACGAAAACCTTTCAAAAAAGGCTGGCCGAGGGCATCTATCAAGGCATCCAGGCTTACCTCAAGGCGTTGTAAATGTTCGTTCATTCGGTGGAAGCATTCGTATCAAGGATCTGTTTCTGTCATCCTCGACATTTTTAATCGAGGATACAGCGTCTTTGGATTTTATTTTGTCCTTGCCCCCTCACCCCAGCCCTCTCCCTCCAGGGGAGAGGGAGCTTGGAGCAGAAATGGTCAAACCAATGAGTAAATACATCCAATCCGGCACCCGGTCATGACCACGTACAAGCTCCTGCTGGAATATGACGGAACCACGTATGCCGGTTGGCAGCGGCAACCCGACCGGCCGACGATCCAAGCGGAGCTGGAAGACGCGTTACGCCAGATTACCCGATGCCCGATCGCAACCATCGCAGCCAGTCGAACGGACGCGGGCGTTCACGCGCTCGGACAAGTCGTGGGGTTTCGTTCGGACAGCCCGCTCTCGACCTACGAGTGGACCCGCGCCTTGAACGGCGTGCTTCCGAAAACGATCAGCGTTCGGCAAACGGAGATCGCGGACGACGATTTCCATGCACGATACAACGCGCACTCCAAAACGTACGAATACCGTATTCTCAATCAGACGGCACGTCCCGCGTTGGATCGTCTCCGCGTGTGGCAGGTGGCCAAACCGCTTGACGTCGACCTCATGCGCGAGGCCTCACGTCACATCCTGGGCCAACACGACTGCACGTCGTTGCAAGGCCCGAATGCCGGCACGAAAAATCCCGTCTGCACCATCCGCCGGATCGACTGGGGGCAGGACGGCCCGTTGATCCGTTTCACGATCCGGGCCAACCGGTTCTTGAAACAAATGGTTCGGGCATTGGTCGGAACGTTCGTTGAAATTGGTCATGGGAAAAGGAGCCCCGATGCATTGGCGACCATTCTTGAAGCCAAAGACCGCCGGGAGGCGGGGCCCACGGCGCCCCCTCAAGGTCTCTATCTTCTTCGCGTCGATTACGATAATGCAGATGAGTAAGCCGGATGAGCGGAGCGTCATCCGACGAGGTGTCGAGTCCCCCCTCACCCCAGCCCTCGCCCGCTGTACGGACTGGAGAGATAGGTAACGGGTGTTCGGGGACAGGGGTAACACATTGTGCCTTAGTGAGCGGGGTGGTGTAAATCGAGATCCGCCACATGTTGATGACAACAATACACCCGCCAGAGTCCATCGTGGGGCGTCGGGCGGAGCGCGACGGGGTAGCCCCGGA
>MPMZ01000089.1 GCA_002238765.1 Nitrospira sp. bin75
AATTTCCACTTGCTCACATAGTTGCGGTAGAGCGTCTTATCCTCCGTATTTCTGCGCATGGCTTCGCCTCCAGATGATAGGGTGAGTCATCCTTCATTCTGTCAACGAATTGCTGAACATTTACAATTCCGCTCCGGCCATCCTCTGTAGAGCATCCTCACGAGCGGATTGCGGAAGAAAGATCTCTTTCGATGCGGTACTCCCACAAAAGATTGCTTGCTCTGATGTGGCAGGCTGCCCGAAGCTCCACAGTTTTCACGACGTTCGCCGGAACGTTGCACACGCCCTCTGCGTCCCTTACCGAGAAAGCGCTTCTCACTTCGGCTCAGTTGTTCCTCTTTTTCGCCTGTTTCACGTTCAAGCAGACCTGCCAGACTTTTGTATTTCTACAACCTATACCGGGACGGCTCCATGTCAGTTGGCGAGCAGTCCGTTGGGCCCCGCGCCGTCCCGGTGGGGCTCTCACGGGATCAGGCCTGATGCCCACCGGGGAAGATCACGCTCGGAGGGTCCACATGGAACAATAAGAAAGTGAGTGTGCTTTAATACATAAAAACCAGTGAATTGGGTAAGAAAAGTCATGGCCTTTTCGTGTATATTTGGTGCATGATCCGGAAGTGGGGGCGCCACGGCCAAGGTGCGGCGTCTGGCCCGCTGCCCAGTGCAATAGAAGTCCGGCCGATCGGCGCGGTCAGCCGTTGGGATCGACATACATGCTACCGGCCCACTGCGCGCCCGCCGACGTGACAAACAGGAACACCGCGAGGCAGGGGATCCGGTGACGCATCACGCGGCTCCTTTCTGCACATGGATGACGGCGGGATGCATGTGAGACGGTGCTACTCTAGTCCCGCCGTCTCTTCTGGAAAGCACACCGAGCACCTCGGGCCGGCCGCAACAAAAGCTTGAACCATTTCGGGTGTGACAATATGCAACCAACGCGCCTCAACGATGCGCGGTCCGTTCGCATACCTGCATTGGAAGCAATGCACCTTGCCTTCCCTGCCGGTCACGGAATTTTGGGTTTGTCTGATCGCAAACGGCGGATGGGCATGCCCAAAGCGGCACTTCATGGTTCGGGCTCTTCCGGTTCAGGACGAGGCGGCCACCAGACGGGCGGAAAAACCTCGTCATTCGGCCCCGGGTGCGGCTCCAGGATTTCGTCATCCACGTCGTCACTCATCTTGTAAACCAGAGCAGGAGCCCGCCCAGCAGCACCAGGGCCACCACAAACAAGACTCCGGGCCATGTCAGTCTCACGGGAGTACTGCGAACCTTTCCGCATCCCGGACAACGCAACACTTTCGTCGCCATCAGTCGGTGACAGAACTGGCAGTATTCCAAGGTCAGCATGCTTGTAAGACCGAGAACAAGGTCTGGCCGCCCCTTATTATGAGTGGTGTGAGTCCGGTCCTCCTCGCGCCAGTAACGAGCCAGGGTCTGCGCCTGCGGTCTTTCGAACACGGCGAGGACAGGCTTTGATCAGGGCTCCAGGGTTGGTTCGTGGCGACTGACGGTCGAGTGAGCACAGCGTCACCAGGACCGAAGATGAGGAAGAAGGCCAAAATCGAATCGCACATTCATCAATTATGCACGGGAAGGCCAAAACTTTTCTTACCCCTTTCACAGATTTTGGTGTAAAGGATTTCTTGGTTGTCTTATGCGACCAGACTATCTTCGGTGACGTTCAGACTCCTCATGGCGCTTGTGGAGAGGACCCGGCACCTTGGGGGCCTGCGAAGAAGTCGTTTTCGTTTGATGGGGGCTCAGGGATGCTGGCGGGATTGGCCATGGGGTATCGCCTGGGCAGCTTTAACCGGCGGCTGCCGGTTGCGCGGCGACAAGCGAGCGAGCGTTGCGATGGCGCAGACGCTACGGCGGCCCGTTCGGGAGGCGATCCTTTCGCCTGACGTCCACGGGAATCAACGCCATGCCAACCCCTACGCACACGAAAGAAGCGATCCGCGCCGCGATGGACCACCTGATCGATCGCGCGACCAAGTTTGACGTCGAGGCACTGGAAACCATCTACCACAAGGATTTTCATACAACGCTGGTCATGCCCGACAGCACCGTGGCCACCTATGGCAAGGAGGACTTCATCGCCCATTTCCGCAAACAGGCGGAAGACGGCAAGACCCAGCTCAATTCATGGGCGGACTGGCATGATTTCCATGTTCTGGGCGACACCGCGGTTTGTGTCCTGACTCGCAAGCACAGCGGCATGAGCGGCGAGGAGATGCAACTCCTGTGCAACATCGAGTGGCGTTTCGAAGATGGGCGCTGGCAGGTGCTTCGCGAGCAGATTTTCCTTCGCCCGCTGGACTCGTAACGTGGACCGGTCCGGAACGGCTCCGGCACTGCTCCCTGAACAATGGAGGGGTGCCGACTGCGAGTAGGCCGGATAAAGAGTGAAGACTGCCTCAGAGGATAAGGGCGGAAGTTTTCAGTTCAACCATATTCGCCTTGATCGCAAATACGATTATCTGTTGTGTCTTGGGATCTCGCCGACCAACATTTTCTTCAATGCATGGACCAAGGGAGCCGTGGCCGAGAACAAAGCTGGCACACTGGTCAGGATGGTCGAAGTTCGTTGATCCTGATCGGGTGCTTAAAAGTCTGCGCCTGGGTCTCATCAGTCTGGTACCCAACTTCATTCCTGCAGCCATGGCCTTCGGCCTGTGGGGCTATCTGGTGGGTCGTGTCGGCCTCGCCGGCTCGATTGTGACCGTCGCCGCCTTCGGGATTATCGTGGACGACACGATTTATTTTCTGAGCGAATATCTGAAAGTCCGCCGCGAGAGATACTTCGCGCCCGAAGCAGTGCGCTCTACTTTTCGTACCGTCGGTCCTGCGCTGCGTGCCACCACTGCAGCCTTGTCAACGGGCTTTCTGGTGTTCGCGTTCTCGGGTTACGAAGGCAGTCAGGTCATGGGCCTTATGGTCATGATCACGTTCCTCTTTGCGCTCCTCGCCGATTTTCTGCTGCTTGCCCCTCCGCTCATGGCCATCGATAGGAGAAAATTATGAGAACGATCCATGCCTCTCTCGTCCGGCGCTTGCTGCTCGCACCGCACCTGGTCTTGTTGTCTTGGCCGGGATTGTGAATGGAGTGCGAGTGAATGGGAACTGAAGTAACAGCCGAAAAGGGGCGCTCACGGACGCCCATTGAGGCGGCAGGTAATAGCGTAGCACGGCCTCACGTGAATCTGCCGCTATCCGTGCCACGAACATCACCGGCAGAATGGTGAAGGAGATATCACGCTTATGACGACTTCAAACCTTGATCTGTCCAGCGAAACCGGTCCGGCCTTGCCCCCCATCGTCCCAGGGACGGTGATACTCAACGGGGAAAACCCCTTCATTCGTCTGAGCCCTGCGCCCGATGCCCCCTTCACCACCGATGCCAGTCTCTGGACCGTCACGTATTCACTTAAAGGATCTGGCCACGCGCTGTTTCTCAAGAGTGAACTGATGGACCACCAGTGGCACATTTACACCGATCACCCAGAACTCGTGCATTGGTTGCAAGCCACCGTGCAGGGCATGTTGAATCCGGAGACAGCCAGCGATCACATCCCGGTCATTGAGGCCGCCTTTGCCCAAAAGGGTGAGGTCCGGGAAAGCTGGACGCAGACGGTTTGCGCAGGGGCTGACGAGATAGCTCTGACGTGGCGTAAGATGATCGCCCCGCTCATGATGGCGCACCATTCCCCCACCCAACTCCCCGAACGACGCTATGGGGCGAGTGTCGTGATGATACCTGCCCTGGAAGCGGAAGTGACGGTCAATGGGCAGCAAGCCGAAGGTCGCGTGTGGCCGTGCAAATATGATGGCCAGCCGTTCAGTACGGCATGTCTAGCCTTTTCGGAAAGCTGGCGCACATCACCATAGGCTTGGACATCGGCCCCATCCGTTCAAGCTATCTCCAAGGCCGTGTAGATCGGACCGCAGCCAAAGGAACAAACCGACTATCAGGCCACCAAGACTTATGGCCGCGACGCTGGCGGCGACGACGTGTATCAAGGTGATTGTCATTCCCGGGGCTCGTCAAGATACTTGAAAACTCCATACCCGGCCCGCCCGCTCTCCGGGTCCACCACGAAGGTGATAGGGATGATTTGTGTTTTCTCCCATTGTGTGTATTCGGCGAATTCCTTTGTGCCAGTCAGGAAAAGCCCAACGGAAATCTTGTGTTCGCCGGTCTCGGCGTCGGTTATCTCGAAACAACACTCATAGCCCGCCGTGAAACGCGAATGTGCGGGTGAGAAAAGGTTTGAGGCCCAGCGCATCAAATCCGATTCCGGATTGGTCCATGCGCGGATTGCCCTATCATCCAATCCCCGGTCGCTGGCGTATTGCTGGGCGAAGGACAGGCAGTATTGATTCACGTCGACGCCGGCGGCTGGATGATCTCGGGGCGCCTCCTTGGTATCCGCGGCCTGGCAAGCGGCAATGAACAGCGCCCCTCCCGTGCCGAGCACGAATACCGCCAGCACCAGGACGCTGACAATCCGGTTTAGGTTCATGTTCAAATCCTCTCAATCTATCGTCGGCGCCGCAGCCTCCGCAGCCAGCGCTCCGTCATCGGCCGCGCGTGGTGTATTGAGCGATGAAGGAGACGCTCAGCTTGATAGGCTAGAAAGTCAAATAGATCAATCCCTTTGCAGTCGTCATGATTGGAATTTCCTGTCCGGGAAGCCATTCCCAACGAACCTGATTCATGCCGCCATCGGCTGGCACATCGGACCCATACAGATACGACGAATCCTCCGATGCCAGAAAGAGGGCCACGTTCGCCATTTCTTCCGGTTGCCCCACCCCGCCCCGCCGCGAGCCGTTCATTGAAGGTGTTCCGCACGGCCTCAATCTCCCTCAGCCGTGCGTCCTGAACTTTCCAGGACGGGGGTGTAGATGGGTCCAGGACTGAGGATATTAACTCTGATCCCCATAGGGGCCAATCTGGGGTGAGCGAGCGGGCCAGGGAGCGAATCGCCGCTTTCGTGGCGTTATACAGGCCATACTTTCGCTACGCCATGCCGTTCCTCTTGTCGAGTGACATGGATCAATCCCCGATTTTCCCATCAATGACCGTTAAGACCGATCTTCATGAGATCACGATCAGAGGGTCGAGTGGGTGCCATCACAAAATGGCGGGGTGCCTGTGCGCTTGCATCCACAGAACGCAACCTGTTTTTTTTCAGCAATGTCCACCTCCACGGGTGTGAACTCGGTTCCCTCGTGCGATCCATCGCAGAAGGGTTGCTTCTTGGATCGGCCACACCGACACCAAAAGTATGTGCCGGGATCAACTTCCATCACATAGGGTGAACGTTGGGCAATGATTGGGTCACTCATGAGGTTCCTCCTGGTTGCTTATGAGAATGAAATGCCTTCGCATGGTATTTTCCTTTCAAAAAGACCGTGCGAATCTACCAATGAATTATTGAGAAAGATCTTTTGGGGTCTCGTTGGAACGTTCTTCTGAGATATGACTCCATCCCTCCCAGGCCCCTCCAGCCATCATTTTCATGAGGCTCACCCACCGGATGCTTACTGAAATTTCTATTCCAGCCATCACCAATCTCTGTAGCAGTCAGAGAGCAACCATCAACTTTCCTTGATCATTTCCGAATAATCGGCCGACCAC
>MPMZ01000090.1 GCA_002238765.1 Nitrospira sp. bin75
TGTCCCACTCCCGCCCGGTGCAACCCCAGGAGACCCCAGGACTCACCCAATGACACGCGACGCGCCCCTCACGCCCACCTTACAAATTGGCCGATTTGCAAGGTGAAAGCAACATACAAATGACAGACGGAGAATGATCGCGCGGCTATAAATGCGAATGGTAGGTCGGGTTAGCCGAAGGCGTAAGCCGACAGGACCCTACGGCTGGTAGGTTTCGAACAGGGCGACCGTCGTCTGAAAACCGGAGCGACACGCGCGGCAACGAAATTGGACGATGTCTCGCTCCACGCTGACTTCCGTGACGTGCAGGGCTTCCTGATGGTGTCCGGCACAGGCTTCGAGCTTGGTACTCGCGTCTTCTTCACTCAACTCCGAATCCCCGATGACGCGCGTAATGGTTCCAATGGTCAGGCGATGCCGGGATTTGCAGTTCACGCAAAAGATGCCAATGGTATCGGGCCTGGTGAAGAGTTTCACGCTCAGCGACAGGGGGTGGACGGAAAAGCATTGCTGCAAGAACGCGCCGGATTGAAAAACGTTGCCCATACCGTTATGTCTGTTGTTGACGATCTTTCATCCGGGGACCGGGCCGGGAAGTGAGTCCGGGTCGGGGCAAGCAAGCGTCGGCCGACCGGATCGGCACTCGTTTCCGTCGCGACGCGGTCATAGATCAGTGTCAGCGCAGGCTTCCCGCGCCCAACGTTGGAGGATCTTGGTGGTGTCGTCAAACGTGAGGACGTAGTGAAAACAGCTCGGTCTGGTGCCGGGATTCAGCGGATTGTTGGAGCCGCCGCCGAGTCCCATCATGGCGGTGACGCTTTCGGTGGCTTGGAACACGCTCCGTCCCAGTTGGTCGACGCCCATCGGGTCAAGTTCAGCCGGGGTCAGCGCATAGCGATAGACCCACGTCGCTTGACCTCTCAACAACGAATTCTTTTTTTTCCACGGGTCCCCGAGTTGTGCAACGACCTCTTCTTGCGTGGCGTTCTTCAGTGCGCCTTTGAGAAATGACTCTCGCGACGAGCTACAGGCCGCAAGCGACAGGATCAGCAACGGCAGGAGGGCCCACACCACCCGAGCCGGCATGAGGTGTGAACGGACGTTTCGGGAAAAGACGGTCATCAGTCCTGGGTGTTCCGCGAGGGCATTTTGGACATCACGGTTCGGTAGAACGCGTAGACTTGCGCGAGCAGACCCGTCACGATCAGGGTAAGCGCAACGGGTAACCAAATCGAATCCGGCTGATTCAGGCCTTCGATCCCGAGCAGGAATCCTGCCGCAATCGCAATAATGCCGATGACGCGCGCTATGACGATATTGGGTTGGGTCAGGAAAGGCACACTCGGGCTCCCATGTCCGCGACCGGTATTCTGCCACAACTTGTATCCAGCGGCAACGCGTCGAAGAACCCGTTCGGACATGCGTGGCCATTCAGTTTGAAACGCATGCCGTCAATCTTTTAAAAAGGGGTAGTTTCATCACGGCACCCGTGGTCATGGTGTGTCCCATAACCATGAGCCCGGATTGCTCCCCAGGTTCCGGCATCGCGAGTGGATCGGCATCCGCAGCAAGAGGCTGGTGAGCAATCCGGGCTCGTACCTGTCACCGTGAAGATCAGGAGGCTTTATGGCTGAACCGGATTGGGTCGACGTGGGAAGCGTCGATGAACTGCGCACGTCGTCTCTCCAGCAGGTCACCGTACGTAAAATCAAGATTGCGCTTTCGTATCAGGATGACGAGTTTTGCGCCATTTCCAACGCGTGCAATCACGTCGGTGGCCCGTTAGGCGAGGGCACGCTGGACGGCGAGTTTGTGGTGTGCCCGTGGCATTACTGGAAATTTCACCGGAAAACGGGAAAAGGTGAGCCCGGCCATGAGGAAGACCAGGTGCCTTCCTATCAGGTCAAGGTGGAAAATCATCGAGTCTGGATTGATGTGTCTTCTCCAACCAAGCGGCGCCGACAACCGCATGATCCTCATCCGTTGGCGCGTCCCCCTGAAAGGCGAGAAGGACCGATTCGCGTCGTGGGCATTTCCACGACCGTGATGGACCCGGCTCATCCCCGCTACAGCACCTCCGAGGCATTGCTGCAACATGCGTTGGCGCATGCCCAAGACACGCTGCACGTGGAGACGCAGTGCATTGCATTGCGGGAGCTGCAGTTTCGACCGTGTGAGGGGTTCTATTCGAAATCCGCTCGTGCGTGTACGTGGCCGTGTTCCATCACGCAAATGGATCCTTCCGATCAACTCGATCAGGTCTATGAAGCGTTCGTGCATTGGGCCGACGTCATTCTCGTGGCGACGCCGATTCGGTGGGGGGCGGCAAGCAGCCTGTATTACAAGATGGTCGAGCGGATGAATTGCATCCAGAATCAGGAGACCATTGCCAATAAACATTTATTGAAGAACAAAGTCGCCGCCTTTCTCATCACCGGCGGCCAGGACAACGTGCAGGGCGTGGCCGGTCAATTGCTCGGATTCTTTGCCGAAGTGGGGTGTCAGTTTCCACAGTTTCCGTTCATTGCCCATTCTCGCGGGTGGAGCGCCGAGGACATGGAAAACAACGTTCGTTACGTGCAACGGAGCAAGGCGCTACGTGAAGGCGCCGAGGCCCTGGTCGGCCGGGCAGTCGACATGGCCGGGTTGCTGGTTGCCGGGCACGTGCCCGAACGGCGGCTTCCCCGTGGAGGTCGGAAAGCGCATGAGTTGGACGTGAAGGCGCAGACGTGAGTGTTTGACGAATCAGTGGAGGGTACGGCCATGGACGGGCAGGGACAGCTCTTCGAAATCAGCGTGAGTTTCCGGTACGCGCAAGAGCATGACTGGGTCATGCAGGCGATTACGGGATTTCTGTCGGCCTATTTCATGGAAGATGCCAGGTTCCGGCTGAAGCGGCATCGTCACGAACTGGAAACGGGCATGTACGTGTGGATCTGCGAAGCCCCGGGGGAAAAGTTCATGCGCCGGTTATTGAAACGGTTACAGGTCGATATCCCGCCTTTTGAACTCTATCAGCGCGACTCGGATTCAGATAGGCCGACGCGCCACGTCATTGATTTGCCCGCACTCCAGTCCGGGCCGGAAGAATCGGCGGCCCCTTGAAGGCCGATCACCGGCAACGAGCGGGGGGGCGTCGCTTGAGCCGTCAGGTTTCTGCCCCGTCTTGGGCTGTTTGTACCGGCCTGATTTGGCTGTTGCTGTGTCCGAACGCGGGCGCCGTGGATCAGGAATTTGCCACGCAAGGCCCTCGCCTCCAAGCTTCCAAGCCGACGTTGCTCGACGGGTTCGGCTTTGCCGTCTCCAGTCAAGGGAATCAGGTACTCGTCGGCGCACCTCATGCGGCAGGGACTCGTGGTCAAACGGGAAAGGCGGTGTTATTCGATCGTGAGTCCGGCAGAGTCCTTCGGGAATTTGCCCCCTCATCGCCCCTGGGTGATGATTTATTCGGCCTGTCCGTGAGCCTCACCGCCAACCATGTGATTGTGGGTGCTCCCAGAGGCAAAGGGACGCGACGTCGACCGGTGGGTTCTGTCTCCATATTCGACCGAAGCACGGGTGCGTTACAACAGGTGATCGCCAGTCCCAATGCATCGGCGGCCGCATTCGGGCATGCCGTGGCCGCGGAGGAACTGCTGGTGGCCGTTGGAGACCCCGGTGCGAGTACGGCCACGGAATTCGAGGTCGGGGAAGCCTATCTGGTTGACGTGACCACCGGAGAGATCCGCCGGACTCTGGTCTCTCCACGCGGGGGACACCGCAGTTCGGATGGGTTCGGGCATGCGGTGACGTTTCTGGGTCCCCTGCTTGCGGTGAGCGCCCCGTTGGGCGGGAGGGACCCGGTTGATCATGGGCAGGTGTTTCTCTTTGATCGGGAAACCGGGTGGTTGCAACGGATCCTTGAATCGCCCGATCCTCAGACGAAGGAGTATTTCGGATGGGCGTTGGCAAGCGACGCGGAGTTGTTGGTCGTCGGTGCCTTGGGACGAGTGACCACACAGCCGGACGCCGGCGTCGTGTATCTCTATACGAAGACCGGCGAATTCCTGAGAACGTTGGAGGCTCCGGTACCCGGGAAAGGCGATCACTTCGGAGAAGCTGTAGCTTTGCTCCCGGGGCACGTCATCGTCGGCGCACCCGGACATGATTCCGCCGGGGTCGATGCGGGAGCGATTTTCGTCTTTGACCGGAAGACTGGAACCCTGCAAGCCATGCTTGCCAATCCTTCGGCCACAACCGGCGTGGCCGACCTCTTCGGATTGTCCGTGAGTGGTGCAGGAAATCACGTGGCCGTGGGTTCGCCCTATGGCGACCTCGAGAAGATGCCCGACGCAGGGCTGGTCCATCAGTTTCGCCTGCCCTGATCTCGGGAAGGAACGTCGGGCATCCCGGGAGGTCGAACCCCGTCAGGGCACACAGACGGTTCACGGACACCCGCCGGCAGACCCATGATAGACAGGGCCGGCCTTCTTCGCTATGATCAGACACATGTCGCTTGACCAATCATTGCAAGCGTGGCGGAAAGCTCGACAGTACTCCGTCGTCAAGTTGGCCGCCGAGTCCGGTGTCGAAGGGTCCATGATTGAAGCGATTGAGGCCGGAGAGACGGATCCCTCCGTCTCAACGGTCGAGGCATTAGCCAAGGCATTAATGCTTCCTCCATCCTGGTTATATAGTTCGCCCCAAGCCATCGATCTCTTGCTGGGAGATCCTGACGAAGAAGGCTCGTTCCATCCCAACCTTGATTCTCCTGATCCCGTGACCGAACGGATTCTCCGCGGGAGCCGAATCGAGCGGGATTTGTACGTGCTGCTCACGGCCTTGCTTCGCCATGGTGACCCCAAACTCCTCCGTGCCGCCGAGGTCAATCTTCGCAGTCTTCTCAAGCAGGCCAAGACAACGACGGTCCCCTGGCAGAATCGCCCATCCGGTCATTTTGAGCCGCCGAGTGATTGAATGAGGACAGGAGAGTCTGACGATCACGCCGGTGCCGTTTGCCCGTTCTTCGTTTCGTGGCCTTTCTTGCAATAGTCGTTTCCTTTTCAATACGATAGAGTATTCTGGTTTTTCATGTCATCGTTCCTTTGCAACTGAACGAAGTCATTACTCATTGCCGACAACGCGGAAGAGGAATAAGCGATGCCCAAATACAGTGGCCTCCCGAATATGAAACCGGTCGCAAACAGGGAGAAAGACCCGATCAATTTTGAAGGGATGAGCGAGCCCGTGCTGGCCGAGAAAGGTTCTTCGGAGGAGTTTTCCACTTTGTTCGTTTCGTTGGAAGATGAGAACGCCGAGCATACGGGCACTCGTCAGAATGAAAGCCCCGATTCCCAACTGAAGGCCGAGCCCGTGCCGCCGATCGATGAAATCGGGGAAGCGTCACCCGATGCTGAGAAAGAAATCGATCTGACTCCCGGTACGGTCAACCGAATAGATGACCCCGTTCGTTTATACCTCAACGAGATGGCCGGCGTTTCTCTTCTCTCAAGGGAAGGGGAGATCGAGTTGGCGAAGAAGATCGAAGAAGGCAAGGAAGAGATGACGCGGGCGATAGCGGGGATGCCGATGACGCTGCAGACGCTGGACGGGCTCCGGGGCCGGCTGAAGAAGCGGGAAG
>MPMZ01000091.1 GCA_002238765.1 Nitrospira sp. bin75
CGCGCTACAGCGCGAGGCCTTCAAACTGCTCGGCGTGCGCCTGGATCGTACCCAGTAGCGATTCCGTAAATTTACAAATTTATCCTGAAAAACAACAAGTTAGTCCCAACATCCTCTCGAAGTTCAGTCTAGTGGCCGCAGGCCTTTAAAGCACGCAAAATAAATATTTAATGCAAAAACAATACATGCGCGAAAACAATCAATTGAAGTGCCGTTAAATTGAAGGCTCTTGTAGAGATAAAGCGGTCCTGATTTACGCAAGCGAAAAAACTTGCGAGCAGTCACGCTTTTGATATGTTATAACCGTATCTGAATTGAGGACTCCCCTTATGCAAACTTCTAAAGCCATAGACACCATCATTAGCTCTGCAGAAAAACGTTGTGCGGAAAAAGGAGTGCGACTTACAGAAAAGCGAAGCCAGGTTCTGACGGGGCTAATACAGTCAAAAAAAGCACTCTCCGCTTACGAACTGATCGACTATTGTCGTGAGCACTTGGGTCAACAATTGCCAGCAATGTCTGTCTACCGAATTTTGGAGTTTCTCGAGGGCATAAATTTAGTGCATCGATTACAGCTTGCTAAAAAATATGTCGCGTGCTCGCATATTTCTTGTGACCACAAACATGGAATTCCTCAATTCCTAATCTGCAATGGCTGCGATGCGGTCGAAGAAATCAGAATACCGCACTCCGTTATCAATTTACTGAAAGACTCGGTTAGTGAAGCGGGCTTCCATCTTGCAAGTCCGCAGCTCGAATTCGGGTGCTATTGTTCAAATTGTGCTCCTGGCCCTGGCTAAATAAAACTATGACATCAATATCGACAAAGTTTGACAAGACGGCAATTGGTATTTCCGCGCTATGCGTTGCGCATTGTCTGCTTCTTCCTATTGGATTATCTCTATTGCCTTCGGTGGTAATAATAGGAATTCTCAACGACGAGCTATTTCATTCTCTGCTCATAGTTTTGATACTACCAACGAGTCTGGTTGCGCTCAGCCTGGGGTGTAAACTTCACAGAAGCTGGCTCGTGTTCCTGCTAGGCGCCGTAGGGTTGTCAATACTCGTCCTGACGGCGTTGTTTGCTCACGACCTTTTAGGAGAACAGCTTGAAAAAGCTGCTACGATTCTCGGGGCTGTTCTAATTGCTGCAAGTCATGCTCAAAATTTTAGGCTGTGTCGAAGAAAGGAATGTAATCCTTAACCGTATAGTATGGGCAAGCTCCTCGCATCTAAGCGCTTGTTCTGGCTAGAGCTGGTAACGCAACCCTACTCTAAAGCTTCTCCCAGGCTCGGGCGCAAAGTTCTTCATTCGCGTACTGTGGCTGCGAACCTCTTCGTCAGTAAGGTTATCACCGCGAATGAACAACTTTAGCTCGCCGTTACTACCTACATCCCAATGGTAATCCGCATACAGAGAAACAAGATTGTAGCCGTCGGTATCCAGCTCGAATTGGCCTACGTTGTCTTGTTCATGAACTCTTACCACATTGAGGTGAACCGCCCATTGCGCACCGGTAAATGTGAGCTCACCGCCAAACTTTCCTGCAGGGATCAGAGGAACATTACCACCTGAATCAAAGCCCGCTCGCACGCTATCTGCGTAGAGCGATGCTGTAACACTAACGGTCTCAAACTGATAGACCGCAAACCTTACAGCGGTTTCAATCCCTTTAAACTCAGCATCTCTCGCAGTGAACTCGGCGATAAGTTGCTCTTCGAATTCAGCACCCGTTACGTTAAGGAAGATGTAATCTTCGATTTGATTAAGGTACGCGGTGATTTCTCCAGTAATTCGACCAGTATGATGGCGATAACCCATTTCATAATTTTGTGAGCGCTCTGGGTCAAGATCGGGATTGCCAATTTCCAACAAATTCGTCGCGGCATGCAGAACCAGATCCTCATTGTCCGCTTGCCTCGAACAGGTACTACCATCAACGTTGGCAAACAGCTCTTCGACAGAAGGTGTTCGTGCTGCTCTGGTAAGTCCAAAGATAACATTAGAAGAGTCAGAGATCTCGTACAACACGCTTCCACTAATACTGACCTCGTCTTCATCACTTTCGCATTGGCCGGTCTTTACTTGATTAGAGTCGTAACGAAATCCCAGCTCGACGTTAAAGCGTTTTTGTTCGTACTGCTCAAAGGCAAAGAATCCAAGGTTTTCTATATCTGAAAGCGGGATAAAGCCCTCTTCCCCTGCAGCTTCAAACTCATTGTCAGTTATCTGAATTCCGGCAACCCCGGTCCATGCGCCGATCGGACGATGAGTCACTACGAATCGTCCCTCGTAACCTTCGTTCGTGTAAGTAGTGCCAACTATCTGATCACCGTCCTCGAAGAACTCAATTTCATCATGCTCGTAGTCTGTTTGAGACAAAGACACTCTAAGGGAATCAAAAAACCCGGAGTTAAAATTCAGACCTCCGCGCAGGTCGTAACGAGTCTTCTCTGTTTCAAGTCGTACAAAGTCAACTTCTCCCTCTTCTTCGTGATCTTCGTCTCCGTGATCTTCGTCTCCGTGATCTTCGTCTCCGTCGTCATGCCCATGTTCTTCATGACCATGTGCGTGCGTATGTGAACCAGGAGGTAGTCCATATTCGTTGTCTAACCTGGAAGCAGAAAAGCCAACGAACCCTGAGTCTCCCACAAAGGAAAATCCTATCGAGCCACCACTTGACTCAGCATCAGAGTTGCCAATGAAACCTTTTGTATTTTCAACTTCTTCCTCATCCTCATCCTCATGCTCTTCCTCATGCTCTTCGCCAGCGTGGAGGAGCTCTTCTACAGCCTCTACCGCAAATTCATCGATCGCAAATTTGGGTATCTCGACGTCATCTGAGGAACGAGTAAAGCCGTCCAAGTGAAAAGCGAAACTCCCACTACCTCCATCTAAACTAAAAACTGAGCGATTTTCTGAACCGTTAGAATTATGGGTTTGTTCAACAAACCCTTGCAGCGTCTCCGGAACAGTTTCAGAAATTCTGCCGTCGATGACATTTACCACTCCGCCAATCGCGCCGCTGCCATATAGCAAACTTGCTGGACCTCTAACAATTTCGACCCGCTTGGCAAAACTAAGCTCGATAGCCTCAGCATGGTCGGGGCTTTGATTGGCCACGTCAGTGGTACCGACGCCATTTTGCAATATACCCACGCGATTTCCAGTGTGGCCCCGAATAACAGGGTGGCCGACACCGGGACCATATGAGGCACTGTTAATTCCAACCTCTCCTGCAAGTGTTGCTCCCAAACTATTAGCAACCTTTTCTACAAGCCCCTCCCCTGCTAGGCTGAACTTCCCCGGGATATAGTGCGAGATTTCGCGCCAAGTTGTTGAATTGGCTTAAATAATACAGCGTCATTAAGCAGAATTAGTACCCATGTAATATAGGCATTATTATCATATTAATGTTTACATTAACTGAATATTGTGATACTATTCGTGCCCATGTACATAGAATCCGTTCCCAACCGCAACTCACCCCCCGCCATCCTCCTGCGCGAGTCCTACCGCGACGCCGGCAAGGTCAAAAAACGCACTCTCGCCAACCTCTCCAAATGGCCGCCAGCGCTCGTCAATGACCTGCGCACCCTGCTCCAGGGCGGCACTGCCGTCGCCGACCCCGGCGACGCCTTCGACATCCACCGCTCCCTGCCCCACGGCCATGTCGCCGCCGTGCTCGGCTCCCTCAAAAAACTGCACCTCGACCGAACCATCGCCGGCACCGCCAGCCCCGAGCGTGAGCGCGTCCTGGCCCTGATCACCGCCCGCATCCTCAATCCAGGCTCGAAGCTGGCCACCGCCCGCGGTTTGGCGGCGCCAACCGCCCGCGACTCGCTCGCCGCGACGCTCGGACTCGGGGATATCGACGAGGACGACCTGTACGCCGCCATGGACTGGCTGCTCAAACGCCAGGACGCCATTGAGCAGCGCCTGGCCAAGCGGCATCTCAAGGACGGGGCGCTGGTGCTTTACGATCTGACTTCCGTCTACCTGGAAGGACGCCGCTGCCCGCTGGCCAAGCACGGATACTCCCGCGACGGTAAGCGCGGCAAGCTGCAGATCGAGTTCGGCCTGTTGTGCGACCGTGAGGGCTGTCCGGTGGCGGTTGAGGTGTTCGATGGCAACACCTCCGACCCGGCCACGGTGGGCGTGCAGGTCGACAAGCTGCGCCGCCGCTTCGGGCTGTCCCGGGTCGTGCTGGTCGGCGACCGCGGTATGTTGACCGAGGCGCGCATCCGCGAAGACGTGCGACCGGCGGGACTGGACTGGATCAGCGCCCTGCGCGCGTCCGCTATCCGCGAGTTGGTGGCATCGGGGGCGGTGCAGATGTCCTTGTTCGATGAGACCGACCTGATCGAGATCCAAAGCCCCGACTATCCGGGAGAACGGCTGATGGTGTGCCGCAATCCGTCGCTGGCGGACGAGCGGGCGCGCAAGCGCGAGGACCTGCTCCAGGCCACCGAGGCGCTACTCGATCCCATCGCCGCCGCCACCAAGCGAGACCAGCGGCGTCTCCAGGGCAAGGACAAGATCGGGTTGCGGGTTGGCAAGGCGATCGGCAAGTACAAGATGGCCAAGCACTTCGAACTCGACATTAGCGACGACTCGTTCGGCTACCGGCGCAAGCTTGAGGCCATCGCCGCCGAAGCGGCGCTGGACGGTCTGTATGTCGTGCGCACCAGCCTGCCGACGACCGAACTCAATGCCGCGGAGACCGTGCAGGCCTACAAGAGCCTGAGCGCCGTCGAGCGCGCCTTCAGGAGCTTGAAGACCGTGGACCTGAAGGTTCGGCCCATCTATCACCATGCGGCTGACCGGGTTCGGGCGCATGTGTTCTTGTGCATGCTCGCTTATTACGTCGAGTGGCACATGCGGGAGCGGCTTAAGCCGCTGTTGTTCGAGGACGATGACCCAGATGCCGCCGCACGCACCTCCATCGTGGCGCCAGCTGAGGTCTCACCATCTGCCAGGGACAAGGCCCGGCGCAAACGGACCGCCGCCGGCTGGCCGGTGCACAGCTTCCGCACGCTGCTCGACGACTTGGCCACCATCGCCAGGAACCGGGTTGTCGCGCGTCAGGCTGGCGCCGAGCCGTTCGAGGTGGTCACCCGACCCACCGCGCTACAGCGCGAGGCCTTCAAACTGCTCGGCGTGCGCCTGGATCGTACCCAGTAGCGATTCCGTAAATTTACAAATTTATCCTGAAAAACAACAAGTTAGTCCCAACATCCTCTCGAAGTTCAG
>MPMZ01000092.1 GCA_002238765.1 Nitrospira sp. bin75
GGCTCCGTCATACGCCGTCATCGCCTAATCGCGTCTCGGGACGGCGTGGTTGCTCACGATCACGGAAGCGTCACTCCCCAAAACCCCGGAGTGACGCTTCGCGTTCAGGGCGAGGGTGTTTTCTTAGCGACCAAAAGTGTTCACCCGCCGCCTTCGGTCTGTGTCGAACCTTCGGCGGCTCATCCTGCAGCCCTCGGGATCGGCACGATTTTGCCACAAGACATACAAAAGCCCTGGAGTTCAACAAAGACTCCAGGGCGACCAGAACGCTTTCTTATCCCAGGAACTGAGAAGTTGGGGGCCGGACACACGAATGCCCCGGAAGGCGACTTTTCCCTCCGGGGCACCCGTACCAACAACAACTTAATCGCTCCGTGCCTGCGCTACGAGCGCAGCAGGGCACTTATACGCCGGAATGCCCCCGACGGCCAAGCCGGGGGCACCCATCCATTGTGGTCACTATGGCTGAGAAACATTCCGCAGCCACGGGCATCATAATATCTTTGGCCCGGATCAGGAGGGAAGAGAGAAATGGCAGTAGGGCGACTAAGAAGTGCGCGATCGCCGGTTTCAGGCAGTCGACAGTTCGATGTGCCGCGGTCGATGAGGGAGCGGCCCCGGCACTGCGAGTCCGTGAAACAGCACCGGGACCTGGCACGCCGGGCGACCGCTGCTACCCGGTCCACACGGATGCCCGACATGCGTCTCGTCAGTTGCCATACAGCGAGAAGTGTTGCCCAAAGACCGCCACAGCGCCCACGCGGTCGTCAGTCATGCGCCTTCCTTTCCACGCATTCCACTCACAAATTCTGCCATGCCCTCCCTCTCACTTAGCAGCGGGCAAACGTTCGTCGAGCAGGGTCTCTACCCGGGTCAAGCGTGTGTCCATGGAATCCAGCTTCGCATCCATCTTTTCGAGCCGTGTCTCCACTCTACCCAGTCGTTCCACTAGTGGCTCCACGGCGGACGTTACCGCCCAATGAATACCACCCCCCAAAGCAACCACAGTTACCGCCACGGATGCTGCGATCGCAGTCCACGTCTTGATATGCTCTACGGACGAAGGGCGACCGGCATCATCCCGTACCGTGTTAGCGCTCATAGAAGCCTCCATTGGAACCTGCGTCACTGACGCGTCCAGCGCAGTGACGCAATTTCGATGCCTTGCCGCATGCCCTTGTGTAACGGGGCGAAAACTGCGTTTCTCCGCATAATTCCTACCAGTGACGCACCCGTGACGGGATCAATTACAACCCTGTCAGACTGACGTGAAACGATCAGCTACCATCATCACGGCGGCAGTCCGGGCAGCATTCGCCGTCGTGTATCCCGGAGCCATTCGCGGCCAGGCAACAACATGGTTGGCCGTCCAGCCGGAGGCGGCTCCAACAGGTCATCGAGATCAACTGGCCGGAGCTATCGCCTACGCACCAACCAGCCCAAAAATAGCCCAATGCCTGCCTCCTAGCCGATAGCCCCGTGATGCCTCTGAACCGCTTCCCGCAGCCTCTCCTCTGCCGACATTTTGGCCTCCTGGCCCCCTAATGCGAGTTGAGTGTCAGAGACTAAAGTTTTGGGTTGTTCAACCCCCCCTATACCCTCATTTGAACAACCCTGAACAACCCTGGCATCATCAGTGTTTATGCGGGTGTCGTTGGGTTGTTCAGGGTTGTTCATTTTTCCCCTTGAACAACCCTGAAACCCTGGTAACTGCCATGCGTGCGGCCAACGGTTTCGAGCCACCCCTGGCTGCTCAAATGGCTTGCTCTCGACCCTCAATTCCTCACGTGCGCGGCGCAGTGTTTGGGCGCTGATTCCCTCCTTGCGAGCGGCACCCAAAATCTCACTTTTGAGCGCCGGTCCCTCGCTCAGGAAGTTCTCCAAAAACTGGATCGCTTCGGCTATCGCTCCTCGGTCACCGTCGCTCTCCGGCAGGGGTCGATTCACCACGTTCAAGGGGTCCACGTTGGACACACCGTCCAGCTCCACTTTGACGGTCGATGCCCCGTTTCTGAGTTCATGCCGTTCAAGCCGGTAAGCGACGGGTTGCGCCGTCGCTTCCTCGCTCGCCTTCGCATGCAACATGACGTAGACGCCTTCGGAATCGGGATGCTTGCCACAGAACAGAGCAGACCGTGCAGCGCCCATGATGCCGATTGAGCCGACACCGGCATGCATGAGGTCGGCCCGGCGCGCCTTGCCTTCATGGTGAAGCAGCACGACGGCGGTGCCGGTCTCGTCGGCGAGAGCTGCCAACGGGCGCAGGAGTCGCCGCATGTCGGACATACTTTCCAGCGCAGTCTTACCGGTCAGGAAACCGCCCAACGTGTCGAACACCACCAGCGCTGGGAGCGTTGGCATGGCGTTCAGGTCCGCCTTTATGGCGTCCACTGCGTCAAGTGTGGTGGCCGTGTCCGGAGAGGCGTATCGCACCAGGTCGAGGTCGGCCCCTGCCGCTTCCAGTCGTCTCCGGAAGGCACCCCCTGTACTTTCCGAGTCGTACCACGCCACAAACTCCGACTCTCGCCGTGCCACTGGCCGCGGATGCCCAGAGTAGTTTGGCAAGGTGTCACCACGCGAAAGACGGGCAGCCAACCATGCCATCAGGGTTGTCTTGCCGGTCGCCGGTTGGCCGATTACCAGTGTCAGAGCGCCGCGAGGTATCAGGGGATACCAGAGCCAAACAGGAGGGGTTGTGTCCAGGCCGATAACACTGACAAGGCGGGGTAGGCCCTCGACGGCCGCCGCCAGTGCCTCAAGGCGGTTGGCGAAGTCGGCGCGGCGATCTCTCGCCCAGAGTTCCTGCTGACTCTGCATCCACGAGCGGCACGCCGGGTCCTGCCAGGCCAACGCCAAGACGTCCATCACGTGCGAATCGTCGGGCGCGGCGAAGTCATGAGCTGACAGCAGAATCCATGCGTGTATGGCCACCTGCAATCGAGCGGCTTCATGTATATGAGGCCAAGCGCCGGGACGGTGTTCCAAGAGTTCGTAGAAAGTCTGGCCGGGAGATGGATTTTCGGAGGCAGTGGTATTGCGAGCGGGTTCCGATGTATCTAACATAGATTATCCTTTCATCTTGCGCCGCTAACGCTTGAAAGGTTTCGTTGCGCCCTGGTCATCGTTGGCCAGGGCGTTTCTGCATTCTGTGCCATTTTACCCGGAAAGCCATTGGCACGATATTGACCCTCACCCCTTGCTTTTGACTTCGATATGCAAGCCCTGGACGATCAAGCCCACGGTCGCTTCCAACGCTGACAGGCGTTCCTTGACTCCCGTCATATCCACATGCAGTACCCTCACATCCTCACGAAGAGCCGCATACATACGCCAGTTCAAGCCGACGATCGCTAACCCTATGACGACCATCGCATACAATTCGGTTGTCATTGCCTCGCTCCCTCGTAGGCAGCCACGAAGCGCTTGTACGAATTACGACCGCAGCCACATTCACAACGCAGCTCCACTTGGTTACGCTCACACCAACGCTTGATGATTCGCATTACCTGCATGACCGACCAATTACCGGCTGTTGGTGACTCGATACCCAAAACCTCGAGACGACGCACAACACCAGATATCGACTCCCCGGCCTTGAGAAGCAGCACAATCGATGGCAAAACACGATCATCGTTGTATGCTCGTTTCTCCATATTTGACCGTATGCCCAGCAAACGAGCCCCCTCAGTCAATGGCATCAGTCACCCTCCCTCTTAAACACATCATTATTGCGTTACTAACTAACAGAATAATACAGCCAAAGCTCCATTTACAGAGCTGACCCTCACCACCTCGGAGTTGGGGGGGGGGGGTCACAGGGGTAAAGCTGTCCAGAGTGGCAATAGCGTCGTCGCAAGGCTTGTAAAAATGGATTGTCTTGCGGTTTAGCGTTTGTTACATTTCCGCTACATATCCGATTTACACCGCCCTCCCCGGAGGATTCACCATGACCAACCGGCCCAAATCCCCGGCCTTCTCAGCCACAGCCCTCGGCGCGGCCACACGAGCCAAGCGAGAACGCCAAGCCAAGCACGACCAGGCAGTCGGCCCTCGGATCCATGAGCTCCGCGCTCAGGGTTTGAGCTGGAACCGAGTCGCCCAAGCCCTTGAAGGCGAGGGGGTACCCTCACCCCAGGGTCACCCGAACTGGCGACCGATCCAGGTTCAGCGGATTGCCGCGAGAGCGCCGGCGGCATCAACCGCACTTCCAGGACGTCTGAATCACCTCCTGACCTGGTTACGGGGCTTCGCACGCTTTTTCCTGACGCCAACTTTCAGGAAGGGGTAACCCAACAGAAACGACCAAATCGGATTCAAGCTCACCATCAATTCAAACCCCCCAACACCATCTCAGAGGGCCAGGCAGTACACACCGAATAATGCTCACAACAATCCCCGAACTCACACAAACCCGGAACCAGCGCATTAAGACGCCCTCGAATGCGCTTCTCAAACTCATCCTCGGAAAGCCCCACCGCCTCGCGCAGCAAATCTGAAGGCTCGAGGTGCATGAGAATTGTCAAACCCGAGGGACGAACATGACAACTCGACCAAACAGGCGCCCTCGCCTTTACCGCATGATCCAACGTGCGCTCGGAAATACCATGAACAAGAGCTTTGAAATCAGAAAGATCAAGATCACCAAGCCGAGGGCCACGCTTTCGACGACTCTTGCCAGACATGACATGCCTCCTATCACACCGTAAATTCCAAACCGTTACGTAACCAGTCGACCGCCTCAACTACCGAAACGCAAGTATGTGGTCGTCACTCCCTCGCTTTGCGTTTCGTAGATTCCTTTGGAAAACGAGATGCCTCTCGTTTTCCAAATTTCGCCCGT
>MPMZ01000001.1 GCA_002238765.1 Nitrospira sp. bin75
CCATGGGGCATAGGGTTGCGCTGTTCCTGCCACATCTTCTACCTCCCCTTGCCCCTCCTTACAAAGGAGGGGCACTGAGGCACAGAAGGAGACAGCGGAACGTGTCAATGAATGACTGAACATGTACAATCCCCGACATCTCTAATCGGGGATCCAGAGTCTTTCTCTTCCTTCTCTCTTCTAGGAAACCTAGCCCTTCGACTACGCTTCCTTCGACTACGCTCAGGACAGGCAGGACAGGCGTCGCGTAACCCGACAGCGGCACTATCGGACGGCTCGGCGCTTCCCTAATCCTCGTCACTGGCTGGGGGTAGTTCACCTAGTAATCTTTGAGCGTCCTGGACCAACGCTTGGTTGCCTTGATCTGTTGCCAATTCAGAAGCACGCTGCAAGTCGGCACGTGCCTTTTCGTACGCCTCCATTGCTTTATGAGTGATTCCTCTATTGCAGTAGGCTTCAGCATATTGTGGGTTGATGTCGATTGCCTTGTTGAAATCCACAATTGCTTCCTCATACCTACCGAGTACGCCCTCGGTGGCTCCTCTGTTATTGTAGGCTTCGGCAAATTGCGGATTGATATGGATGGCTTGGTCATAGTCGGCAATCGCGTCGGGGTGCCGGCCAAGGGTACGTTTGGCGTTTCCCCTGCCGTTGTAGGCGTCGGCAAATTGCGGATTGATACGGATGGCTTGGTCATAGTCGGCAATGGCTTGGTCGTGCCAACCAAGAGCATCCTTAGCGATTCCTCTGTTGTAGTAGGCGTAGGCAAATTGCGGATTGATACGGATGGCTTGGTCATAGTCGGCAATCGCGTCGAGGTGCCGGCCTAGGTTACGGTTGGCGATTCCTCTGTTGTTGTAGGCGTCGGCAGATTGAAGGTTGATACGGATGACTTGGTCATAGTCGACAATCGCATCGTGATACTGGCCTAGGGCATCCTTGGCGATTCCTCTGTTGTTGTAGGCGTAGGCAAATTGCGGATTGATACGGATGGCTTGGTCATAGTCGGTAATCGCGTCGTGATACTGACCTAGCGCAGACTTGGCATTTCCTCTGTCGTAGTAGGCTTCGATAAATTGTGAGCTGATGCGGATTGCTTGGTCATAGTCGGCAACCGCGTCGTGATACTGACCCAGAGCAGACTTGGCCTTTCCTTTGTTTTCATGGGCGTTGGCATATTGTGGATTGATGCGGACCGCCTCGTCAAAATCCGCGATCGCTTCCTCATGCCTGCCAAGCGCACCCTTGGCGGCTCCTCTGTTGTTGTAGGCGTCGGCAGATTCCGGGTTAATGCGGATTGTTTCGTCGTAGTCCTCAATTGCTTCGTCAAACTTCCCTTGTTGAAAATGTCTATTGCCACTCCGAAGCAACTGTTCTTCACTTGTGGGAGCAATTGGTGTGATAGGTCGATCTTGTCCCTGTGAGGCAGCGAAACCACTGAAATCTCTGAAAATGGACTGGTTGTCTATCCCATAGTATTTTTGCAATAGCGTTCTTATCTCTTGTTTGTGTTCTTTAGATATGAATATTTCTTGATAAATTCCTAGGTTGATTGGTTTGGCAGAAAAGATAAAACAGCTATGCTGTACAACAATCCGATTCTCATTTGCAGGCGGTTTCCAGCAATAAATTTCTGGTTGTCTTTCCGAAGAAGGAGATTGTTGGGTGGTCGGTTGAGATTGAAGTAATTCCGTAATGCCTTCCTTTGTTCTTTCAGGGGTAACTTTTGAAGGAGATTGTTGGGTGGTCAGTTGAGATTGAAGTAATTCCGTAATGCCTTCCTTTGCTCTTTCAGGAGTAATTTCTTTGAAATTTTGAGTATCACCGCGATTAACGACAAATATATTGCCATCGTTTTTATCGTCCTCGCAGGCGAACCATAAGGCGATATGAAAATTGGCGGTGAAATCGATAAGACAAGTCGCCGCACCATGGTGTTGCAGTTTAGCCAGTAATTCCAAATCGTTTAGTTTTTTGTTTTGTTGGTGTGCGTATCCTTCACTCCTTGCCGGTTCAATTAAAAGTTTAGTCAAGTATTCACTCAAGGAAGGAGGATTCGATTCATTGCCCAGACGTCTGTCGGCACTGCTATCGAGCTTCCATTCTTTATTGCTTTGCCCGCGAAATATAAGAACAGCCTGCTTGCCCCATGGCTCTACCTGTTCTGCTAGTCTTCTTTCGTACGTAATCAATAAATCCATTTTTCTTGCTCTATAATTTTGGTTTCCAGTCTCTCGGGCCGTAGAATGCGCGTGGAAAACTTGAACACGGTCCGGCGCTTCCCTAATCCGCACCACTGGCTGGCGGTAGTTCGTCTAACGATCTTCGAGCAGCCTGAGCCAACACTTGGTTATCTTGCTCCGTCGCTAATTGCAAAGCCTGTTGCAAGTCGGCTCGTGCCTTTTCATACTCCCCGATTTCTCTATTAGCCATTCCTCTGACCCAGTATGCGTCGGCAGTTCGTGGGTTGAGACGGATTGCCTCGTTGCTATCTGCAATCGCTTCCTCATCTCTGCTAAGCTTAGACTTGGCACTTCCTCTGAGGGCGTAAGCCATGGCATTTTGCGGATTGATGCGAATGGCCTCATTCAGATCCGCAAGCGCCTCCTCATACCTGCCTAGCCCGATCTTGGCATCGCCTCTCCTAGCGTATGCGTCGTCATCTTGCGGGTTGATGCGAATGGCCTCGCTCAGATCCGCAAGCGCTTCCTCATACTTCCGCAGCAGGGTGTTAGCGACTCCTCTGAGGGCATAAGCTTCGGCAGATTGTGGGTTCATGCGGATTGCCTCGTTGCTATCCGCAATTGCTTCCTCATACTTCTCAAGCAAGACCTTGGCGATTCCTCTGAGGACGTAAGCCATGGCCTTTTGCGGATTGATGCGAATGGCCTCGTTCAAATCCTCAATCGCTTGCTCATATCTGCCAATGTGGAACTTGGCAGTTCCTCTGCGGGCGTAAGTCTCGTCATTTTGCGGATTAATGTGGATCGCTTCGTTGTAATCCGCAATCGCTTGCTCATATCTGCTAAGGCGGAACTTGGCGATTCCTCTGCCGGCATAAGCACGGTCATATTGTGGATTGATGCGAATGGCATCATTGTGATCCGCGACCGCTTCTTCATATCTGCCAAGTGCGAACTTGGTGCTTCCTCTGAGGGTATAAGCCATGGCATCTTGCGGATTGATGCGAATGGCCTCGTTCAAATCCGCAATCGCTTGCTGATATTTTTCTTGTTTAAGGTGTTTAAGAGCACGCTGAAGTAATGGTGCTTCATTTCCCTCGGTCTGCACTTGACGCAGGAGACGTTGAATCTCGTTCCGGTGCGGGTTGGCAGTCGGGAAATCCCGCTCGAATTGTTTGAGAGCTTCTATCCGTTGCTCCGTCGTAAAACCCGGAGTTGTCGCAAATTTCTTGACAATGCTCCATGCTTTTTCCAGTTCCGTCTTATACTCGGTCTGTTGCTGCAACTGTTGATAGGGCGTGAGGTCCACTACGGGTGGGGTGGGGGACTCGCTGGGTGTTTCCGCCAACCGGAACACGAACTGGCCTCCTTCATCCCCGCTCTGGGTCAGCGGCTCGCTTCGCGGCACTTGGTTCGTATTATTCGCCACCAACGGGGCCAGGGATTCGTGAATCGTGCTGGGCACCAGGTAGGGCTGGGTATTTTCCCGCAAGAGCTTCAGCAGAAAGTATGCAAACGGACTGTGGCCTCCCAACCCCCTGTCCGCTACCGGCTCCGTCGCTCCCGAGGTCAACCCCCAGCGTGAGCGGTCTTTGTACAATTCCGCATACCAGCGGTCCGTAATCGGGGGTAAAGCCCGCGTGCCGAACAAGCTGCCGCTGAAACAGGAGTCCGCCACCAGATACACGTGGCGCGCTTGCATGCCTTTGATGTAGCGCAAAATG
Organism: Nitrospira sp. bin75; assembly: GCA_002238765.1. GTDB lineage: Bacteria > Nitrospirota > Nitrospiria > Nitrospirales > UBA8639 > Bin75. The sequence continues at coordinate 3,908 of MPMZ01000001.1, forward strand.
GTCGCATTCGTGATCAGCGTACCGGCTTGCCGCGGTTCGCCATCGGTGGGCACCCACCAGCCATGGTCCCGCGCTTGGTCGTACTGCCCATGGCCCGCGTAATAAATGAACACGCTGTCTTCTGGTCCAGCCTCTCGACTCAGCGCATACAAGGTGTTTTCAATATTCTTGCGCGTGGCCTGCGCGTTGAGCAGTTGCTTGATGCGGGAAGGGTGAAAGCCATACCGCGCCTCCAGCACAGCTCGCACGGCCTGGACGTCCTTGACGGCACTCTCCAGGTTAGGGGCGTAGGCATACTCATCAATGCCGATGAGCACGGCCCAGTATTCGCCCGTGATCGGCACACTGTCGGGCTGCCCACCAGGAGCAACGCCGATTGAACGGTCAGCCGCCTCAACTTGGAGTAGCCCAACACTCAGCCACAACAGCAGGGCCAAGAGCCAAGGCATCCAATGGGCCACCCATATGCACACGGGGGTTGAGGGTGTACTTTGTCGATCAGTAGGCTGCATAATGGTTTTCGTCAGTCCTCGGGAGGTGGTACGCGTCGGGCATCTCAATTGCGGGAGAAAGACAGGGCAAATCGGACACCTTGTCTCTGTTCGGGTGGAGGCATCGGGGGTGGCGGAGAGGGTGGGATTCGACCCCACAGACTATTGCCGGTCAAGGCATTCGGGGGCGTGTCGGCATGGCAGCTCTCAGAACAGCTTGAAGGCTGCCAGCATAATGCCGTTCGCCGCGACCATGAGGCCGATGCCCGTCAAGATAGTTGTGTAGAGCCGAACCGTTAGGCGTTGCTCAAGTGCCAGCATGTCGGTTTTTAGCGTGGCAACGTCAGCTTTCAACGCGTCAACATCGGCTTTCATCTCGGCAATGTAGGCTTTCAGTTCGCCAATGTCAGCTTTCGTCGCTACGTTTTCACTCATGGCGTTGCCGAACGTGGTGACCATGGCCTCGGCTTGGGCCTCTTCAAACCCGGCTTCCCTGAGCGTCTTGACGGCTTTGTGCGTGTCCAATGCGAGGGTGCTCATGGTGTCTCCATTCTGCTGTGCGGGCGGATTGAAGTCAAGGCCCGTCAAGCCTTATTGGTTCCCGTTTAATACATTATGATACGGAAACGGACTCCCGAATCTGAGCGGTGTAGGCGGGTTAGCCAAACGTAACCCGACAACTCTCACTTTGTTCAGGATACCCACCAGGCACAGAATTGTTGGATTACGCTACGCTAATCCAACCTACTGGCTGGCTTCCCGCTTACACGTACAGGAATCCCTGATGCAGGCTTGCCGTCTGCACCCCAAGCGATGAAAATGGGGTATCTCTCTCCTATCTGTCCTCCCCGACATCTTTCATCGGGGATCCAGGGTTTTTGCTTTTTCTTCGTCCGTGAAGAGAACGACACTGGAACGGTTTTACAAAGGTCTCCCGGAGGGTGTACACCACTGTCGAGAATCCTGCCATGCGGGGATATCCCCGCATGACGTGGGACATCATCGGGAAACTGAACCTCGCTCGTAGCGTTGAAGAAGAACGTAACTGTTGAATATATATAAGAAAGAACACTGCCATACAGTCGCAATGCGTTTTGGCATGAATGCTGCTCTATGAACATTGCCAGATAAGCGCTTCCAGCAGGACTTTCATTAACAAGGAGAAGAACCATGAGAGATCGAAACAATCGACTAACGAAACTAGGCGTGGCACTGGTCCTGATCCTGGGAGGATTTTCCGGATGCATATCATCGGATCAAGGGGACATGGGCGGGACCAGAAGGGCCGAGCCCATACAAGACGTTGGTGGGCCGGAGTGGATCACGAAGGGTGGCGCCGCCTTTAACGGAGAAAAGTACGTCTTCTATGGAGTCGGAAACGCTGCCGGGATTCAAAATCCCGCATTGCGGCGCCGGTCGGCGGAGGCAGCAGCCCGCCGGTTTCTGGCCGAGAACTTTCAAGTGTACGTCGCGGGACTCAATAAACAGTATCTGGCAGAGACCACTGCCGGGGATATGGAACGAGCCAGCGTCGAGCAGCACGTAGAAGACGTCATGAAGCAAGTGACGGATGCGACCCTCGTGGGAACCCAAATTATCGACTATTGGGAACACCCGGGTCGCAATGAGTCCTACGCGTTGGTGCGATTGGATTTGGAAGAATTTCTGGAGGCCATGCAAAAGTATGGAGCGACAACGGAGCAGTTCAAGGAGTTGGACGCCACGATGCGAGAATTCATCAGAAAAAATGCCCGAAAAGCTCATGAAGAACTCAACAAGGAATTAAAGAAGCAGTAAGAGGGCGGAGGACATCATGAACAAACAAACGCCGACCCGCCGCCGAGTCCTCATGGCGGCACTCGCCCTGAGCTTTGTACTGATCGCGTCCGGTCCCGCGGCGGATGCGAAGAACTGGTTCATCACGCCCGAAGAAGCCGCCATGGCTCCGGCCGCCCAAGCTGATCCGCTCCAGGGTGGAGAGCATTTCGCCATTGGACGGGAAGACGTGGAGGTTGGGCCGATCATTCAAGTGGAAAAACCCCGAATGGGCGTTCCTCAAAATTCACCCATGGAAATCGTGGTGAAATTTGTCCCCCGAAGTCACCCCGTTGATTTACGTACGTTGGAAGTGGAGTTGGTCAAGTTCATCAACATTGATATTACCGATCGAGTGGTGGAGTATACGACGGAACACGGCATCCAACTCAAAGAAGCCAATATTCCCTTGGGGGCACACCGGGTACGGATCGCGTTGGCGGATATCACGGGAGCCGTCAGCGTCCGAGAGTTCCTCTTTGAAGTGTTATGAAAGTGAGGAAGACAGAGAAGTGGATTCCCTTTAACAACGGCGGGGACAAGATTTTTGGGGCGACGACAGGGCTCAACAGCCGACAAGAAAAGGAAAGAGGAAAATGGCCCTAAGAAAGCATCTACAGCCACAAGGACAGCCATTCAGGGAAGAGGGGATTCCGGATCATGATCAAGCTGATCATCACCGTGGTCGTGCTGTGGCCGATGCACCTGGGGCATGCGACGGACCTCACGCACGAACAACTGTATGCGGTGACGGCTCCGGGAGTGGTTTTCGTGTACGGAAGCTCCGGAACGATGGGGATGGTCGGGAGTGGGTCGATTGTTCGATCCGATGGATTGGTCCTGACGAATGCCCACGTGGTGCTCGACAATGCAACCGGTTCCCCGCACGACCATCTATGGGTGGCCTTGAAGCCGGATCGCGTCACCGGCAATTTCGACGAGGATTTACAGAATCGATTCCCCGCCGAGGTGCAAGCGTTTAATCGAAAACTGGACCTAGCTCTGCTAAAAGTGACGAAGCCGCTTCCCGCCGTGCCCGTGTTACAGTTAGGCGATTCGGATCACGTCAAAATAGGAGCAGAGGTGGTGGCCATCGGCCATCCTGAGCAGGGCGGACTCTGGACCCTGACCACCGGCGTCATCAGCGCGTTTCGAGCAGATTACGGAGACGTCCTGGGCAAACATATGTTCCAGACCGAAGCCAGCATGAACAGGGGCAATTCCGGCGGACCGCTCATCAATAAAGAAGGTCGACAAATTGGGGTGAACAGCGCGATCGCCCGACGAGCAAAAGATGGGTTGACCATTACGGACATCAATTTTTCGCTTCAATCGAACGTCGCCCTGAAGTGGATGGCCCAAGAAGGGGTCACGTTCGGAAAATCCCAGACAGGACGGCAAGCGAGTGGGAACGTCGCCGGCACCGTCACAACGGACGAGCCACCCAAGGCCACGCCGGCTCTTCCTCCCGAACGGCCATACCAGTTCCACCAAATCGACCGGTGGATGGCGCAGACGGCACAGGACCTGGACGACATGGGGCGTGAAATGCGGAAACATATTCGTGAGAAACGGGACCGCGATGGAGCCGGATCTGCGGAACAGGCGAGGAGCGCGTCGCCAAGCCGTCCCGGAACGGGGCGGGCACCACTTGCTGATACCTCCACCCGAACGGAGACAAGGCGTCCGGCTAGGGTGCAGAAGACGGAACGAATGGGAGAACCACCGGAATATCCACTGGACTGCGGTGTGTACGAGACGCAGACCCTCGATCTCACGTTGGCTCTGAAGGCCGGAAATTTCTTCTTCAACGTTGGACCGGAAATGGGCGTTACCTATCGTGCCGGCGTCGCCTGGGAAAAAGTCGTTCAGGGGACCATTGCCCGATACGTGGAACTGTGCAACAGGTACAATGCCGGGATGGTCACCAGAGCGGAGTATGAAGTACGGCTGGAACATATCGAAGCCTTATACAGAGAAGCTCAAGAATTACAAGCGCAGTTGATGGAAGCCACACGGCGACGGTCCCGGTCGGGGTTTGATGAATTGGACCGGGAGGTGGGCAAGATGCGGGCAAGCCCGTCGACTCGAAGAACCGAGTTGGAGAACAAAGTGGAACAATTGGCAAAGCACGTCGAAGGGCTGACCCCGATCGGGCAACCCCTCGAACCATCTTCGCCCTGCCCCCCCACCGGATATGCTCGGGGCGCCGGGAGCCAAATTCGAGTCCGAAGAAACGTGTTAAAAAAAGAAAAACAACGATGACGGGTGAAGGCGGAACGCAGGCGCCGGAACGGAAGAATTGGCAATACGGCGACGAAGGCGGATAACTCGTGCGATCAAAACTCCTGAAAGCCGGCATAGCAGGAATTAGCGCATCCTTGTTGATCGCCGCATTGGGATGGGCCTTCCCTGATCTGGTTCGATCGTTGGAGCAGACCACGTATGATTGGCGACTTCGTTGGCAAAGCCAGGGGCCGACCCATCCGGGGCTCGTGCTCATAGGGCGCGATGCCAAAAGCGATGAGGCCCTGGGCCAAGGCATGTGGGATCGTGCCGTGTTTGCCCGTGTGATCGAAGGGTTGGGGCGAGCGGGGGCGAAGGTGATCGCCCTGGACTTTCACTTTGCCGGGGAGAGTCCGCCCGAACGCGGCGGGGTCGAAAGCGACCATATGCTGGTGGCCGTTACGCACGCCGCCGGCAATCTTATTTATCCGTTTCCGGTGATCCCCTCCAGTCCTTCATCACGCGTGTCGGGATCACGCGAATCCGGACTGCCACCGGTTCTTGAGCAGGCGATGTCTCGCGTTGCCCTGAAGGTCTCTGCCGAGGTGCTTCAGGCGTTGCCTGCCGTACACCCGCTGAACGGGACAATGCCGGCACTGCTCAAAGAGGCGGTTGGACTCGGTCATATCGGCACATTCTCTGACGACGATGGGGTGTTTCGCCGGGTACCGGTTGCGGTCAACACTGGAGGCCATGCGCTTCCCGCCTTTGGGTTGGCCATGGTTGCAGCCTATTTGGACGTTGCCCCCGAGGACGTTGTAATCATCCCCGGAGACAAGCTGGTCTTGCGCCAAGCGACTTGGCCGGACCAAAGGGTGCACGATCTGGCCGTGCCTATCGATGACCAAGGCAGGCTCCTGATCCACTATGCCGGCCGCTGGACCGATGGGCCTTTTTCATATTTTTCTTTTAAAGATATCCGGGATGCGATTGAAGAGGAACGGCTGGACGAATTGAGCAGACACGTCGAAGGGAAGATGGTGCTCATTCTTCACGCGGGCTTAGCGTCGGACAAGCGTCAGACGCCTTTGGAACATGGAGCGCCGGGTGGGTTTGTCCATGCGAATATGGTGAATACCCTTCTTCAAGAAAACCCGTTTCATTCGGTCTCAACTGCCGTGGCGAGTCTGCTCGGTATGGTGGTAGCCTGTGCGGCAGCCTGGCTGATCCTGACATTTCAAGGGTGGCTGGGGGCAGTTACCGTAGCCGGGCTGGCCGTAGGATACGTGGGGCTGACGTTCGCCGTTCTCACATATGGACACGTGGTGCTCCCGCTGCTGGGTCCGGTGAGTGCTCTGGTGCTGGCCGCAGGCGGTGCTTTGGGGTGGACGACCAGGACCGCGACGCGCCGGGTCGAACGCCTGGAATCGGCTGTCTTGGAGTCGGAACGCGAGTTAAGTGAGACGCGCCGGTCCCTGGCACATCATGAATGCGTCGCTGAACATACGTTGGAAGAGTTGGAGACGTTGAAGGCTGAGGCCGGTGTGGCCGCAGAGCAACACCAGGAAGCCGCCCAACGGATCGAAGCGCTGCAAACTGAGTTGACTGTGGCCCAGACGTGCGCCGATTCCGCGCGGCGTCACATCCGTGAGTTGGAAACGCGACTGGCGCAGGTGACGGCTGGGACGGTTTCCGCTTCGCCGCCGTCGTCGGAAGAAATGAAAGCCCTTCAGCAGGAAGCTGAATTTTTGGGGCTGATCACCAGAGACGTGCGGATCTTGTACGTCCTGCGGGATTTGAAAAAAGTCGCAAGAACGTTGACCCCCGTGCTCCTCTTGGGGGAAACCGGTACAGGAAAAGAAGTGCTTGCCCATGCGGCGCATCGCTTGAGCCCACGCGCAAGCAAGCCGTTTCTTGCGGTGAACGTCGCGGCGTTGGCACCCGACCTGGTGGAGAGCGAATTGTTCGGGCATGTGCGAGGGGCGTTCACGGGAGCCGACCGGGAACGAAAAGGATTGTTTGAGCAAGCCGACGGAGGCACGCTGTTCTTGGATGAAATTGGAGAACTGACGCCCGCGCTCCAGGTCAAACTGCTCAGGGTGTTGCAGGAACAGACGTTTCAACGCGTAGGCGGGACGGAATCGGTCCGCGTAGACGTTCGGATTATCGCGGCCACCAACCGGGAACTCCGTCAGGGTGTGGCCGAGGGGTGGTTCCGGAAAGATCTGTACTTTCGGCTGCGCGGTATTGAATTTCGGCTTCCACCGTTGCGGGAACGTCGGGAGGATATCGCGGTGTTGGCCGACCGCTTTGTGCAAGAGGCGGCGGCAAAGCTGGAGCGGCCTGAGGTGGTCCTGTCACAAGGCGCTCTCCGGCACTTGGCCCGGTGGGCGTGGCCGGGGAATATCCGTGAACTCAAAAGTTGTCTGGAGCGAGCCGTCGTCTTGGCCGAGGGGAAAATCATCACCGAAGACGATCTTCAATTGGACCGGGAGTCCGAAGAGACCTGGGTGGGCAGTGGGATAGAGTCCACGCAGGCGTTTGACGTGCAAGGGGACACGGCCGTGCTCCTCGCTCTTCGCCGTCACGCCTTCGACATGCAAGCCACTGCGCAGGCCCTGAGTTGGGATCGCAGCACGGTGACCCAACGGCTCAAGGGGATGTGTTTCGCCGCGTTGGTCGAGCATGACGGCGATCGGAGAGCCGCGGCCGCGGCCCTGGCCGGCACGCAGGCCTTGACCCGGGTCGTGGAAGTCAAAGTGGAAGAATACGCCGACAATCTGATGAAGGTCGTGGCTCGTCATGCCGGTACCGAGTCCGCCCAGGCCGAATGCCGCCGCCGGTTCAAAAATCTGCCGGAGCGCTATCTGCCAGCCGTGGAGACGCTGATCCGCCGCCGATTCGAGGGTGCCCTTGGAGAAGCCAACCCCTAAAAAACGCGAGGATGACAAAAAGAGAAAAACGGGAATGCGAAAGCGGCGTTGGGGTCAAGCTCCCTCGCCCCTTGAGGGAGAGGGTTGGGGTGAGGGGGAAATTGTCCACGAATAACTGAACACATACAGGGGTGATATCAGTAAGGGGTATCCTACACGCGGGTAGTGGATATGCAGGGAGCACGTGACGGAAAGAGAAGCGACATGAGGCGAGCAATGGTGAGGAATGCCGTGCTCATCGGCATGGTGCTGCTGTCGGGGCTCCTGACTGGAGAAACGGGGGCGGCATTTCTGAACCCGGACGGCGTGGCAGTGATCATCGGCAATCGAGCCTACCAGTACGAGGTGCCGCAGGTGACGTACGCGCACCGTGACGCCGAGGCTTTCTGGCACTATGTGATCGATGTGCTGGGCTTCGACCCGGAGAACGTGATTCACGAGAAAGACGCGGATAAGGCCACCCTGGAACGGGTCTTCGGCAACAGGGACAGCCTGAAGGGGAGTGAACTCTGGCGGCGTCTGCATCAGAATGGCAACTCAGACGTGGTGGTCTTTTACTCGGGCCACGGGATTCCGGGCTTGAACGACAAGCGGGGCTACTTGCTGCCGGTAAACGCGCACCCGGACACTGCGGAACTCAACGGCTATCCGATCGATGTGCTGTACGACAACCTGGTCAAGCTGAAGGACAAGCGGGAAGTACGGTCAGTCCACGTATTTCTTGATGCCTGTTTTTCAGGGGACAGCGGAGGCGGGCGGCTGATCGGGGCCACGAGCGCGATTCGCGTGGCCCCGCTAAAAGAGTTGCAAGGGTTAGCCTCACTGACGATCCTGACCGCGGCGTCCGGCAAGGAGGTCGCCTCGTGGGACAAGACCGCGAAGCATGGGCTGTTCACGAATCATCTGCTGGATGCGCTCTATGGCGGGGCCGACGATAACGCGGACGGGCAAGTGACGGCGACGGAGACGAAGGCCTATCTGGATCGCCACATGACCCGGGCGGCCCGGCGGCTATACGGCCGGGTCCAGAACGCGGAATTGCGGGGCGTGGAGACAGCGGTGCTGGCCCGCGCGATGGGGGGACTATTTCCGGCGCGGCCGCTGATTGGCCCAGCGCGACAGGTGGGAGAGCGCTTCCGCGATTGCCCGACGTGTCCGGAGATGGTCGTGGTACCGGCGGGAAGCTATGAGATGGGGTCGGTTGACGGCGTGTACCTTACTGGGAAGCACGAGTCGAATGCGCACCCGGTGCATCGAGTGACGATAGCCCAGCCGTTGGCCGTGGGGGTGTACGAGGTCACGCGAGGGGAATTTAGGCGGTTTGTAGAAGCGACAGGGTATTCGATGGGAAAAACCTGCAGTTGGCACGATCCCGGGTTTCCACAAACGGATCAGCATCCGGTGGTGTGTGTGAGTTGGAAAGACGCGCAGGCATACGTACGGTGGCTGTCGCAGGAGACGGGGCAGGCATACCGTCTGTTGAGCGAGGCGGAGTGGGAGTACGTGGCACGGGCGGGGACGCGCACCGCGCGATATTGGGGGCAAGGGATGTCGGATCAGTGTCGGTTTGCGAATGGAGTAGATGCCGCGCTGCTGAGAAGTGATGCGGGAAGAAAGCAGCTTAATGATGACCATAAGGAATTTGCTGAGACCGTGAAGCAAGTTAGGAAAGGCATGGAGAATCCCGGCAAATTTGACTGGCATTATGAGAGGCAGGCCGTCGACTGCGATGACGGCTATGCGTGGACGAGTCCTGTGGGCGTGTATGGAGCGAATGCGTTTGGGTTGCACGACGTGCTGGGAAACGTGAGTGAGTGGGTACAGGATTGTTGGCATACCAATTACCACGGCGCATCGGTTGATGGGCGTTCGTGGGAGAGCGGAGACTGTTTGGAGAGCGTGAAACGGAAGCGGATTTTCGAGTGGAAACGGAAAGATCTGAAACGCATACGACTGGAGCACGAACGGAAAGCTAAGGAGTGTACCGCTGGCTTCGCTGATTTCACTGACGACCTCATAGATTGTAGAGTTCGCGCTCTACGCTATTACAACGGTAACTTCGTTAATCCGGATCGCGCTATACGCTATTACAACGGTCACTTCTTTAATCAGGACGTTGTGGTTTTGCGACGCGTGACACGGGGCGGCTCCTGGAGTGGAGAGGCGCTAAGCATCAGATCCGACGTGCGCGATGCAGCGACCACCCACGAGTATAGCGACATCGGCTCAGCAACCAAGGAACAATTCCTTCAACGCTATTACGACACCTTCCACGATGAGAAGTTTTCACATCTTGCCTACGATGAGTTCGCTGATTTTGTTGAGCGGGATTCACGGAAAGACCCGTCTGTCTTTGGGCAGATGGCTGAAGAGATGGAGGTGTCGAAACTCACTGCTACACCAAAATTCAAGCAAGAGTTCTACGACGCCTACCGGGACAAGTTCGCCAACGTCCCCTATGAGCAATTCAATCAAATTGTCGACGACAAACTCCTGCAAGATCCGAAGTTCCTAAAGCGTATGGGCGATGACCTGTATACGTTCTACAGCCACAAAATGACCCGTGCGGAATTTGATGCCGAATTCATGGGTAGCAGCGTTGACAAATCTGATCCGACACTTCTGAAGCTTAGGAGCATGGCCGAGGGTTTGGTGCAAGCCAAGATCGCTGACGTCCCCATCCCACAAATATCAGAGAAAAACAGAGCATCGACTCCGGTATGGACGATTACCCAGCAGAACAGCAGTTACATCACCATAGGCTTCCGTGTGGCCAGGACGCTTGATTAGTTTTTGGGGGATTAGGCAGCAAAATCCGTAAGCCTGAACGATCGTTGACATCTGTCTTCGACAGAAAGGAAAGACGATATGATTGCATTGCAAAAATCGTTCTACGAAGAGTTACGTCGAAAGTTCAACAATCACTCAGGTTTTAAGGTGTGTTTGCGAGGCTGCAATGAGATTCGTCTGAGGTTAGAAGATGATGAGGCCTATTTGAATCGTGAAATCGAGAACGCAATTTGTAGTAGTTGGTGCGCGCTCTTTACCGAGCATCAAGAGTCTTTTAGAAACGGAACAGCAGTCGTCGTTGAACAGTGTGAATATCGAACCGAAAATGGGGAATGGACATGTTCGTTTATTCTCAGAATTAAAGAACCATTTCACGGTCTGTACATCTATAAATGCTTGGAACATGCTGGTGAATATCGAGGCATTGGGGAGGGGACACCACATTTCAATTATGGAAGGTTTCGCATACAGTCTATGGAGCCCATAGACGGGAACAGCGATTCTTAATTCGTCTTGCAGATTTTACGACATAATTACCATGAGAAGGCAGTGCAACAGAGAGAAGGAAGGAGCGACGTGAGGCGAACAGTAGTGAGGAACGGCGCGGTCGTTGCGGCGGTGTTGCTGTCGGGGCTCCTGACTGGAGAGACGGGGGCGGCGTTTCGGAACCCGGACGGCGTGGCGCTGATCATCGGCAATCGGGCCTACAAATACGACGTGCCGCAGGTGACGTACGCGCACCGCGACGCCGAGGCTTTCCGGCGCTATGTGGTGGACGTGTTGGGCTTCGACCCGGAGAACGTGATTCACGAGAAAGACGCGGATAAAGCCACTCTGGAACGGATCTTCGGCAACAGGGACAACCTGACGGGAAGTGAACTCTGGCGGCGTCTGCATCAGGATGGCAACTCGGACGTGGTGGTCTTTTACTCGGGCCACGGAATTCCGGGCTTGAATGATAAACGGGGATATTTGTTACCGGTCAATGCGCACCCGGATACTGCGGAACTCAACGGCTATCCGATCGACGTGCTGTACGACAACCTGGTCAAGTTGAAGGAGCAGAAGGCGGTGCGGTCGGTCCATGTGTTTCTTGACGCCTGTTTTTCAGGGGACAGCGGAGGCGGGCGGCTGATCGGGGCCACGAGCGCGATTCGCGTGGCCCCGCTAAGAGAGTCATCGGGCCTGGACAAACTGACGATCCTGACCGCGGCGTCCGGCAAGGAGGTCGCCTCGTGGGACAAGACCGCGAAGCATGGGCTGTTCACGCATCATCTGCTGGATGCGCTCTATGGCGGGGGCGACGCTGACGCGGACGGCCAAGTGACCGCAGCCGAGGCGAAGGCCTATCTGGATCGCCACATGACCCGGGCGGCCCGGCGGACATTCGGCCGAGTGCAGAACGCGGACTTGCGGGGCGTGGAGACAGCGGTGCTGGCTAGAGCAGTTGGGGGAATGTTTCCAGTGCGGCCAGGGATTGTTCCGGAGAGACAGCCAGGGCAGCGCTTCCGCGATTGCCCCACGTGCCCGGAGATGGTCGTGGTGCCGGCGGGGAGTTACGAAATGGGTTCCCCAGCATCGGAGGAGGGTCGTTTCGATTTGGAAGGCCCGGTACATCGGGTGACAATCGCTGACCCATTCGCGGTAGGGATGTACGAGGTCACGCGGGCGGAGTTTGGGAGATTTGTAGAGGCGACAGGGTATTCGACGGGGGATGCCTGCTTGGCGTATGAAAGTGGCAAATTCGAGGAGCGTTCCGGTCGTCTTTGGCGCGATCCGGGGTTTGCACAAACCGATCAGCATCCGGTGGTGTGTGTGAGTTGGGAAGACGCGCAGGCGTACGTGCGGTGGCTGTCACAGGAGACGGGGCAAGCGTACCGGCTGTTGAGCGAGGCGGAGTGGGAGTACGTGGCGCGGGCGGGGACAACGACGCCGTTTCATACGGGTGCGACGATCTCGACGAAGCAAGCGAACTACGATGGAAATTATGCGTACGGCTCCGGTCGTCAGGGAGTATTCAGGGAGAGGACCGTGCCGGTTGGCCTGTTTTCACCAAATGCGTTTGGGCTTTACGACGTGCATGGAAACGTGTGGGAGTGGGTAGCGGATTGTTGGAATGAGAGTTACCGGGGGGCGCCGACTGATGGGATCGCCTGGGTGAGGGGGGACTGTAGTCGTCGCGTGTTGCGCGGCGGTGCCTGGGGCAACGACCCTTTGGTCATCCGCTCGGCCACCCGCATCATGGGCGTCGCTGGAAGTCGTTACGACGACAACGGGTTCCGTGTTGCCCGGGCCGTAGGAGAAACGTTTCCGGTGCGGCCCCTGATTGATCTGAAGCGACAGCCAGGACAGCGCTTCCGCAATTGCCCGACATGCCCGGAGATGGTCGTGGTGCCCGTGGGGCGCTATGAGATGGGCTCACAGGCATCGGAGGCTGGACGGAACGAGAATGAAGGCCCGGTGCATCGGGTGACACTGGAGCAGTCGTTCGCAGTGGGAATATACGAGGTCACGCGAGGGGAATTTGGGAGTTTTGTAGATGCAACGGGGTATTCAACGGGAAACTCCTGTTTCACTGTCGAGGGTGAGTTGGAAGAGCGCCAGGGCCGCCATTGGCGCGATCCGGGGTTTGCACAAACCGATCAGCATCCGGTGGTGTGTGTGAGTTGGGAAGACGCGCAGGCGTACGTGCGGTGGCTGTCGCAGGAGACAGGACAGGGGTATCGGCTGTTGAGCGAGGCAGAGTGGGAATATGTGGCGCGGGCGGGGACGCGGACGGCGCGGTATTGGGGGCCTGGGGAGTCGGAACAGTGTCAATATGTGAATGGGATAGATGAGGCAGCGTTCTCGGGGAGGACTCCTGTCGGGTGTCACGATGGCTACGTTTACACATCTCCGGTGGGCAAGTACACGCCGAATGCGTTTGGATTGCATGATGTGCTAGGGAACGTGTTCGAGTGGGTAGCGGATTGCAGGCACGAGAGTTACAGAGGGGCTCCCAGTGATGGGAGCGCGTGGGAGAACGGAGCCTGTTCAAGGCGCGTGTTGCGCGGCGGCGCCTGGGTCAGCGGTCCGAAGCACCTTCGCTCGGCTAGTCGCAGCTGGGGCGGTTCTAGAAATCGCAACTACTTTAGCGGCTTCCGTGTGGCCCGGACGCTTAATTAAATCGTGCCTGCTTCGGGAATTATTGCGAATAGTTGACGGTGTCTTTTCGCTGGACACGTGGTCTCCGATGATGATTCACATCTTGACAGCGGAGAGACTGCGATGGAGGCTTACAGCAATTAATTTACATCAATCTGCTAAAATGGTTTCCTACTATATTGAGCGGCATATTTTAGGGAGAATAAAGAAATTCAGCGAATCAATTGTCATACCTTCTACTTGATCGGGTCGTACCTCACCCACACCGATGCCCTAATCGACGACCTCCTGAAGCTTCAGGACCCGGTGCCCTTGAGCAAGATCAAAGGCTATTTTGGCTCACTCAAGGGTCCCATCTATTGGATCACGTGTAAATTTCCGAACAACCCATTTCCCTCAATTGTCGAGAAGGCCGCGATAGACGTGGAAACGGCGCTAGACTGTATTGAGCAGAACCCCGATCCTGAGGGTACGGTAACACACATGGACCTCAGGCTACTCTCCGAAAAAATCCATGACCTGAAAACGGTCTTGACCTATCATGTCCCCACCCTGCCCATTTTTCTGGCATCTTCAAAGGGATTGTTTCACCCTGAGGATTTGAATGATAGAGCACACCATCATCTCCCTGAGGAAATCAGAAACCGACTTTCTGCGCAATGCCTACTCGACATCAAAGACTCGGGGCGCTGTCTCGCCTTCGACCTAGGAACGGCCAGCGTCTTTCATATGATGCGCGCCATTGAAGACGTGATGAAAGCCTACTATGCACACCTGACGGGAAAGACCATTGAACAAGTCAACATGGAAGCCGAAGAAGAGAACGACAAAAAGAAAAAGATTGTTCAAACGTGGGGATCGTACATTGAAGCCTTAAAGAAGGCTAACGCAGATCAGTTCATTGTCGCACAGCTTGATGAGATCAAAAATGTCTGTCGAAATCCCGTCTGTCACCCAGACGAGAATATGACCATAGAAGAAGCCTTGAGATTATTTGGGATGGGAATTTTTATTATCGGTGAGATGGTTGCTCGAATTAACGGAGTTACTCATGGCTAAGAAAGTACGAGTGCAAACCATCGACATAGCTGAGTAGGCTTAATTTGGGTCTTCAATTTGTTGTCAACTATTCTGGACAATTCCAAATAGGTGATTCGTGGAGTTTGAATAGGATAAACGGTAAAGAGGTTGGTGAAAGCCTGCATGGAACGTCGAAAACACGCAGGGCAGCTAGGTTCATGAAGACCGTGCGTGTTTACCCTCTGGTGCAGCTTGTGGCCGTGGCGGTTTTATTTTGGGGAGGGTGTGCGACCGGACCGGCACCGCGAGTCGATGACGGCTCATCGCTGTCTGAAGCGCGGCAGGCAAGCCAACGTTCCCAAGCCACTTCTTCGGGTGCAGCCATGCCTCGGCCATCCCCCAGGCAATCCATGGATCGGTTGATTCGTGAGATGGAGGGGAAGCCGTTGTTGCCGTCGCAGGAAGGGTCAGGGTCTGCCCTTCAGAAAACCCAAGACGTTCCACAGGCAGAAGTCCCCGTTGCAAGCCTGTCTGAGGGAGACTGCCCTCCGGTATGGTGGCAACGCGGGGACGCTTCTCGTTTTCTCGGCGGTATCGGAGGACCGGCGGAAAGCCGGGAATCGGCTGAAGCGCAGGCCCGGTTGGACATCGCCAAATCCATCGAAGTGGGCATCTCCGGTACGGACACGATTCAGACACGGGAAACCTCCGCTAAGGGATTCGAGTATGCCGTGAAATCGACGATCGTGGAACGCGTGAACCTTTCACTGACGGGGTTCTCCATTCCGAACGTCGGGAAATGTGGCAACCAGTGGTATGCCCGTGCCCGGTTGAATCGCGCCGAAGCGGAGAATGCCTGGCGTTCGGACTTACGAGGGCTTGATGCTGAAGCGGAAACGCTACGGACGTTCATTGGCGGTAAGAATAAACAACATAAGGACGCGTTTGCGCTGCTGTCGGCGCAGTATCGGTTGGCTGTTGCCCTGGAAACCGCGAACCAGATTACAAAACGGCTACCGCGACTGACGGGCAAACGAGAACCCGGGCTACTGCGTCAAGGCGACGTGATGACTGCCAAGCAGAATTATGAATCGTTGGTCCGTTCATTTCGAGTGGAACTTTTGATGGTCAAAGGGAACAAGCAACAAGCGGTCTTTGATCGCTCTTTGGAAGATCCCCTGAAGGTCCGGCTTGTGGCGGGCCTGGGGGGAAAGGACGTGCCGGTCCCGGGGGTTCCGGTACGGTTTGCGTTTGACCGGGGCGAGGGCGAGGTTGATCCTCCCCTCGACTCGACCGACCACGAAGGCTACGCTCGTGCCAGGGTGCATCGCGTTGAACCGGCCGGGAACGCGGCTGACACGGAGGCTGTCATTACCGCCCGCTTGCATGTCGCCGACCTTGATTTGGGTCTTCCTTCATCGGTTCACGAACTGTTTCGCAAACACGCGGACGCGCAAGTCCTTCGCTTTCGGATTGGCACGCCTTTTCCTTGTTCGTCGCATAATCCCTTTGATAGTCCGCTGTATGCGTTGGCGTGCGATTTGGTCCGAAAGATCGATAGTTCCGTGGGGAAACCCGCGATCGTTCGCGGTTTTGTTGAGCGTGAGTCCCGCGAGCCTCATCCGTTGAGTGCCCGGATTGAAGAAGCGTTGAAAGCCGGACTCGCGTTGACCGATCAACTCCACGTCCTGGAGCTTCCGACTTCGGGGAACCCCTCCATTGCCCACGATGCGGAGGTGGAAGTGTCCGGGGTCTATGAACTGTATCGCGGCAACCTCTTGGTCAAAGCCACGCTGACCCGACTGACCGATCACGGTCTGGAAAGCGCGAGTGAAACGACGATTCCCAGGGCGGCCGTGCCCAGGAAGGACTTTCTATCTTTGACTTCTTCCACGCATGCCTTGTCCTTGCTTCCCAAATATTCGGATTTCGCGACGCACGATGAATGGGTCGAGGCCTTCTGGCACTCTCACAACCCGGAGCAGGAATTTCGGACGTGGATCAAGCCCCAACAATCGGTTTATCAGGATAACGAACACGCCGTCTTTTTCTTCAAGACTGAACGGGATTGTTACCTCCGGGTGTTCACCATCGACGTATCCGGGACAGGAGCCGTGCTTCTTCCGAATACCTATCGACGGGATCTCCGGCAGACTTTCGTTCGCGCAAACGAGGGCTGGGTCTCGATCCCGGGTCCGGCTGATCAATTCACGCTACCGACTTCTCCCCCGTATGGCGGTGAACGGATTAAGACGATTTGCACGACTCGTGCAATGCCCCTTATTCCCCCGGACTCCATCCGCGCTCTCGATGGTCATTCGCCGATGTTCGTCTTTTCACGCGACAATCAACGGTTCCGTGACGTGGGAGTGGGATTTGCGCTCAGTGCCGGTGAATGGAGTGAAACGCACACGACGGTCAGCACCATCCCGAAAGGCCGGGACGCGACGCGAGGCCAGCGTGGGCTTGAGAGCCGTGGGTTTTAAAGGAGAAAGAGAAGAACCTCTGGATCCTCGATTAAAAATGTCGAGGATGACAGACAAAAAACAAAGACAAGAGACAACGACACTGGATCCCCGATCAGAGCCTGTCCTCGACATTTTTAATCGGGGATCGGGGATGACAGAGGGGAAGAGGGTGTGGAAAGAAGTTCCGGGTGTTGTTGGCGCCACAGCCGGTTGGGGCCTTGAAGGTCTTGCGTGTCTCCGGCGATGATGATCTGCTCTCGAATGAGCCCGGCGACGCCGAGTAAGAACGGGGCCGGAACCTGAGGGGCATGTTCGGCGATCAAGACGTCGAAGCGAATGCGTTTGAACAGGGGATCGGTGACGATTCTCCCCGGGGTCGCGGCGACCAGCCGTTTGTTCTGCATGAAGGCTTGCCGGTTGGTGGCCTCGCTCGCGGCCAACATGTCACGAACTTTTTGGGTGCCTCCCAGCCTGGAGATGTCGTCTTTCAACTCTTCGTATTCCGGTCGCATCTCTTTCGGAATCGCGGCCTCGGGAGACAATTCGCGGATACGGGCCTGCGCGATCTCCACCTCTCTCATCAGTGCCGCAATGTTCCCCGTATAGATCGTCCGATATTCGCCCAGGGTTTCCACGTTTTTTCCCATGGTCTGCATACCGAGACGTTTCCAGATCGGCAGGTTTTCGTACTTGGCGACAAGGTGATCGATGTCCTTGATTTTGCCCTGGAACTCACTCACCTGGGCCAGGAGCCGCCATTCCAGTAATTTGACTTCATCCAGGTCACGTTGTTTCTGCCCCTTGTAGGCCAGGACCGGGATGAGTTCCCGGAATCGCTCATATTTTTGGCGAAGCGCATCCTTATGTGACCGGGACTTGGCGAAGAACTTGTGCATTTGCGCTTCGAATCCCAATTCGCCGAGCGGAACCCCTTCGGCTTGCTTGAGCACCGGGACTTCGTAGCGGCTCAACAGGCTGTGAAAGGGCAGGGCGGCATTCCGGAGGGTTTTGGCCAGGAATCCGAGCAAGCGATCCACGGCGTCGTGCGTCGGCGCCACGAGCAGCACGCGTTTATTCTGTCGCATCAAGTTCACCGCCAGGGTGCCGAGTTTGGTCCAGCGAGCGGCTTGGTCGTCTTGCCACACGGTGGACAGCACGGCAGCCGACGCCCCGCTTCTGGCAGAGGCATGGGCTTCACGGTGCTCAGGGTCCAACCAGGGCACCAGCCGTTCGGCAGGCCCCAGGGCGTAGGATTCCGGATGTACGGCCATATCGTCCAATCGCTCGGAAGCCAGGCGAAAGAACTCCGCAGTATCCGTCACGAGCGTATTGTCACCCGTCGATTGCCCCAGCGTGTACAGGGTTTGCACGAAGGCGGCGTTGTCCTGGCGGTGAAGCATAAAGCCGGCCGTGGGTAAATCCACGTCTCCGGGAGGCACGATGGTGACGGGCACGTCTTCGAGAAACGTGGTTTCCGGAGGGACCTCCATGGAATACAGGTGCAGGGCGCCGGACGTGCCGATTTTTTGGGTCGTGCGGGATTCGATCAACGCGTCGAGCGCCACCGCGGCGTCTTTGTGGTTCGCCAATTGGGCGGCAAAAGTCTGGAGGAGGTCCGGCAGTTTCATGGCTCGCGGCTCGGATCGAGTGCCTGCTGTATGCAAATGGCCACGCAGCCCAGTCCACCGGTGATGGGGCGTCGATCGTAGGCGCATCCACGATGCTCGGCGCAAGCCGTGACAAAAGGCACGTGTCGCGCGAAATCCAGGTCGGCGAGCACCCGGGCTTGCAGGCGATCATCATCCAGCACCGACAGAATCAGGACACGGCTATGGTGGTCATCCTCCAAAATGGCGGATTGCGGCGATGGCGCGATCCTGGCGCGCGCCGCTTGAACGTTCGGCAACTCCACGACCTCTTTGACCAGGGATTTCGGAGGATGAATCGCCCGTTGACTCAGCCGGACGTTTAACCCGGAATTCTCAGCCGCCGCCTGCGCCCGGACCACATTTTCGTCTTGTTGATCGACGAACGTATGAGCCATGACCATGGTCAAGGCCAGACAGCCCATGCTCAGAGACCACATACCTGTGTGACGCGGCATGCAGGCATTGTAGTGGACGTTTGCCGGACGTGTCCAGCATGAGGGGATCAGGTCGCGGTCAGGGACAGGCCTTATGCAGCTTGGTCCCCCCATCGGCTCGCCTGCGGGCTGGCGCCCTTGTCTTGCCGACTCCCCCTCAAGGGGGGAGTGATGAAGGAAGCGCGATGCGATAAGGTATGTCCTTGCCACCGAGCAGGGATTACGCCGTGATATTTGCGCCAAATTGACATTTCCCCCATGTGGACCTTATGATGCTATCCCTTCGATAGAGAAAGGGAGGCAGGGTGACGATGAAGGTGATACTTCAAGAAAATATCGAGAGTTTGGGGTATATGGGAGACGTGCTCGACGTGGCCGACGGGTATGCGCGGAATTTCTTACTCCCCCGTCAAAAAGCATTGGAGGCCAATCCCCGCAACGTGAAGGCCTTGGAGCATGCCAAACGGGTGACGTCCCATAAGGCGAAGAAGGTCGAACAGGACATCCAGGATCTGGCGACGAAATTGTCCAAAGTCTCGCTCACGTTTCCGGTCCAGGCGGGCAAGGATGACAAGCTGTTCGGGTCCATTACCGCAAAGGATCTGGAAACCGGGTTGTTGGCCGAAGGATTCGACGTGGACCGCCGAAAGATTCAATTGGCGAATCCTTTGAAAGAGTTGGGCACGTGTACCGTCGGCATCAAGTTGCATCGAGACATTATCGCGAATGTGTCCGTCTGTCTTGTCAAGCAGGATGGAGAGGCCGGACCGGAACCGGACCCCCGAGCACACAAGGCGGGGACTTCGGCTGAGGGCCTGGTTGATGAAGCTGCGACCGACGAGGCCGTTCCTCCCACTGAGTCCCGGGACGAGTAATGGCCTACGTCGTCGGGACCCTGAAAGCGGTCAAACAAGAAGATCCTGAGATCTACGCGGCTTTCCGCGCCGAAGAGAAACGGCAGCGTGACAAGTTGGTGTTGATCGCGTCGGAAAATTATGCGAGCCCTGCCGTCCTGGCCGCGCAGGGGTCGCTGATGACCAACAAATATGCGGAGGGGTATCCACGGCTGCGCTATTACGGCGGCTGCCAGTACGTGGATGCCGTCGAAGAACTGGCCATTGCGCGGGCCAAGCAGTTGTTTGGCTGTGAGTACGCCAACGTCCAGCCGCACTCGGGTTCCACCGCCAATATGGCGGCGTACCTTTCGGTCTTGAAACCCGGCGATACCATCCTGGGCATGGCCCTCTCGCAAGGCGGCCATCTCACCCACGGCAGCAAGGTCAATTTTTCGGGAAAGCTGTTTCAGGCCTTCTCCTACGGAGTCGATCGCGAGACCGAACTGATCGATTACGACGCGGTGCAGCAAAAGGCGGAAGAAGTTCGCCCGCGTATGATCGTCGTCGGGGCGAGCGCCTATTCGAAAGTCATCGACTTCCCGCGGTTTCAGGAGATCGCGAAGTCCGTGGGGGCGTACCTGTTGGTCGATATCGCACACATCTCCGGCTTGGTGGCCACGGGGTTGCACCCCAGCCCGGTTCACTATGCCGACTTTGTCACCACCACCACCCACAAAACCCTGCGCGGGCCTCGCGCCGGCATGGTGATGTGTAAAGAAGAACACGCGCAAGCCGTGGATAAAATCGTGTTTCCCGGGCTGCAAGGCGGGCCACTCATGCACGTGATTGCGGCCAAGGCCGTGGCGTTCAAGGAAGCCCTGGCCCCGAGTTTTACCGCCTATCAACAACGAATCCTGGACAATGCCAAAGCCGTGGCGGACGGGTTCATGGCGCGGGGCTATCACGTGGTGTCCGGCGGAACGGATACCCACCTGTTCCTGCTGAATCTCAATTCCAAAGGCGTGACGGGGAAAGATGCCGAGGCGGCGCTTGACGCCTCGGGGATCATCGTCAATAAAAATGCCGTACCGTATGATGAACGACCGCCGGCGGTGGCCAGTGGCATTCGAATCGGGACGCCCATCGTGTCGACGCGAGGGATGGGAGTGCCCGAGATGTCGCAAATCGTGGCGTGGGTGGACGAGGTGTTGCAACGTCCCACGAGCAAACGAATCCAGAGCCGGATTCGCAAGGAAGTCAAGGCGCTGTGCTCCCGTTTCCCGGTCTTTTCGGACTCGTAACCCGCATCTATCATTTCAGAGCCTGTCCAGAGCATAGCGAAGAAACCAATGAGGAATCCGCCGTCAGCCACCAATCTTCCGGGCGGTGAGACGGATGCTCCTACATTGGGAACGCGCGGAGGTGTTCCAGACCCGGCATGAAATGCCCATTCTGTAATCGGCTCGACGACAAGGTGATTGATTCCCGCACGGCTCGGGAAGGCGAGGTGATTCGCCGGCGCAGGGAATGTTTCGGATGTCGTCGCCGCTTTACGACCTATGAACGGATTGAGGAAAATCTTCCCACGATCGTCAAGAAAGATAACCGGAGGGAAACGTTCGACCGTGCCAAAGTCATGGCCGGGCTGAAAAAGGCGTGTGAAAAGCGGCCGATCAGCAGCGCCGCACTCGAAGCCGCGGTGGACCGGATTGAAAAGCGCCTGCAGGATTTGGGTGAATCGGAGATCCAGGCCCTCGTGATCGGAGAAGAAGTCATGCGGGAACTCCACGAGTTGGACCAAGTCGCCTACGTGCGGTTCGCTTCCGTGTATCGCGAGTTCAAGGACATCGATCAGTTTATGGAAACGATCAAATCCCTGGCGCAGGATCGGGGAACCACCTGATGTGCAACGACCCTTCGCTTCCCTCAGGGCAGGCGCCAGAGGGTTTCTCCCTTTTGTAAAGGGAAGTCAGTGGGGTAGAGGTACCTATGCCCACCACTAGCCGTTCCGTTCAACGAGCCCGATCTTCTCGGGCGCCATCCACCGTTCCCAGACAGAAGTCCAAACCGGGGCCCAAACCGGTGCGCCGGCGAGCCGCTCCCGCCACACGGGTGGCGATCCTCGGAGGGGGACGCGGCGGGCGGGCCTTGTTGGAGATTTTCGCGCAAGACCCGCTGGCCCGTATCGTTGGATTAGGGGAGTCCAAACCGCGCACGCTCGGGACCAAGCTTGCCCGGCAGTTGGGGGTTCCCGTCACGAAGGACTATCGTGAAATTCTGAACATGAAGGAAGTGGACCTGATCATCGACGTGACCGGCAGTCCGGAAATCGAGCGGGCGCTACAGAAAATTCGCAAGCCGAGCGTGGCGATCATCGGCGGCGCGAGCGCCAAGTTCATGTGGCAGTTGATCGATGCGCGGATCCGGGCCACGACGGAAATCGAAAAAACCCTGAGCCGGTACCAATCCTTGTTCAGGCGGTACGTGAAAGAGGAAGCCGAGAGCGCGGTCGATGAAGAGCGGACGCGCATCGCCTGTGAAATCCACGATGGGTTGGTGCAAACGCTGGTGGGCGTGAATTTTAAGATGGAACGTTGCGGGGACCTGATTCAGGAGGAACCGGCCAAGTGCTTTACCCTGCTGAGTGAGACCAAGCACCAGCTCAAGCACGGCATTCAGGAAGCGCGACAAGTGGTGTTCAACTTGCGCCCCGGTCAATATGAGCAGTTGGATCTGCAGTCGGCGCTGACCAATTATCTCGATGCGTACAAAAAACAACATCGTGTCCAGGTCGCCTTCTCCCATACGGGGAGCGATGCACGCTTGCCGGCCAAGACGAAAGTCTTTGTGTTCCGAATCATCCAGGAAGCCCTGCAAAATTCGTCCAAGCATGCCAAGGCGTCGAAGGTTGTTGTGGAATTGAGCATTCACCCGCATCAGCTCTCCGCCGTCATTCGCGATAATGGGAGCGGGTTCGACGTGCAGGCCGTGTTTCAGAACCCCGACAAGTGGGATCACTTTGGATTGCGCGGGATGACAGAGCGGGCCAAGTTGCTCAACGGCGAAGTCTCGTTGGAGTCCCGCAAAGGCGAGGGGACGACGGTC
Source organism: Nitrospira sp. bin75 (assembly GCA_002238765.1). GTDB lineage: Bacteria > Nitrospirota > Nitrospiria > Nitrospirales > UBA8639 > Bin75. The sequence continues at coordinate 26,819 of MPMZ01000001.1, forward strand.
GCGGTTTCCATTCCGTTGACCAGAAAGGATAGCGCACGAAATGGCAAAAAAAATTAAGGTGCTGATTACGGACGACCACCGTGTCGTGCGTGAGGGGCTGTCCGCTATTCTCGAGACCAAAGAAGATATTCAAATTATCGGCGAGGCCAAGGACGGCGGCGAAGCCGTGGAAAAAGCCAGGCAATTACTGCCCGACGTGATCCTCATGGACGTGAGCATGCCGGGTATGACGGGTGTGGAAGCCACACGGATCATTAAACGGGAAATGCCGCATATCGGGATTATTGCCCTCACGATGTATGAGGATCATCAATATATTTTCGACCTGGTCCGGGCCGGCGCCACGGGCTATCTGCTCAAAGACTCGGATTCCACGGAAATCATCGCGGCCATTCATGCCATTTTCCGTGGTGAATCGCTGATCCATCCGTCGGTGGCGAGCAAAATTTTAACCGAATTTTCCTTGTTGGCCGAAGGCAAAGGCAAAAAGAAGTCCTTACTGGAACACGATCTCACGGAGCGCGAGATTACGGTCCTGCGCTTGGTGGCGGATGGAAAGACCAACAAGGAAATTGCCAACGTCTTGGATCTCAGCGAGAAAACCGTGAAAAACCACGTCCGCAACATCTTCCACAAGCTCCACGTCTACGATCGGACGCAAGCCGCGATTTTAGCCATCCGAAAAGGCATCATCGAACTCGAACCGCACCCCTGACCGTGCTTAATACGAAAAGAGCTTTCTAGAATCCTCTCCACTGGCGGGAGAGCCTGTCCTGAGCTTGTCGAAGGGGGCAGGGTGAGGGGGCATAGCCGTAGTAGCCCGACAGCGGGGCGGTTTTGGTTACGTAGAACGCGACTCCACGACAAGTTCACGACCAAGCATCCGCAGGGCCTTGTGAATGCGGGTTGTCACGGTGCCGTGGCGCGGATCAAGCATGCGGCGTATCACTTTGTCGTCAACGCCGAAACGTTGAGCCAAGGCCACGCGAGACAACCCGCTCTTGCGGAACGCGAGGACAAGCGCGGCTTTTGCCGCCATATCCGCGGGGACGGCAATCCAATCGTTCAGGTGTTGATGAAAGTTGTGAGCCGTTGTGCCAGGGCGTTGAAGTCTTCGGGGCATTTTTGGCGAATTGCAGGTATGTTGCGTGCGGCCTCTTTACCCAGCACCTCGCGGCCTTCACCGGGAGTGCTGACAATGCCACGTTGTTTGGCCAAGGGATTGAAGTAGTTCTCTTTGACGGAGACCTCCGCACGAACATCTTGCCAACGCCAATCTTCAGGCAAGTCCATGCCAGCGAGAAGCCAGGTTTCAAGCTCCTCCCATGCATTCTCGGCAAAGAAGGTTCGTCCGGTGCCGAACTCCTCTTCCAGGACATTAAGGCGCTGGCGACGATTTGTAACACCATCGCGGTCGACGCACAGGATGAAGATATCCGTCATTCCGTCATAATGGCTAACGACCTCTGCAATGCGTTCTGATTTCATCGCCTCGCCAATGCCGCCAAGCAAGGGTTTTTTGCAGATCTCGATATGCGCACGTGGTTTGCCAATGGCTCGAAAAAGACCGGAGAAAAGTGGTTTCAGGATAAATTGATCCTTGCGGAAATCTTCTGGAATGATAAGGACGTTCACCTTTCGTGGTCCTCGTCCTTTCCCTCGGTGAAGGTAAGCGCGGTTTCCATCCAGTTTTCGGCAAGCAGTCGTCCCAGTCCGCCTTGAGACGTTCGCAGGTCCCGGGCATTGGGTAGTTGGGCGACGGGGCGGATGACGGCGTCGTGTGAGTCTTCGAGACGGCAGACGACGGACAAGTGCTCGAACGTGTCGTCGTTGACAAAGGTCAACATGTCCGGCGAATGGGTGGTCGTGATGACTTGGATACCACGTTTTGCGGCTTGCTTTTCGATCAGTTCAAGTACAAGCCACTGTCGCGCCGGATGAATGCCGGTATCGATTTCCTCGAAAAAATACACGCCAGCCGGATTCTTGCCCAGCAGCGCGGTTAATACGGCAAGAAAACGTAGCGTCCCGTCCGACGCGCTGTAGGCGGATACTTTTTTGTCGTTTTTTTCCCGAATCGTAAGATGGACCCGACCGCTGGGGTCGAGCGGAAACTCGAAATCATCCACGTCCATCGGCGTGAGTTCCCGAACCCAACTCGCCAGGGTTTCCGCCTGCTCGGCGTCGGCGCGTATTTCCTGTAGTGCCGTGGGTAAATTATCGCCAAAGTCGCCTAACACGGTCGCACCCGGGAAAGAGGGCTCTCGCATCCGCTCCGGCAACGGGTCCAAAAAACGTATGTCGGCAAGGACGGAGCGAAGGGCTGTAGAGTGTTGATCGTTCAAGAATCGCCTCGTTCTGCCGGGCATGACGTATTGGGTCAGGACCGGTTGGTCGGTGGCAGCCTGGAATTCCGGTTCGGAACTCTCCTTGACCGTGACCGATAGGGAGTCGTGAGGATGACTTGCCGTGTAGTAACCCGGGCCACTGGCAATGTAAACCACCCCCGATTCGGTTCGGAGTTTTTCTTCCCGCACCCTGAATGGACCAAGTTCGTCAGGTATGTTGCTGTCAGGATCACCTTCCATGAAGCGTCCCACCGTAATTGAGTAGCGCAATTGAGTTCCGTTCAGGTTCAGTTCGACCTCAAGAGAGAACGATGATTCTCCGCGACCGGAGGGAGGTGATTGGCGGACGATTTCATTCGTGGCACCGCGAATCGGTTCCCATTCGCGTTGACCGCCAGGGCCGTATTTGCCGCCGATGATTTCGGCCAGGGTATAGCCACGGCCGATGCCATGCAGGAAGCGGAACGCGTCGCGGACGTTGCTCTTGCCGCTCGCATTGGCGCCCACGATGATTGTGAACGGACCAACGCGAAGCGTTTCATCGGCAAAATTCTTGAAATTTACTAGTCGAATTGACGTAATCATCGTCTTTCCTCAGACTGACTGTCTTGGATTCCTTCCGTGCAACGTCTCTGGCAGAAACGGACCACCTGTTCCGTGCTGCCCCAATCGTTTTCATGTCACTCCTCCATCTGAAAACACATCTTATAGACTACTCATGAAATTTGTCCATTGACTCAGTGTAAACCAAATGCATGTACAAAGACACTGGATTCCCGATTAAAGCTGTCGGGAATGACGGCGAGAGACGGTTGTCTCGCTTGCGACGCGTTTCCGGTTAGTGCTACCATTCTTCACAGGAAAAGGAGCGCGTAGTATGGCCAATGTGACGTTGTTAGTGTCTTCGACGTGTTCAGCCTGTCCTTCCGCCAAGAGCTTGTGGAAGCAACTACGGGTGAAGCACAGTTTCAGTTACCGGGAAATTGATATCAGTACCGCGGATGGTCAGGAACTGGCTGACCGCCACGCGGTGAGAGCCGTTCCGGCCACGATTATCAATGGGCGACTCACCTTCGTCGGCGTGCCATCGAGGCAAAGCGCGGAAAAAGCGTTGAGTCAACGCCGGGGTTAACCTTTAAGCACGCGGCATGGGTTATTGGGGATTTTTGATTCAGGATTTCCAATCCACGATGGATTTTTGATTGTGGATTCTGGATTGTGGATTTTTCATTCCCAGTTCTCAATCCAAAATCCGCAATTCGCAATCCAAAATCCGCAATTCGCAATCCACAATGCCCAATTCATAATCCACAATGTTCCCGCGTCATAGGTCCTCCCAATGAGCACCTCCCTTCCATTCGGGATGGATGAAGAGGATCTGGATCTTGAGCTTCCGGTCCTCCCTCCGCGACAAGCCGCCGCCGCGCCCGACTGTCCGTTCTGTGGAGAGCCCATGACCTTCATCGATGCCGAATGGGGCTGTGCGGATTGTAACGGGGAACTGATCGGTCCGGAAACGGGCTAAGCAAGCGCAGGTTCATGCCCCCTTTCCCATGACGCGTATCCCTGTGCGTCGATGCTCTTCGTCAGTCTGCCATGCTGCACGTCGTTACGGGTCTCTTTCATCCTGATCTTGAACAAGCCCTGGCTTCCGACCTTCGTTCGTTTACCGCCCCGCCCTCTCCGCCGTGCCTGATCCTCGTCCCCTCTGAAAGTTTACGCACGCACCTCAAATGGGCTCTTTGTACAGAGAAGCGCCAGCCGCTGTTCAACGTCCATCTCTTGACGTTCCACCAGTTGGCCGTGCGGGTGCTGGAAGAACAGGGCCATCAGGTGGCAGCCCGGCTGCGAGGTGAGTCTTTTTTTCGGGAATGGGTGCATCAACGGCTGCGCAAGCAAGAGGCTGACCTCGCCGGGCTTAACGAACTGGCCTCGATGCCCGGCGGCTGGTCGGCGCTCTGGGCCACGCTCAAGGATCTCAAGGACGCGAGAGTGGACGCCGGTGCGGTGCTGGAGGCGTTCAGCCAGAGCCCGTTCGCAACGGCTCGCAGGCTGCAATCGGTCATCCACCTGTACCAGGCATGGTGCGACGACCAAAGCCGTTACGCGTTGTATGACCATGACGACGTCGCGGTGTTGGCGCTGGACCTGGTGTCCGCTTCATCGTGGCTTCGGCAGCAGGCGCATATTGTTTACTATGGATTTTATGATTTGACCCAAGGGCAACTCGATCTCTTTCAAATGATCGTCAGGCAATACCCCGCCACGCTGTATTTTCCGCTACTCGATGGCCATCCGGCCTTTCGGTTCGCCCAGCAGTTTTTCGATCAACACGTCCGCGGGCTGGCGGCCGGACCGATCGAACACAGGGTCGGGACCGCGTCTCCGTTTCGACACTTGTTCGATCCCGAGCAAGGGGACCGGTCCTCAAAATCCGCAATCCGCAATCCGCAATCCGCAATCCACAATCAAAAAACCACCATCCAGTCCTGCCGTCTCGTGACGGTGTCCGGAGCGAACGACGAGATTGAAGTGGTGGCCAAAGAGATCCTGGCCCTGGTACACGAACGGCGGGTTCCTTTTCATGACATCGGAGTGGTCGGGCGAACGTTAGCCGGATACGAAGACGTGCTGCCCCGCGTCTTTTCGGCGCACGGCATTCCCTTTCAGGCGACCCTGCGCCGGCCCTTGAACCAGTGTCCGTTTCCCCAAGTCCTGCTGCGCCTGCTCGCGCTTCGTCATCCCGATACAGACCGGAACGCCACCTTTGACGTCTTGCATTCTCCCTTCGTGAATTGGCAGAACATCTGCCCCGATGTCACGACCCCGCGTCCCGACGTGTGGGAGCAGTTGAGCCGGCAGGTCGGAATTGAACAGGGTCTGCGGGAGCGTGAGAAATTGATCGGGTTTTTTGAGACCGGCGTCTCGATGCCGCGCAAGCGAAAACAGGATGAGGCCACGGTTGCCGGCGATGAAGTCCGAACCCTCTGGCATGTACTGGATCAATTGGACCGGGTTCTTGACGCGTTCCCGGAAGAGGCGAACTGGGACGTGTTCACGGATCGGGTCCTGGCTCTCATGGATGACGTACTGATAAGCCCGACATCGGACATTGAGGAACGGGCACCGGCAGTGAAAAATCAGCAATCCACAATCAGCAATCCACAATCCGAGGTGTCCCGGGCCGTGCAGGAATGTTTGGCGGAGATCCGGGCACTCACGGACGTCACTGGGCCGGTACAGTATGCGGAGTTTCTCTCGACGCTCAAGCGGTTCATGGAGGAACGGTTCGTGTGGAATGCGTCGCAACCGGAACAGGGCGTGGAGGTCATCGATGCCATGGCGGCCAGGGGTCTGTCTTTTCGCTACCTGTTCGTGATCGGGCTCACGGATCACGTCTTTCCCCGGCATATTCGAGAAGACGGATTTCTCCGCGATCCGGCGCGCCGGTTTTTGGATGCCAACCTGGGCTTCAAGGTCCAGGAAAAGGGCCGGGGCTATGACGAGGAACAATTACTCTTCTATCTGTTGATGCACGCGGCGCGGGAGGAGATCACGCTGGTGACCCAACGGTCGGACGAAGAAGGCCGGACGTCCGTCCCCTCCTGGTATCTCCAGGAAGTGGAGCGTTGCATGCCGGGTCTTGCCTCCATCGAGGTACCCAGGTCCGTACTTTTCAAACATCAGGCGGCTCCGTACGCAAATGAGGCGCTGTGGACTCCGGGCGAGCGACTCATCCAACACGTGTTGCATCGCCATCAGCCGAACCCGACACCCGCGTGGGACCCGGAGTGGTGGCGGGTGATGGAACAAGGGCTTGCGGCGCTGCGCGCTCAGGAGAACGAGCAGCCGCGCCTGAACGCCCACGACGGCCTGACCGGACCTCTTCCGGAATATTGGAAGTCCCTGACCCTGTCGGCGACCAGACTCCAACGCTATGCCACCTGTCCTTTTCAATATTTCGCCTTGGAGGTCCTGGGTCTCCAAGTTCCGAGGACCATGTCCTCCAGTCAGGGAGTGAGCGCGTTGGAGGTCGGCACGTTGCTTCACGGGATTTTACAGGAATGGTATCGCCGGTTGGATCAAAACGGATGGTTTGAACGGGCGGCTCCGGCGGATGGCAAACCCCTGGGCATCCTGAAGCAGGTGGCGGAGTCCGCGTTCAGGGAGTTTGAACGACAGAACGCGGTCGGGCCTGCGCTGTTGTGGGAGATGCGCCAGGAACAGATCACGGATCTTCTCCAACGGATCCTTGAACAGGATACGCGGGAACGGGGCGACGAATGGCTTCCGGTCCTGTTTGAAGTCCCCTTGAAAGGGGAGATGCCGGTCAAGGTGACCAAGGGAACGACGTCGCTTCCCATGACCGGTCAACTCGACCGGGTGGATTGGTCGCCGTCCGGGCGCCGGTATCGAATCATCGACTATAAATTTACCGGAAGTCGCGTCATCACGGACAAGGCGTTGACCAGGGCAGTCGTGCAGGGAACTCGCCTGCAACCGTTGCTCTATATGGAATTGGCCGGGCAAGGCATTCCGCCGTTGTTGGTGCAACGGTTCGGTCAGGACGGGGAGGGCGTCGCCTGTGACGGCGTCTGGTTTTACGTTGTGGCCCCGCGGGAGCTTCCTGAAGAACAGGGGTTTGTGCCCGTGGCGTTTTCGGCAGACACGCGGGCCGGCGTGGCCCCTCAATTGGAAACCATGATGACGACGTTGGTCGAAGGGATCCGGCAAGGAAAGTTCTTTATCGTTCCGGGTCAGCATTGCGAGTGGTGCGACGTGCGGCCGGTATGCCACCGCACCCACCAGTCAAGCGCCCGGCGTGCGCGCGAGGATTACAAGCAGGTCAACGCGCATCGAAACATGCGCCGCCAGAAGCCGGGATGAAGAACATTTTTGATTGTGGATTGAGAATTTTGGATTGGAATTGGGGAAGGGCATTGTGAGTTGGGCATTGTGGATTTGGGATTGAGGATTTTGGATTGGAACCGGAAATGAAAAATCAGAAATCAGAAATCAGAAATCCGCAATCAGCAATCAAAAATCCAAAATCCACAATGCTGCCCGACAGCCACGCGCGTCATGGCGCCGTCACGGCGTCGGGGACCAACGTCGTGGTGACCGCGGGGGCGGGCACGGGCAAGACCTCCCTGCTCATCGACCGCATTCTCCACCTGTTGACCAGGCGCGATCATCCGCTGTCACTGACGCAGATCGTCGCCGTCACCTTTACCAACAAAGCGGCCAGTGAATTGAAACTGCGAGTGCGCCACCGGCTGCGACTCATGAAGGAACTTGCCACGGGCCTGGATGTCGAAGGGCAACCCCACGGTCACGAAATCCAGTCGATCCGGACGCTTCAGGAGTCCTCCGGTCTCACCGACGAGGAGTTGGCAACGGTGAGCGACGAAGCCATGCGCGAGGTGGAACGGGCGCAAATTGAAACGATTCACAGCTTTGCCGGCCATCTCTTGCGGTTGTATCCCGTGGAAGCCGGCGTCGATCCGTCGTTTCAGGAAGACGACGGCACACGATTTCAGGAGCATTTCAATCACGAGTGGGACCGGTGGGTGCAGCGCGAATTGGATGCGGGCGGACGCCGGCATGACGCATGGCGGCAAATCCTGACGCGCTACAGCCTGGATGACGTGAAAGAACTCGCGCGGGAGTTGACAGATGAATTGATCCCATTGCCCGGAGTCCTCAACCCGCAACGGGAAATGACGCCGCATCTTCGATCGTGGCTGGCGTCGTTACGCGGGCGCGGCTGCCTGTTGCAGGAGACGAATCAAGGGAACCTGAAGATCAATCGTCTGCTCGATGGCGCCGTCGCGTTGTTGGCGGACGTGGAAACGAAAGGAACGCCGCGGCCTGAAGACGCGGAGGGAAGCCCCGCCGCCACGGTGCTTGAACAGACGATTCCGCCGAAGACGAAGGACTGGACCGTCGAAGACTATGAAGAAGCCAAGGGGCTGATCAAGGTCGCACAGGCGATTCAACAATCGGATTCGAATTCGGTATGGGATACCGTGCAACTCCTGGCCCCATTCGTCTCCCGGTGCCGGACCTCGTTCGTGGAGAACGGGCTGGTGTCGTTTAATGGATTACTCGCGCGGGCGCGGGCCCTGCTTCGAGACCATCCGCGCGTGCGTGCCGAATTGAAGGAGCAGTATCAGACGATCATCGTGGATGAATTTCAGGATACAGATCCGGTCCAATACGAGTTGATCCTGTTTCTCGCCGAGGCGAAGGGCATGGAAGCGCGGGAATGGCATCGCGTGCAGCCGGAGCCGGGGAAATTGTTTATCGTGGGCGATCCCAAGCAATCCATTTATGCGTTTCGACGCGCGGATATCGAAGCCTACGATACCGTCGTCCGGCATCATATCCTGGCGGCTCAGGGAGTGCAGTATTCCTTGCAAGGGAACTTTCGAGCCCATGACCAGGTCCTGGGTCCGGTGAACCGCTGTTGCGCCAACTTGTTTCCGTCGGTCTCCGTCGAAGGCGTGCAACCGCATTATGAATCTCTCGTGCCCGTGCCGTCGGACTCGCCTCCCTTGCCCCGCGAACGGATGGAGCTTCGCGTCGTGGCTCTTGCGCAGGAGGACGCGGATGCGGAAGCGGCCAGTCGCGCGGAAGCGGACGCCCTGGCGCGCTGGTTACGGGAAGACGTCCTGGACAAGGAACATCTGCTCCTGGGCGGCCGGTCAGTGCCGGTCCAGCCGCGCCACGTGGCGATCCTGTTTCGGACCTTCGCCCATCTGCGAATCTGCCTCGAAGCTTTTCGGCGGCACCACCTGCCTTGCCTCACCGAAGGGGAAAGACACTTTTATGAACGCCAGGAAGTCATCGATTGCAGCCTCGTGTTGCGCCTCTTGACGGACCCTTGTGATGAACTGGCCGTAGTCGGGGTGCTGCGGTCTCCCTACGGCGGCTGCTCCGACGCGGAGATCGAATCGATCGTGCACCGGGGATTCCCTGATGATTGGACGCACGCGTCGTCCCTCACGCACCTGCCGCCGATTTTTTCGATCCTGCGTTCGTTGCGAACGGAGATACAATCGCTTCCGGTTCCTGAGGCCATCCAGCACGTGTTCCACACACTGCCCCTGGCTGAATTGGCTGCGGCTTCCCTTGACGGCGAACATGCCTTGGCAAACGTGTGCAAATTTCGGGATATCATGCTCGACCTGGCCACGGGATCAGGGTTGACGCTACGGGGAATCGTTCGCCAGTTGAAGGAATGGGTGGACGATCCCCCCGAAATGGGAGAACGGGCCATTGTCGAAGAAGGGTTGATGTCCCAAGGTCCGGCCGGAGCGATCCGGTTGTTGAGCATCCATAAGGCCAAAGGGTTGGAATTCCCCATGGTCATCCTGGCGGGCCTGCACAGGGACGTCACTCATCAAAAACCGCGGGTCTGGACGTCTCACGACTGGCTGACCGACACCGCAGGCCTTCGACTCGGTGAGGCGTCCGACCTCGGGGGAATTTATATAGAAGCCAAATTAGCCGAACGACAGCGAGCCGAACAGGTACGGTTGCTCTACGTCGCCATGACGCGCGCGCAACGGCGTCTCGTGTTGTCCGCGGCGCTGCACGGGAAAGGGACGATCAAAAAAGGGACGTTTCTGTCGTTAATCGCGAACGGCCTGGATCTGGATGTGCCGGCCATGGTCGAGGCGGCACAAGCACAGTCACCGAGCGAACACCTGGTCGAGAACGTAGCCGTGACCACGTCCGTTGTACCGGCTCTTCAGCCCGCGAAGCCTGTCCTGACCAGAGTCGAAGGGCCTGTCCTGAGCAACGTCGAAGGGAAGGCCCGGCCCGCTCAACCTACGTGGAAAGCGTCCCTGCCGGATCGTGCGGGATACCAAAGCCGATGGGACGAATGGATGCGGCAAAGGGACATTACCCGGAAGACCCCGCAGTTCCTCTCCGCGACGCAGATGACGGGCAACCCGTCGTTGCGCGCGGTTTCCATGCTTCCGGGGGAGTTGTCCGTAGAATTGCCGGGACAATCAACATTTCCGCCGCGCAAGAAGACGGCGTCGCCGCCCGGGTCACCGGATCGAAGCGCGGTCATCGGGACGCTTGCGCATCGCGTGTTGCACGGCTGGGATTTTGCCGCTGAGCCGGGCGCCATGCCGGCGTGGATCGAGGACTGTTGCCGGATATACCTTTCAGAGAGATGGGCCTCGGAGACGGACGGCGTGTGTGCGGAATTGCAGGAACTCTTCGCACACTTTGTCGAATCCGAACCGTATGCCATACTCCGGCAGGCGGAAATTCTGGGCAAGGAAATTCCCTTTGCGATTCCCTGGGAGAGTGAGGAGCCGGATGCGGGGCGTCTCTCGGCCCGCGTGATCGAAGGGGTGATCGACGTCATGTATCGCCGGGGCGAGCAGATTTGGATTGCCGATTACAAGACGCATCAGGTAGAGGAACACACCCTGGCGAACGTGGTTCAGGAATACCGGGTACAACTGGAGATCTATCGTCGAGCGGCAGCGTCGGCCTGGGGACGGAGCCCTGTCCGGGCACAACTTATATTCTTACGGAGTGGACTCGGCGTCGAGGTTTGAGTAGGATAGATAAACCCGACAACTCCCTCGCCCCTTGAGGGAGAGGGCTGGGGTGAGGGGACCCTTTTTTCCCCTCCTTTGTAAGGACGGGAACTTTTTCCGAAGGGGGAAAAGTTGGGAGGTAGAGAGTAGCGCAAAAGAATTCTGTCCCTTCAAACACGTGAGGAAAGGAGAACGTTCATGCCACCGAGCAGTTGGAAAATTGGATGCCTGATCTGCAGTCTCGTCTTTCTCTGTGCCTGCAGCAGCACGGGGAAAGCGAAAATCACAGCCTTGAATGCCCCGGGCGGGAGCAAGCCTGCGGCAATGTCGGCGGTGAAAGCAGGCAACCAGGCGTTTGCCGCCGGGCAGTGGGCGGTGGCCAAGCAGCATTACGAAAAAGCCATCGGCGTCCAGAAGACCTTGGCAGAGGCGCATTACAATCTGGCTCTGACCTTGGATCGCTTGGGACAGCGAAAGCAAGCCGACGTACACTATACCGAAGCCGCAAATTACGCTCCCGGCCATCAGGTCATTTGGAATTCACGGATTTACCGGCGGTATGGTGACGTAGAGACAAGCGGAGGAGGCGGCTTATCAAGCATCCCGGGCCTTGGAGGACTTGGCGGCATCGGCGGCGGCAGTCCTGGCGGGGCCCCACCCGGAGGATTTTAGACGATCTGTTTTCTTACTCCCTCTCCCCGTCGTGGGAGAGGGTTAGGGTGAGGGGGCTTCTCGCGGGTTGCCTGCGTTCTGTAGCCTCTCAGGATCATCGTGAACCCGAGGAGAATCATGGGAATGCTCAAAAGTTGTCCCATGGTCAGGGGACCCAGGATAAACCCGAGATGGGCGTCCGGTTCTCGAAAGAATTCGGCGAAGCTTCGAAAGAGACCGTACCCGGCGAAGAAACTCCAAAAGACCGTGCCGGGGGGCGTGGCTTTCCGGCCCAGGAACCAGAGGATCCCGAACAGGGCCGCTCCCTCCAGCGCCGCCTCGTATAATTGCGAGGGATGGCGACAGGCCGACCCGCCCCGCGGGAAGACCATGCACCAGCCAACGTCCGTAGGCCGCCCGTATAACTCCCCGTTGATAAAGTTTCCCAAGCGTCCCAGGCCCAACCCGATCGGAGTGACCTGCGCCGCCAGGTCCGCAATCGTGTATGGTGCGAATCCTTTCTTATAGCAGAAGAGCGAAAGCGCGATACAGACGCCGATCAACCCGCCGTGGAAAGACATCCCGCCTTCCCATACGGCCAGAATTTTCAGAGGGTTCTGCAGGTAGTATGCCGTTTTGTAAAAGAGGGTATAGCCCAAACGCCCTCCGAGAAACACGCCGAACGCGGCATAGACGATCATGTCGGACAACTGGGTCGCGCCTAACGGGACGTTCCGGCTGGCGGCCCGATGTTTGATCAGGAAATACGCCGCCAGCAGCCCCAGCAGGTACATCAGCCCGTACCAGCGAAATGACAGGGGTCCCAACCGAAAAAAGACCGGATCGATTTCGGGGAAGGAAAGAGAAACCCACAACGGAGGGATGTAAGAGTCCAAAACGGATATCCAGTCGAAAGAAGCGGCCCGATGACGATCCGGACCAATATAATGGGCGAACCCATCCTAGGGAGGCGTTGCCGGTTTTTCAAGGGACGCCACGCCCGCATGCTGAGCCGTTCACCTCTTCGTTGATCATTTCCCCCTCACCCCAGCCCCCTTCGACAAGCTCCCTTCGGCTACGCTCAGGACAGGCTCTCCCACCGTGGGGAGAGGGAGTCTCTTCCTTTCCCCTCCTTTGTAAGGAGGGGCGAAGGGGAGGTAGAGACTGCGGCTCAGGATGACCACGCCGGTGTTTCGTTCATGATGACGACAACACGATACAAGGATGACAGCCTTTGAGTATTTGCCTCCACAGTTGGTGACGGGGTAGAGTCTGTGAGAGTGGCTACGTGAAGACTGGAAACGCCTGTCCTGAGCCCGTCGAAGGGCCTGTCCTGAGCGTAGCGGTAGCGAAGTCGAAGGGGAGGATCATGATATGAGCGACGAGGCTCCAACGCACGCGACTCCGGGAACCCAGGAAGCCCAGGAGGCCGTGTTGCCCGGTGTTAAACATATTATTGCGGTGGCGAGTGGAAAAGGCGGAGTGGGCAAATCCACGGTCTCCGCGAATCTGTCCGTGGCGTTGGCGCAAACCGGCGCCAGAGTCGGGCTGATGGACGCGGATATTTATGGCCCGAACATTCCCATGATGATGGGCGTGCCGGAACCCCCGGAAAAAAAAGGCGACAAGATCAAGCCGGCTGAAGCGCATGGCGTGAAGATCATGTCCATGGGGTTCTTTGTGCCGGAAGAAACCGCCATCGTGTGGCGGGGCCCCATGGTGCATACCGCCATCCAGCAGTTTTTTCGTGACGTGCTGTGGGGAGAGTTGGATTACCTGCTGGTGGATTTGCCGCCCGGGACAGGCGATGCTCAACTGAGCCTCTCCCAAATCGTGCCGCTGACCGGCGTCGTCACGGTGACCACGCCACAGGAAGTGGCACTCTACGACGTGCGCAAGGGCCTGATGATGTTCAAGAAAGTGAACGTCCCTCTCCTGGGGGTGATCGAGAACATGAGTTTTTTCGTCTGCGGGCATTGCGGAGAACGAACGGAGATCTTCTCGTTTGCGGGGGGCGAGCGCGCAGCGAAAAAATTCGAGATTCCCTTCCTGGGTCGCATTCCCTTGGACCCGGCCATTCGCGAGGGTGGAGACGCGGGCATGCCGGTCGTCGTATCGGCTCCGGATTCCCCGCTCACCCTGGCGTTCCGGGGGGCGGTGGAGGCGCTGCAAACACGCGTCAAGGAACTCAGTGAATCGTCAGGGGCAACCCTCAGCGAGATGGTGAAGAAATTGAAAGAACCCATGGAATCATAAAAGATCGGTGGAGGATCTCAATGGCGGAAATGGTCAAAGTGGCGAACACGGATGAGGTGAAACCCGGAGAAGGCATTGTCGCCGAAGTCGAGGGCAAAGAGATTGCCGTCTTCAACGTCGATGGCACGTTTCATGCCATTGACAATACCTGTGTGCATCGTGGGGGGCCATTGGGCGAAGGTGAGTTGATCGGCGAAGTGGTCACCTGTCCCTGGCACAGTTGGGAATACAACGTGACGACCGGTGCCTGTGTCACGAGTCCGTCCGCATGCGTGGTCCGGTTTCCCGTGGTAGTGGAAGGCAACGACGTCAAGGTCGACCTCGAACCGGCTTCCCCGGCTTGAGTCAATCAGTCACTCCCGCCGCTCTTTTTCCCCTCCTTTGTAAGGACGGGAACTTTTTCCGAAGAGGGAAAAGTTGGGAGGTAGAGACATGTGTAGCGCCGTATATTGGGTCATGATCAAAGAACAACATGACTAACAAACCAAACCGCCTCAGCCGGCAGGAACCGATCCGGTTGCAGCGTCGTCCGCCCAGCTTGGCAAAGCTGGATATGACGAAGCACGTCGGCCGCAAGGAGTACGAGACCAAGCTGGCCCGGCTTCAGGTTCAGTTGAAGGAACTCTCGCTGGCCTACCAGTCCCAAAGCCGGCGCGCCGTGATCGTGTTGGAAGGATGGGACGCCGCGGGCAAGGGAGGCGTCATCCGGCGGATGCACTGGCCGCTCGATCCGCGCGGCCTGAAAGTCTGGCCGATCTCTGCACCCACCCCGGAGGAACTGGATCACCATTACCTGTACCGCTTCTGGACGCGCCTGCCACGGTCCGGGCAGCTCGTCATCTTCGACCGATCCTGGTACGGCCGGGTGTTGGTGGAACGGATCGAAGGCTATGCCACGAAGGCCGAATGGCAACGTGCCTACGGTGAGATCAATGAATTCGAGCGCATGCTCGACGACGACGGCGTCCGGCTCGTCAAGATCTTCCTGCACATCACGCCCGAGGAGCAACTCGCGCGATTCCAGTCGCGCTTCAATGACCCCCTCAAGCGCTGGAAGCTCTCCGAGGAAGACCTCCGCAACCGGGTCCGCTGGGCCGACTATGAGGTAGCGATTGAAGAAATGTTCCAACGAACCTCGACCGTCCGGCGGCCGTGGATCGTGATTCCGGGCAACAGCAAGCATTACGCTCGGCTTGCCGCGATCGGCGCCATCGTCAAACAGCTGGCGGATGGAGTGGACCTGGCCCCGGCCGGCCTCGACCCCAGCTTCGAGCAGCGGGCCCGCAAGCACCTCGGTCTCCACCAGCCCTCCGAACGAAAAGGGCGATAACGTCGCCCGGTCATGCTATAAGACGACCATGGAAGAACAGCCCAGGCTTGGCTCCGGGCAAGGCGCCGCATGGTACCGGGTCGTTCTCGCGTTCGCCGCCTTTCTGATACTCGTGAACGGCGATCCTGCGAGGGCGGGAAGCGACGATACCGCTCTTGATTTCGAGTGGGCGGAGACCTACGCCGGCGTCTTCGCAGGCTATGGGCGCATGAATACCCGGCTCGTCGACGTCGACGGTTTTGCCAACTGGGGCAATCCCGGTTCGGGTTCCAATTACAACGACGACGGGTTCGCCGGCGGCGTGCTTGTCGGGAAGAAGTTCGGGATCGGCCGTGTGCCTTTCAGGATCGAAGTCGACGGCACGTTCGGTGACCTGTCGGCGGACACGAACACACTCGATCCCGAAGGGCTGGACGAGACCGCGAAGGCGGAATTTCGCTGGAGTATCACGACACGCGCCGGCATTGAACAGGCCATTGGGCAGACAACTTTCTTCGCCACCGGCGGGTTGGCTATTGCCAGGATTGCCAATTCGGTCACCGATATCGACTTCCCCCCGACGCGTGTGGACCCCGACGATTCCTTTCGCGACAGTTCAACGGAAATCGGTTGGGTCATCGGAGCCGGGGTCGAAACTCCGTTGGCTGCTGACTGGATATTGCGCTTCGAGGGCTCATACCTGGATTTCGGATCGAGTAGCTATAACGTGAACCGCTCCGGCAACAATTCTTGTGGCCCGGGCAATCCCCGCAGACCCTGCCCATACCACGTTGAACACAACCTGACCCTCGTCCGCTTGGCGATCATCCACCCGTTCAGTTGGTAGCGTTTGCCCGGCAGCGGCATTGACTTTAGACTCGCCTCAATAGCAATCTGCTGAAAAGGTTAAGTGGTGATAGTCACTGGCGGTAGTACGGAGTATCCTGACGGTCTGTTGACGAAGCAGGTGCAGCGCCGTAGGTCGGATTAGCGAAGCGTAATCCGACAATCAACTGGAAACAGCATGCGAACCGGAAGCCGAAGACATTTGCACAACGTGGCATCATTTCGGATAGCCGCCTCAATAGCGACGTGCCTTTACGGTCGAGACCATGACGCCGGGTGAGTTCATCGCCAAGTGGCGGGCATCAGAACTCAAGGAGCGCTCGGCTTCGCAGGAACACTTCATCGACCTGTGCCGGCTCTTGGACGAGCCGACGCCGGCGGAGGCCGACCCGACCGGCGAGCAGTACTGCTTCGAGCGCGGCGCTCGCAAGGACACCGGCAGTGACGGCTGGGCCGACGTATGGAAGCGCCATCATTTTGCCTGGGAGTACAAGGGCAAGCACGCAGACCTCAATGTCGCCTTCAATCAGTTACGGCAATATGTACTCGCCCTTGAGAATCCTCCGCTTCTGATCGTCTCGGACATGGTGCGGTTCCGTATTCGCACCAACTGGACCAACAGCGTGAGCGAAACGCACGAGTTCGTATTGGACGATCTCGCGGACGCAGCCGTGCGAGACAAGCTCAAATGGGCGATGTCCGACCCGGAACGGCTGCACCCGGGCGAGAGTATACAGGCACTCACCGAGCGCGCGGCGGCAACCTTCGCCTCATTGGCGCAATCGTTGCGGGAACATGGTCACGCGCCACAGACGGTGGCGCATTTTGTCAACCGGCTGGTGTTCTGCATGTTCGCCGAGGATGTGGGCCTTCTGCCCGACAACATGTTCACCCGGATGTTGGAACAGGCGCGGAAGCGGCCGGAGGACTTTGCTGTCTTGGCGAGGGACTTGTTCGGGGCGATGTCCACCGGAGGCCGGATCGGGTTCGAGGAAGTGGCATGGTTCAACGGCGGGCTGTTTAGCGACAATACCGCCTTGCCATTGGACAAGGACGAGATCGAGATAACACTCAAGGCGGCAATGCTCGAATGGTCGGAGATCGATCCTTCGATTCTGGGCACGCTGTTCGAGCGCGGCCTCGATCCGGACAAGCGCTCGCAACTTGGGGCGCATTACACGGACCGCGACAAGATCACACGAATCATCGATCCGGTGATCGTCCGGCCCTGGCTTGCCGAATGGGAGACGATAAAGGCCGAGATCGCCGCCATGCTGGATCGTGCGGATGCGGCCAAGTCAAGAGCAGCGGGAACGCGACAGCGCGGGCAAGCAGAACGCCTGCTGCGCACCTTCCTGGAACGACTGGGCGGCTTCACTGTGCTCGACCCGGCGTGTGGCTCGGGCAACTTCCTCTATCTGGCCCTCCAATCGCTCAAGGATTTGGAGCACCGGGTACAGTTGGAAGCCGAGACGATGGGCCTTCAACGCGGCTTTCCTCGGGTCGGTCCCGCCAACGTCAAAGGGATTGAGATTAATGCCTACGCCGCGGAACTGGCACGGGTGTCTGTTTGGATCGGCGAAATCCAGTGGATGCGCCGCAATGGATTCAACGAGTCCCGCGATCCGATACTCAAGCCGCTGGAGACCATCGAATGCCGTGATGCGATCCTGACACCAGATGGCGAAGAACCGGAATGGCCGAAGGCCGACGTGGTGATCGGCAACCCACCGTTTCTGGGCGTGCAACGTTTTCGGAGCATGCTTGGCGACGTATACACGGAAAGGTTGAGGGCGGCATATGAGGGCTACGTTCCGGGCAACGCCGATCTCGTGTGCTTCTGGTTTAGTAAAGCGGGCAAGTTGGTGGCAGAGGGGAAAAGCATCCGCGCCGGCCTCGTCGCCACCAATTCAATTCGCGGCGGTGCCAACAGGTCTGTCCTTGATCGCATCGTCAGCCAATCGGCCATCTTTGAGGCTTGGTCCGATGAGCCGTGGGTGGTTGATGGCGCGGCGGTGCGGGTTTCACTGGTTTGCTTCGCGCCTGAAGACGCAACGATAGTTCATTTTCTGGATGGCAAGGAAACACCACAAATCTGCTCGGACCTCTCGGCGGGGAGTGCTGGTTTCGTTCAAGTCGTTCCGTTGACGCGCAATGGCGATGTCTCGTTTAGGGGGACCACCAAAAATGGTCCCTTTGATATTCCCGGCGAGCTTGCAAGGGAATGGCTGTGTCTTCCCACCAACCCGAACGGGCGCCCCAATTCCGATGTTCTGAAACCGTGGATCAACGGCATGGATGTGACCCGACGCCCGGCGGGTAAGTGGGTTATCGATTTTGGAGATACGATGAACGAAGCTGAAGCGGCATTATATGAGGCACCTTTTACCTATACCGCCGAAAACATCCGGCCTACTCGCTGGCAAAACCGCGTTGCAAAGCTCAAGGATTTCTGGTGGCGGCATGAACGATACCGACCGGAGATGTGGCGTCATGTTGTCAAACTGTCACGCTATATTGCTACATCCATGGTCGCAAAATACCGCCTGTTCGTTTGGTGTGATTCTCGCATCTGTCCAGATCAACAACTGATCGTCATTGCGCGCGATGATGACACGACCTTCGGCATTTTGCACAGCCGGTTTCACGAAGCGTGGTCATTGAGACTTGGCACCAGCCTGGAAGATCGTCCACGCTACACGCCGACGACCACCTTTGAGACCTTTCCCTTTCCTGACGGCCTCTCATCCGATGTTTCCGCTGCCGACTATGTGGACAACCCACGTGCCATTGCCATTGCCGAAGCCGCACGGCGGCTGGTCGAACTCCGCGATCGCTGGCTCAATCCGCCCGAATGGGTGGAGTGGATGGATGAACCTGTCCTCGGCTATCCCAAGCGCCCGGTACCCCGTGACGAAGCAGCAGCCAAGGAACTCAAGAAGCGCACGCTCACCAACCTCTACAACACCCGCCCACAATGGCTCACCGACGCCCATGCGAATCTTGACGCCGCCGTTGCTGCGGCCTATGGCTGGGCTGCCGACATTTCTGCGGACGACGCGCTACGGGAATTGCTTGCAATGAATTTGGAAGGTAAAAATAGTGACTAAGGAAAATGCAGAACGGCTCATACAAAGATTGATTGACAATCTTCCTTATAGATACAAAGCAAAATTAGTGAATGGGCTTCTCCAACTGTCTACACACAAAGCGCGAAGCAGGTTGGCTGGATCCGGTCCGATCATGGTTCTTATCGACAATTCCGTTCTCGGTCATGGAAGAACACATGAGACGGTCGTCCATATGCAAAAGATAAATTGGCCGCCTGGTGGCGAACCTGGAGAGGTTCCAATAATCTATCGGGCTCCCATCGATTTCACACAGAAGGATAGAGAATTGGTGTACCGGAACATCAGGTATTTGCCTGGCATCGCGCATTTGGCTCGCCTCGGTTTTTTGATGTTGAGAACATCCTGTGAATTGCTGAGTGAGCGGAATCATCAGCCAATTGGTAGATTTCAGGGCAAGAAGGGTTTGTTTGACTATTCGCTTCTTGAAAATACTAATATTGAATCTGTAGATGGATACGATGTCCCCGATTGCGATTTGAAATATTTTTCGAACAACCCAACGGTGGATAAATTTATTTATTCCACCGATATAGACCCTTTGGGGATGTATCCTGAAAATAAACAAAAGCAACGGGATAGGGTTTCTCGGTCGAACGATCCTCTCTATAAAGGGTTGGCAAGGATTCTACCGAAAAAGGCGAATTTGGATGCTTGGCATATCCGCACGGCTGAGGTACATGGATTGTTCTGTTTTCTAACGATGGATTTCAAGCTTCGGAACATTATCGAACAGAAAAAGAAAAAAGAGCCAATTTCATCTTTGCGTACCATGGTGCTGACGCCGAAAGAGTTTGGGCAACATATTGGCCTATGGCCAATTGAGCCTCAAATTTGCGAGTTAGCAGAGAGCGATGCCGCACAATCGAGTGCGAGGCTTCGAGAAAGCCTTCAATGAATGGGTCACTTAGTCGATTATTGCGCGGGCCGTATACCGACTTGCTCACACCAAAATCAAGTTGCTCAGGCCCTCGCCATTCCGTTTTTCCGTCGCCCTCGACGACACCGTGGCCATCGCCTACGGCTGGCGCGCTAGTATTCCCGACAACGGTGTGCTATTGAAACTGCCGGAGATGAACCTGGGGCATGAGGAATGATGAGTTGGCAATATTCGGGATTGGGAACGGGATTGAGATTTATGCGTCTTGCATCTCAGTTAAAATAAGGTCCACATGTTAAGCTCATAGTGGATATTTGATGGCCAAATACAATAAGAGAATACCGACCTCTTTTGACTTGTTTAAACCAATCAGAAAAGGTTCTTGCACAGAATTTGCCAACAATGCTTTGGGAAGCATTGAGCGTTTGAAAGATGAAGGAAGGAAATATTTCGAACAGGATTCGGCTATGGGGAAGAAATGGGAAAAAGAATGCACCGACCTTTGGCAACTGATAAACTATCTTCATTCCAAAATTGAGATTGATAAAGTGAATTTATCAGACTCTATCACTGAGTTCGCGGACAAGTTCGACCACGCTGAAATGAGATTACATCAAGTCTTATATTCGGGTGAGATACATGAAAGCGACAGAGCCAAAGTTATCAATTCCATACATCGTTGGTGTAGTATCGTCTACCGATTCTCGGTTAATGCGATTATTTTGGCTCATCGGGATGTGAAAGGGAAAAATCTGAAATCTTGATAGACCCCATGCAAATACCTTATTTGGCATATCATATGTGACGTTTTGGACAATTCATCATTCCACGCTTTTCAATTTGCCCGTCACGAATTTGTGCAGTGTGCTTGAGATGAGGGTTTGGTAGGCATCCCTTCCTTTGCCGCTTTTTTTGCAGGGTTTCCAAATCGCGTGACGAAATCCGAATATTGATTCGCTTGTCCTTCTGCAGGAAATTGTGTGCCTTTTGTCAACAGCGGGGCAGGTCGGATTAACGAAGCGTAATCCAACAGGTTTGTCGCACAGACGCGGGGCGGCGGTGTTGGGGATGCGCGAATTGTCGGGTTACGCCTTCGGCTAACCCGACCTACAAGACTCATCACCCTCACCTTTATCCTCTCCCATCAAGGGAGAGGACATGCGCTTCACTCCCTCGCCCCTGGAGGGAGAGGGAGATTGAGGACAATTCATCATTCCACGCTTTTCAATTTTCCCGTCACGAATTTGTGCAGCGTGCTGGAGATGAGGGTTTGGTAGGGCATCCCTTCCTTTGCCGCCTTTTTTTGAAGGGTTTTCAAATCGCGTGACGAAATCCGAATGTTGATGCGCTTGTCCTTCTGGAGGAGATCGCGGGCCGCCTCTTCCAATTGGCGTTTTTCCTGTTTGAAATTGGTGAGGCTTGTGAATTCCTCGCGTTCAAAATCATGGAGGATTTTCACTTCTTCTCCGTCTAATTTGAGAGGATTTTTCATGCAAGAACCGCATCCTTTTCATCGTCCCAGTCAAATTCATGCATGGATGAGACTGTCCCCTGTTGTGTGCCTTTTGTCAACAGACAGTAGGTCGGATTAGCCCTTCGACTAAGCTTCCTTCGACTTCAGGCGCGTTGCGCCTTACGTTCAGGACAAGCTCAGGACAGGCCCTTCGACAAGCTCAGGACAGGCCCTTCGACAAGCTCAGGACAGGCCCTTCGACAAGCTCAGGACAGGCCCTTCGACAAGCTCAGGACAGGCCCTTCGACAAGCTCAGGACAGGCGGAGCGTAATCCGACAATCAACCACATCACCTTTCTTGAAGATGTGTCCCCTGTCCTTCATAATGACGGCATAAGGTGCCGAAGCTGCAAAGATATCTACCTTCCCTCGCCCCTTTTGATTCTTCGTGCTGCTTAGGGCAGGCAAAGGAGGGGAAGAAAAGCCCCCCTCACCCCAGCCCTCTCCCTCCAGGGGCGAGGGAGTTGCGGAACGGCAGTGGTCAGCGAATGAATGAACACAGACAAATGACAGCAAGAGGAAAGGCGGGGATGCGACTGCCTCTACCTCTCCTCGCCCCTCCTTACAAAGGAGGGGAAAAGAAAGATACGAATGAGCACTGAACGGTTGCCGGGGTGGTTTAAGGTCAGGATCGAGGCGGGGCCGCACTACCGGCGTATTCAGTCGCTGGTCCGGGAGAAGCAGCTTCATACGATTTGCGAGGAGGCGCGGTGTCCCAACAAATGGGAATGCTGGAATAACCGGACGGCGACGTTTTTGCTGTTGGGCGACGTCTGCACGCGACGGTGTCATTATTGTTCAGTCACGACGGGTCGTCCGGCCACGGTGGATTGGGAGGAACCGGAACGGGTGGCCGAAGCCGTTCGCGCGTTGGATTTACGGCACGCGGTGCTGACCTCCGTGAATCGCGATGAACTGGACGACGGCGGCGCCTCCATGTTTGCGGCGACCATTCATGCCATCCGGCGACTTCAGCCGGCCTGTACCGTGGAAGTTCTGGTGCCGGACTTTCAAGGCAATCCGGACGCGGTCGATACCGTCCTAGCGGCGACCCCGGAAATCTTTTCGCATAATATCGAAACCGTCTCCCGGTTGTTTCCGTCCGTCAGACCGCAGGGCAGCTATGACCGTTCTTTGCAGGTGCTTCGCCGGGCCAAGGAGCAAGGGGCCAACACGAAATCAGGATTCATGGTCGGGATGGGCGAGACCAACGAGGAATTGCGGTCGGTCCTGCACGACCTGCGCGAAGCCGGCTGTGAGATCGTGTCGATTGGCCAATACTTGCAGCCGACCAAAGCCCATCTCGTGGTGCACCGGTACGTCCGGCCCGGGGAATTCGAGGATCTCAAACAACACGGGATGGCATTGGGCTTCCGGCACGTGGAATCGGGTCCCCTAGTGCGCAGTTCGTATCATGCCGAGCAACAGACGCACCGTGTGCTGTTATAAACAAACGACGATTCTGAGCGGGATTCTGGTATGCTGCGCGAAGCGACGCCCTCTCTACCTCCCCTTGCCCCTCCTTACAAAGGAGGGGAGCCAGGAAAGAATAGCCGTCTTTTCCTCCCCTTTGTAAGGGGAGGTCGGGTGGGGTAGAGCCAAACGCACATCTGACCTGAAAGGCTTCTCCAATCCCATGCGCGTGAAACGTTGGCTTCTCCTCGCTCCGCTGGTGCTGACGCTCCTGTTGTTGCAGTCCTACTTTTGGGTGCCGACCTATGAGAAACAGGCGACGGGGAATCCGGCGCGTCTGGTGACCTATATCGAGGCGTCGTCCGGCGATGCCAAGATCCTCAATCCGATTTTGAACGCGGATACGGCCAGTTCGGGTATTGTGAGCCTCACGTTTGAAGGGCTCCTGGATTTGGACGAGAACCTGAACTTCCGAGGCCGGTTGGCCACGGACTGGACCATCACCGAAAGAGCGTATTTGTTCGCCAGCTCCTCCAACCGGTTGCCCGACGGCACCGAGGTCACGGGAGCCGGCTTGGCCGGCCGGATTCGGGCCGTCCTGGAGGACGAGGCGTTTTCCGCGTTGGCTGCCAACGTCCGGTCCATCGACGTGTTGCCTCCCGAGACCATGACGTCCACGGTGTCCGTACAAATGCAGGATGCGGAGGGCCGGTTGGCGCGCGGGGACGTGGAGGTGACGTTCGACGTGCCCGAGCGGGTGGCGTTTTCGTTGCACCGGGTGGACCAGGACTTTTTTCAACGGCTGCTGCCGATCATCGGCAATCGGTATCTCGAACATTTTCCGTACGAGCAACACCTCACCTTCCGCGAGGAGGCCGATCCGGAGATCAAGGCCCAGGTGTTTGCGCAATTGCCGGAACGGTTCCCCGTGGCCGAGCACAATCCCATCATCGATTTTCGCCTGCGCCCGGGCGTGCGGTTTCACGACGGCCATGAGTTCGACTCCGGCGACGTGAAATTTACGTACGACGCCATCATGAATCCCAGGAATCTGTCCCCTCGCACGTCGGATTTTGAACCGATCAAGGCAGTCGAAATTCCCGACGCGCAGACGGTGCGCGTGGTGTACAAACGCCTGTTTTCCCCGGCGATCAACGCCTGGACCATGGGCATCCTCCCCGAACACCTGCTCAACGCCGAGGCCATGCAACGGGAGATGGACGATCGCGGTCTCTCCGACGCCGCGCGGGAGGCCTTCGGGATGCGCGACGGTCAATTCAACCGCAGCCCCATCGGCAGCGGGCGATTCCGGTTCGTCGAGTGGCACAGCGATGAATACATCCATCTCCGGCGCAATGACGACTATTGGGAAGGGCCCGCTGAATATGAGGATTATTACATGCGGATCGTACCCGACCTGCTGACGCAGGAAATGGAATTCCGGTCCGGCGCGGTCGATTACTACGGGACGCAACCGCACCAGGTCGCGCGGTACAAGGAAGACGACACGTACCAGTCGTTTTCGAGCCTGGGGTTCGGTTATTCCTACATCGGATACAATAACCGCCGTCCGTTGTTTGCCGACCCGGAGGTGCGCCGGGCGCTGGGAATGGCGATCAACGTGGAAGATTTTCTCCGGTACCTGTTGTACGGCGAAGGAGAGCACATCACCGGTCCCTATCCTCCGAACACCAAGTGGTACGACCAGTCCGTCGAACCCCTGCCCTACGATCCCGATGCCGCGCGGTCCGTGCTGGAAGCCAAAGGCTGGAGCCTCAATGCCGACGGCTGGCTCGAAAAGGACGGCACCGTGTTCGAGTTCAATCTCATTACGAACAGCGGCAACCCCATTCGCAAAAACATCATGACGATCGCGCAGAACGCCTGGAAGAAAATCGGAGTGAAGTGCAACACGCAATATTTTGAATGGGCGGTGTTCCTGAAGGACTTCGTCAACACGGCGGATTTCGACGCCGTGGTGCTCGGATGGAGCATGGGTGTCGATCCCGATTTGTATCAACTATGGCATTCGAGTCAGGCCGGGCCCCAGCAATTGAATTTCATCGGGTACAGCAACCCGCACGCGGACGACCTTATCGTTCGCATCCGGCAGGAATACGATCAGGAAGTGCAACAAGCCCTGACCCACGAATTGCATCGGCTGATTGCGGAGGAACAGCCGTATACGTTTCTCTACGCGCCGTTGGGCACGCGGGTCTTGGATAAGAAGA
Source organism: Nitrospira sp. bin75 (assembly GCA_002238765.1). Classification (GTDB taxonomy): domain Bacteria; phylum Nitrospirota; class Nitrospiria; order Nitrospirales; family UBA8639; genus Bin75. The sequence continues at coordinate 51,961 of MPMZ01000001.1, forward strand.
TCGTGCTGGTCCATAAGGCCGATGACGGATCGGAACGGTATGAAAAAATTTACCCGATCCCGAGCGGAGACATTACGTTCCATTTTCATCAATGGCGAAAGCTCGAATTGACGCCGTCGTTTTGAGGGGAATGTCATCCTTATTTGTGAGAGTTTCGGGAGAATAGGCCGTCTTGTTCCTTCCTTTCTACCTCCTGACTTTTCCCTCTTCGGAAAAAGTCCCCGTCCTTACAAAGGAGGGGAACTCCCTCTCCCCTTTTGCGGGAGAGGGTTGGGTGAGGGGCAACGAATGACTGAGCCCATACAAAGATGACACATGGATTGAAGGGTTAATCGCGGATGCAAGCCTTTATTCTTCGTAACGTACTCCAACGGCTCGTGCTGGTGTTCATTGTGTCCATCCTCGCGCATTCGGTGATCCACCTGGCTCCGGGTGAACCCAGCGAGGTGGATCCGGCGAATCCCCGGATGAAGCCCGAAGACATCGCCAAAATCCGGGAGGCGTTCCACCTCGACGCTCCCCTGTATATGCAATATGCCTATTGGATACGCGATCTTGCGTCAGGCGAACTCAAGTCGTTCAAGGACAGCCAACCCGTCCTGGGAAAAATCTGGCGCCGGTTTCTCAATTCCCTGCCGCTGTTCATCTGCGCCACGTTGCTGGTGTGGACCCTGGCGTTCCCCACCGGCATTCAGGCGGCGATCCATCGCGGGGCGGTGTACGACCGCAGCACCACCTTTGCGGCCTATACCCTCATTTCCGTACCGGGTTTCTTCTTGTCCTATATCGTGATTCTCTGGGTCGTGGACCTGTTCGGCGTGCCCGTGATCGGCTTGAAAACCTTCGGCATGGACACGGCGCCACCGCTCTTTCAGACGATGGACCGGATCTGGCACCTGGTGATTCCGTCGCTGATGTCCGCCCTGGGCGGGATGGCGATCCTGTCCCGATACGTCCGCTCCCAGATGCTGGAAGTCGTGGGGCAGGATTACGTCCGCACCGCGAGGGCCAAGGGCGCGGAGGAGGCCGTGGTGATCTACCGGCACGCGCTACGCAACGCGTTGTTGCCGTTCGTGACCATGTTCGGGTTCTTGTTGCCCGGGTTGATCGGGGGGTCGGTCATTTTCGAGCAGATTTTCGCGTGGCCCGGGTTGGGCCGGTTGGGCTATGAAGCCATTCTTGCGAGAGATTTTCCGGTCATCCTGACGTTGAATTTTATTGCCGCGGTCCTGACGCTGGCGGGGACCTTGCTCTCGGACATTCTGTATGCCGTGGTGGACCCGCGAATCAGAACGGGACTGCAAGGGGATGGATGATCGGTGGATGGGCATGACCTTTTTTCTGTCATCCTCGATCGAGTCAAGGACAGGCTCTGATCGGGATGACAGCGTGGAAGTATGGGGAGACAAGAGCAGAGGGTTTAACCTGTTGAGGCAACTGTGGAACACGTGTCAGATCTGACAAAGGACCCACGGCAGTCCGGCGAGGAACTGCCGCCGTCGGAAACGCCGTGGCAGGAATCCCTGCGGTTGTTTCGCAAGGACCGGCTGGCGGTGGCGGGGGCCTATGTTCTGGTGTTGCTCCTGTTTACGGCCGTGTTCGGAAAAGTCCTGACCGAATGGGTGGTCGTGTTCGATCCGGAAGTCGTCCGCCTGCCGGAAAAATTCTTGCCGCCCCTGACCTTCTCGTCCATCGACGAAGTCCCCGCCCATGATCAACCGGTCGGCGGCATCTATCTGTTGGGCACGGACGAGTTGGGTCGCGACGTGTTCGCGCGCATGCTCCAGGGGTCTTTCGTGTCGTTGTCCATCGGGTTTATCGCCGTGGGCATTTCCCTGGCAATCGGCATCGTGTTGGGCGGGTTGTCCGGGTTTTACGGCAACGTCAGGCTCGGCCTGGTGACGGTGGATACGCTCATCATGCGGTTCACCGACGTGATGTTGTGTTTCCCGACTTTTTTCCTGATCCTCACGGTGGTTGCCCTCCTGCCGCCCAGTATCTATAACATCATGATCGTCATCGGGCTGACCAGTTGGATGGGGACCGCCCGGTTCGTCCGCGCCGAATTTCTGGCGTTACGCAAACAGGATTTCGTGGTGGCCGCCACGTCGGTCGGGGCCCGCGACCGACGCGTCATTTTTGCGCACATGGTCCCCAACGCCATCGCCCCCGTGTTGGTCTCGGCCACCATCGGCGTGGCCACGGCCATCCTGACCGAGTCGGGCTTGAGTTTTCTCGGGTTTGGCGTACAACCGCCGTATGCCACGTGGGGCAATATCCTGGCCGACGGCAAAGGGTTCATCTTCGACGCGCCCTGGCTCTTTTTTATTCCGGGCATGGCCATTCTGGTCGTGGTGCTGGCCTTCAATCTGGTCGGAGAAGGCTTGCGTGAAGCCCTCAATCCCAAACTGCGGAGACGCTGAACCGTGAACGCCGTATCCCAACTCCTGCAAGTGTCGCATCTCTCCACGTCCTTCTTTTCGGACCAGGGAGAAATTCGCGCCGTCGAGGACGTCAGCTTCTCGGTGCAACCGGGTCAGACCGTGGCGCTCGTCGGCGAATCGGGATGCGGAAAATCCGTGACCGCTTTGTCCATCATGCAGTTGGTGGATTTTCCGGGAAAGGTCGTGGGCGGGCAAGTGGTGTTCAAGGGCGCCGACCTGCTGACCCTGCCCGCCAAAGAGATTCGACGGATACGCGGCAATCAGATCGGCATGGTCTTTCAGGAACCCATGACGTCCCTGAATCCGGTCTTCACCATCGGCGATCAGATCGGCGAGGTGCTGGACATTCATACGACCCTGACCAAACGCGAGATCCGCCAGGAAGTCATGCGCCTGCTCGAGAAAGTCCAGATCCCGTCCCCGGACAAGCGCATCGATCAATACCCGCATGAAATGTCCGGCGGCATGAAGCAGCGCGTGATGATTGCCATGGCTTTGGCGTGCAGCCCCGATTTGCTGATTGCCGATGAGCCCACCACGGCGTTGGACGTGACGATTCAAGCCCAGATCCTGGAGTTGCTGAAAGAACTGCAACGGGACATGGGCATGGCGATCCTGCTGATCACGCACAACCTGGGCGTCGTGGCGCAATTCGCGCAGGACGTCATCGTGATGTACGCCAGCCGGATCGTCGAACGCGCGAGCGTGCCGCAACTCTTCGCCGCGCCGTCCCATCCGTACACGCGGGCGCTGTTGCGCTCGTTGCCGACGCCCGGCGCGCGGGAAACCCGGCTCGAATCCATCCCGGGCACGGTGCCTTCTCCCCTGATGTATTGCCGGGGCTGCCATTTTTCGACCCGGTGTCCGGACGTGCTGGACCGTTGCCCGGACGAGGAGCCGCCACTCGTGGAAATCACGCCGGGCCATGAAGTCGTGTGCTGGTTGCATCAAACGGGGAGAACGTAACGTGGTCGACGTGAAGCCATCTGACCCTTCGCTTCGCTCAGGGCAAGCTCCCGGAAGCCCCCTGCTTGAGGTCGTGAACCTCAAGAAATATTTCCCGGTTCGAAGCGGCCTCCTCTCGAACGTGTCCGCGTGGGTCAAGGCCGTGGACGACGTGACGTTCGCTATCAAGTCCGGGGAAACCTTCGGGCTGGTCGGGGAGTCCGGGTGCGGCAAAACCACCGTGGGCCGTACCGTGCTGCGGTTGCAGGAGCCCACCGGCGGCGACGTGTTGTTCGAAGGCCAAGACCTGTTTGCCATGGATGCCAAAACGTTGCGGGCCACGCGCCGCCGGATGCAGATCGTGTTCCAGGATCCCTACAGTTCGCTGAATCCCCGCATGACAGTCGGCTCCATCGTGGGCGAACCGCTCAAGGTGCATCACCTGGCCAAAGGCCGGGACCTGACGCAGCAGGTCTGTCAACTCCTTAACCGCGTGGGCCTGCGGCCGGATCATTACCCGCGATACCCGCATGAATTTTCCGGGGGACAACGCCAGCGGATCGGCATTGCGCGTGCCCTGGCGCTGAACCCGAAGCTGATCGTGTGCGACGAAGCGGTTTCGGCCCTGGACGTGTCCATTCAGGCGCAGATCATCAACCTGCTCAAGGACTTGCAGGCGGAGTATGACCTGTCCTACTTATTCATCACGCACGACCTGAACGTCGTCCAGTATTTGGCCGACCGCATCGCCGTGATGTATTTGGGAAAACTCGCGGAAGTCGCGCCTGCCGGCACCCTGTTCTCCGACGCCAAACATCCCTATACCCAGGCCCTCCTGTCTGCCAATCCCTTGCCGGACCCCACAATGACACACGAGCGCATCCTGCTGCCGGGTGACGTGCCGACGCCGCTGAACCCGCCGTCCGGCTGCCGGTTCCACACGCGCTGCCCGCAGGTCATGGAGCAGTGCAAAACCATTGACCCACCCCTCATCCAAATCGGCAAACCGGAAGCCGGTCACAAAGTCTGGTGCCATTTGTATTAGGGAAGGCAACGGTTTTTGAGTAAATTGTTCAGCGTGCCATGAAGGAAGATTGCAGACGGTCGAAGAGGGTCTCAACAGGTCGTGATGAAGTTTGAGGTTTCGACCCCATTGGGGTTCACGGTAAGAACGACGGAGGACTATTGGGAACTTCTCCTTTTCAAACACCCTGAAATTTCAGGAAAAGATCATGAGGTGCAAGAGACGCTCAGGTCGCCCAATTTGGTTCGTCGAAGTCGTTATGAGCCGACGGTGCATTTGTTTTATTTGCCTGAAGGGGATTACTATTTATGCGTTGTGGCGAAACGCTTGAATGCAGAGGGTTTTGTTATTACAGCCTATATAACGGATACGATCAAAGAAGGAGAGCAGCTATGGCCCACGTCCGTGTGATTCATGATCCCGGTGGTGAGACGTTGACCGTGTATTTTGCCGATCCTCGACCCGATCAGGTGTGCGAAGAGACTGGCGAAGGGGTGATCCTGATCAAGGATCGTCAGAGTGGCGAAGTGATTGGATTTGAGCGACTCTATTACAAGGCAATGCCCGGCCCGAATACCGTCACGGTCGAAACGTTGGTGGGTAACGAGAATTAGCCCCCCCTCACCCCAGCCCTCTCCCACCTAGGGGCGAGGGAGTGAAGGACAGGCTCTCCCGCTAAAGGGGGAGAGGGAGCAATCGTATGTCCTCTCTCTTGATGGGAGAGGATAAAGGTGAGGTTGATGAGTCAGGTAGGTCGGATTAGCCCTGAGCCCTTCGGCAAGCTCAGAACAGGCTTGTCGAAGGGCGTAATCCGACATCTTCGCTACATCCTGAGGACAATGGAAAACGCGGTGAAAACGCCGAATGCGCGTGAGTACTCGATGCGTGCCGGCGCGTGGGAGACTTTGCTTTTGAAACTTTCTCCCAAGCTCGCGTAGCGCATCTTCGGGGCATGGGACAGGTATTCGACGCCGGTCCCGAGCTGAAAGGTGACGCGTTCTAGGCAGGTGACACTCAGCGCCGTCTGGAAATTGAGGGTCGTGGCGACGGCCGAATCGCGTGTTTTCCAAACGGTCGGCTCGTCCAAGTCCGGGGCACCCGACGTCAACAGTGTCCTCTGTGCCCCGTCGTATTCGGCATCCAGGTAATACAGCCCCAGCCTGCCGTCGAACGTGAAGCGCCAGCGCTCCTTGAACGGAAGGTCGATGCGGGTGCCGATGATCCCGCCGAAATACCGGGCTTCCAGGTCTTCGTTCAGGGTCAGGTTGTTGACCTCGGACGCACGGTTGGATTCGTAGGCGAAGGTTTCGGATTCCTGGGTCAGCCTCTTGTAACTCGGCCCGATGAAAAGGGAAGTCCTGGCTCGTCCCGTTTGCCCGAAAAACGTCCCGGTCACAAGATCCACGCCGTGAAAGTCAACTTCGCGTTTTGTGCTGATGCGGATGGGATCGCCCCACGCGAAATTGGGAGCGCCGAACGGCATGGCCCCGCCGTCGATCTTGCCGATCCACCCGACCGACCTGGCGTCCGGGTTGCCTTCGATCAGCGACACGAGAAGCCGCTCCGTGTCTGACGTAATGGGACACCTTCCGTTTACCGGATTGATCGGACACTGCCTGTCGAACTGAGCCAGCGCCTCAGTCCATGGTGTCGGATCTTCGTTGTAGTCGTTGACGTGCCTGGAACTGTAGAACGTGAGGAATCCGTTCACTTCGATAAACAGGCGTTTCCCGAAGGCGTCGTATTCGCCGCCGACCGCCAGGTTGACCAGCGGCCCGGCCTGAAATGCGGCGTCGTAGTGGTCGAGGAAGCCGACGGCCTCTTCCCGGCCGTTCGTCCTGATGAACGGGCTCGATTCCGACATGTCCAGAAAATACACCCCGCCGCCCGCTCGGGCGTAGAAATGGTCCGTCAGGTTGTCCGATGCCGCATGGGCTGGAGAACAGAGCAGCAGAAAAACGGGGAGCGTTGCCGCAACAATGGTCCATGGGGCGGGAAAAAGTCTCTTGAAGGAATTCATGGTCAACGTGCTATCCGTAACGCGACCGCCGTCGCGATGGTCTATCACGGCGTCATGCCGGTTGCGGCTCGTAGCGCCGGATGGCGATCTGGTCCTCGCGCTCGCGCGCCCGCGCGATGTCGTACGCGGTCTGCATGCGGATCCAGGTTTCCGTCGTGGAGCCGAATGCCTTGGCGAGCCGGATCGCCATCTCGGCCGACATGCGCGCACGGCCATTCACCAGGTTCGAGAGAGCCTGGCGACTGACACCCAGGACCTTGGCGCCTTCGGTCACGCTGATGCCAAACGGCTCCAGGCAAGCGGTGCGCACGACCTTGCCGGGATGTGGCGGGTTCTTCATGGGCATGGGCTAGCCTCCTTCGTCTCTGCGGTCACGAGTCAGTGGTAGTCAAGCAGTTCCACGTCGTGGACATCCTCGCCGTCGAAGCGGAAGATGATGCGCCAGTTGGCCTTCACGGTGACCGACCAATAGCCCGCCAGATTGCCTTTGAGCGCATGGAGCCGGTAGTGGGGCATGCGCATCGCCCCGGGCGAGGTGGCGACGTCGAGTTGGGCAAGGATCGCTTCTACCCGGTCATGCAGATCGGGCCGGATGAGACGCGGATCTCCGTGCTCATAGAAGCGCCTGAGCCCACGATGTCGAAAGCTCCGGATCATCCCGAAGTGTAGCCTGTCAATGCGGGGTAGTGATTGAGTCTTGTAGGTCGGATTAGCGAAGTGTAATCCGACAATCCCGGCGTAACCCGACAACGCCCCTACGCTGATGTTTCGTGCCTGGTGACAAAAAGGGTCTCAGGGTGACACAAAATGCACTGATGGTGACACAAAAAGCGTTAATGGATTCTTCACTGACATAAAATGATCCACAATGGATCCATTCAGGTGCCAAAGGGTATGTATTTGGCATCATGGCGACCTACTTGTTGTCTTCGCCACCGATCCCCGGTTCCTGTTCCCACTTGAACACGTTGCGCTCGATGAAGATGAATGCGGCGATCCACAAAGAGGCGTCCCAGAAATCGAGGAACGTGCCGAAGAGTCCCCAATACACCGCGGCGCCCGCGATGACGGCATAGAGCAGGGACTTCGCGTGCCGGTTGACAGCCCCAAACCAGCCCGGGAACAATCCTTTGACGCCCGGCCGCACGTCAAGCTCCAACAGGGCCAAGATCAGGAGCCAGGTGCCGGAGTTCACGACGTCAACCCAGGCTAATCGCGTGGCCTGAATCAGGGTTCCGGCTTCGGCTACCGTCCTGGTCTGCCCGTTGACGAACAGTGTTCCGGTGATCCCGGCGCAGTTGCCGGCGTTCAAGGCCCGGTATTCGTCGAGTCCAGCGAGCAGGGCGAACTGCTGCATCGCCAGGGCGCAGGCGTCCAGGATGTCCACCGGTACGTACAGGCCGAAGCCGAGCGCTTTCCCGAGATAGCCGGTAAAGGCGTACACGATGACCACGTAGCACAGGGCGCGCAGGCCCCTGATGGCGCGACCGATGGGTCGCGTCATCACCTCGTCGGAAAGCTGGCAGGTTTCCAGTTCGAACAGCAGCAACAGGATGACCCACGCGGCGGTGTCGATGCTCGCCGCAAACGCGTGGATGATCTGCGCGAACTGCAGGCCGTCCCGGAAGACGTGGGCAGCGGCCTCCCAATCGTCCTTGAAGAACAGCGCCGCGTTGGCGACCAGGGCCGCGTACACCAGGTATTTGAATGCGGAAAACCAATCGAGCCTGTTCATGTGGAACATCTGGTGCTGGCCTCTTCTGTCATCCTCTACTCCCTCCTGACGCTTGTCCCCGATCCTCGATTACAAACGTCAAGGACAGGCTTGATCGGAGATCCAGATGATCTATAGGAATCCAGTGTCTTTTTCCTTATCCGTAAAAACAAAGACACTGGATTCCCGATCGTAGTCGGGGATGACAGACAAAAACAAAGACACTGGATTCCTGCTTTCGCAGGAATGACAGTCTGAGGTGCCTTGCCGGAACGACTCTACCCCACCTGGCCTCCCCTTACAAAGGGGAGGGAAAAGACCTGTCTGCCCCACCCGCATTCCCTCTTCGGAAATGCGCCCCATCACAAAGGGGAGGCAAAGAACACGATCAGGGTGTTCTGAACCCCTGCCTTGCGGGAGCGGAAGGCCGGTCCGTATAATCGCCAATTCGTGCGCAATGAGCCTCACGCATCGATGACACCGAAACTACGGGAGTGTACATGACAGAGCAGGGTAACGATCCGAAGCCTTTCCCCGCACTTCGCAATATTCAATATTCGCCCATGAAGCAGGGCGAGGAGCACTACATCGTCTTGTGGGACCCCTCCGGGTTGAGTGCCGAAAAGCTCATCATCCCGCTCAACCTGTTCCACCTGTTTCAATTCATGGACGGCGAGCATTCCCCGGAACAAATCGGCGTCGAATACCTGAAAAAATTCGGCGAGTTCCTGTTGCCGGACAAACTCGACCGGCTCATCGCCGACCTGGATGACAAGCTGTTTCTGGAAGGCGATCGCTACGAGGCGGCGAAAGCCCAAGCGGTGAAGGCGTACCGGGAAGCCCCGGCGCGGAAACCCCGCTTTGCCGGCAAGAGCTACGAAGCCGACCCGCAGAAACTGCGCGAACAACTGGCCGGATTCTTCACGTCCAAAGAAGGGCCAAGCCCCGATCCTTCAGAAAATCAGGGGAAGCCGATCAAGGGGCTGGTCGTGCCGAACTACGACGTGAACGTGGCCGGGCCGCTCTATGCATGGGCGTACAAAGAACTGCGGGAGGCGGAAGCCCCGGACGTCTACGTGCTCTTCGGGACCGCCCACGCCGGGTTGACGGAACCGGTGGCCGTGACGGACAAGGACTTCGAAAGCCCGTTGGGGATCGTGCCGGTCAATCGGCCGATCATGGATGTGCTGCGGGCCAAGGGGGGAGACGCGTTGTTCGCGGATGAGTTACGGCATGAAACCGAACACAGCATCGAATTCCAGGTGCCCTTTCTGCAGGAGACCGTAGGCACGCGGCAGGCCATCTCGATGGTCCCGGTCCTGTCGGCGTTCCCGCCCGGGTGTTTGATCGATCCGGCCCTCAAGGACGTGGCCGATCAGGTGGAAGGGTTCGTGTCGCTGTTGAAAGACGCCATTGCCGCGTCGGGTCAGAAGGTCTGTCTCATCGCCAGTGCGAACCTCGCGCATATCGGCCTGCGTTATGGCGATGAAAAGGCTCCCACGGATTTTTCATTCCATCGCTGCATGCAAACCGATTTGGAAATGCTGAAACACGTGGAAAACGTGGACGCCCGGGGCTTTGCTGAATTTCTCCTCAAGGAACAGGACCGCCGCCACGTCCTGGGCTTCTCGGCGATGTATCTGCTGTTGCGGGTGATCGAGGCGGAAAAAGGGGAGGTTCTGCGCTACGATCGCGAGATCGTGGATCAATTCAACTCCACCACCACCTACGCCAGCGCCGCGTTCTTTTAAGGAACCTCTGCTTTACGGCACTATCGGGCGCATGGCGGCGTTGTGTCCTCGCTCAACCCTCGCCTATCTAGTTGATAAGCCTCGGGTTTCGCTGCGGGACGCCTTGCCCTGCATCCCGCTATCACCATAAATCAGAGTTCCTTAAGAAGCCCCTCTCGGGTGCCCCTCTTGCTGTCATCCCCGACTTGATCGGGGATCCAGCGTCTTTGTTTTTTTGCATGCGGGGTGTCGCCCCCGCACGACGAGGTCCTTTTGTTTCGGCAAAAGGACCCAAAACCATGGGCGCCCGGGCGTGGCCCTTCGGGTGCCTTTGCCCCAGTCCCGATTGTTAGGGCTGCGGAACTCGCTTCGCTCAGACAGTCCTCGCCCCTCAATAGAATTTTCGGGACCGGGGCGCAGCCGCGCCCGCAGGCGCCCTCGAAATGGCGCCATGAGATGGCGCTTCCTTTTTCTCTTGTCTTTATCTGTCATCCCCGACCACGATCGGGGATCCAGCGTCGTTGTCTTTGTGCATTGCTCCCTCTCCCCATTGCGGGAGAGGGGTGGGGTGAGGGGGCTCCTTACTCCTCCACCACCTCGACGGTCATCGTCACGGGGTCCAGGGGGTTGTCCTGGGGGTCCCGTTCCATTGCCACGATCTGATCCACCACGTCCATGCCCTTCCTGACTTTCCCGAAGACGGTGTAGGTCCGGTCGAGGCTGCTCGTATCCTCCACGCAGATAAAAAACTGCGAGCCATTGTCATTGACGTCACGGGTGCGATCGTCGTTGCGAGGCATCTTGGCCATGGAAACCGTGCCGCGGCGATGGGGTTGGTCGCTGGGTTCCGGAACCAGGCCGAACCCCGGTCCTCCGGTGCCGTGCAGGGTGCGATCCGGGTCTTTGCTGAGCGGGTCTCCCCCCTGGATGATAAAGCCCGGCACGACGCGGTGAAACGTTGTGCCGTTATAGAAACCGATTTTAGCGAGGTTCAGAAAGTTGTCTACGTGGCGAGGCGCCACGTCCGTGTAAAACTGGATCGTGATATCGCCGAGCTTGGTGGAAATGACGACTTTGGGGTTCTTTTTCTTGAAGGTCAGGGGCGCACTCATCGGCGGACTGTATCAAGGCAGGCGGAGGTTCGGCAACCGTTCAACGATTGCCGTTTCCCATTGCCATCCTCGAAGGGTCTCGGCTCTCTACCCCTCCTATCCTCCCCTTACAAAAGGGAGGAAAAGGACGTGATCATTCTCTCCGCGCCAGGCCGTCCGCTGGCCGGATTCCGAGCCAGCAAACCGCGCCGATGCATGCCAGGACTGCCGCGACGCCGAGTGAGGCGGTCCACCCGAATTGGTTCGCGATCCAAGGCGTGAGCGTGGGGGAGAGGGTGCCGCCCAGATTGGCGCCGGTGTTCATCACCCCGGAAAGCGTGCCGGCGTGGGCTTTGGACAGGTCCACGGTCGAACTCCAAAACGCCCCGATGGTGAAATACAGCCACCCCGCGCCCAGGGATAACAAGGCCAGGGCGGTGTAGGGTTCGTCGATGGTTGCCCCCCTGATGATCGAGAGGGCTGCCAGGGCCATGCCCCCGGCCCCGACCCAGGGACGTTCTTTGTTTGCGCCAAAACGTCCGGACAAACGGTCCGTGACCCAGCCGCCGAGCGGACACAAGACCGTCATGGCCAGAAAGGGGCTGGCGGCGAAGAGGGCGCCGCGCAGCACACTGAAGTGTCGCACGTCCACGAGGTAGAGGTAAAACCAGGACAGGTACACGTAGGCCACGTATCCGAAACAGGTGTAACTCAAGACCAGCCACCACACGCTTGGGGTTCGTGCAAAGGCTTTCCAGGGAACGGGTGCCGGGGTTTCCGGGTCGTTCCGCAAGGGCGTGTCGCCTCGGATCAGCGCGGCTTCTTCGACGTTGACCCGTGGATGCGTATCCGGCCGGTCCGTGGCGAACCAGTACCACAGCATGGCAATGAGGACGCCGAGGCCTCCGGCCCAGTAAAAGGCCGTCTGCCAGCCGTAATTCACCATGATCCAGGCCGTGATCGGGGGGGTGAGCGCGGATCCGACTCCGATGCCGCTGATCGTGACCGCGATGCCCAGTCCCCGCTCATGCGGGCCGCACCAATTGGCCACGGCCCGGTTGAAATTCGGCAAGGCCGCGGCTTCCCCGACGCCGATCAGGAATCGGACGATCATCAGCGATCCCCAAATGCCCGCGACTCCTGCGAGCGTCGACGACGGGGCGATGGCGGTCATGGCCGTAAAGAGGGACCACCAGATCACGGCCAGAGTCAGGACCCTTCTCGGTCCCCATCGGTCTCCCAGCCGGCCGCCGGGGATTTGAAACAAGGCATACCCCAGGACGAATGCTGAAAAAATCTGCCCCATCTGCACGTTGGTCAGTCCGAGGGCTGGCATCATTTGCCTGGCCGTGACTGAAATATTGACCCTGTCGATATAGGTAATAATGCTGATTGCAAGCAGGAGGGCCAGGATCGTCCAGCGTGTGTGGGATGGCTTGCGGTCGGCTGCGGGCTGGGGCATGACTTCTCTCCTCCGGTTGATGGCACTGTAACGGGGTTGGTTGGAGAATGCCAGATGGTACGTCTGTTGGTGGAAGTTACTGGTTGAAACTTGGTCTTGGTCCGTGATAGAGGGAGCTTTCCTGTATGGGCTTGGAGGCATATATCCTTTCGCCAAACAAAATCAGGAGGTAAAGGACAATGGCAATGAGAGCCCGGCAAATAACCAAGACGAAGGAGAAGAAGTCGGGGCGGTCCGTGTCCAAAGCCACGTCCAAGGTGTCGAAGCCCAAGGCGAAGGCTTCCCCTTCGACTTCAGGCGTGTTGCGCCTTACGCTCAGGACAAGCAGGGCAGGCTCAGCCAAATCGAAACCGGTGAAATCGGCCAAGACGGCTAAGAAAGATGCGCTCAAGTCCCAAACGACGAAGAAATCCTCCAAGGTTTCCCCGAAAGAGAAGATGAAGAAAAAGACTGCGATAAAGAAGGTGTCCACCAGGAAAGCGGCCGTGAAGAAAGCGGCTGCCAAACCCTCGCCAAGACGTCCGGTCAAAGCGAAAGCGTCGGCCACGGGAAAGGCGAAAAAGGTTGCTGCCAAGAAGGTGCCTGCCAAGCCCGTCAAGCAACGTCCGGCGACCGTCAAAGGGAAAGCACCCAAGAAGGTCGCGGTAAGCCCGAAGAACGTTGCCAAGCCGGTCCCGGCACCGGACGCGAAGGCCGTGCCGCCGGTGAAGAGCCTCTCGTCCGTTGACGTGGCGGCGGAGTCCCTTCGACAGGGCTCAGGACAGGCTCAAGACGTGACTGCCGACGTGGTCCTTGACTCACCCTTCGACAGGGCTCAGGACAGGCTCGAATCGGATTTATCCGGATTCGATGATGAGCCGGCCGATGAGTTTTCTGCCGACCTGGACGATGACATGTCCGGGGATATTTCCGGTGACTTTGATGAAGACGCGGGATTCGGTTCCCTTGCCGAAGACCGCGATGATGATTTGACCGAAGATTTGTCCGAGGAGCTGGAAGCCGAGAAATATTTCAGGGAAGCGGAGGCGGGATTGGATGACGACGACTTGCCGCGTGGGTGGTAAGGGGACGGTGAAACGTCTTTCGCGAAAGGCGAACGTCGAGAGACAGGATGCGCAAACGACGATCCCGGTGAGATCGACGTGGATCTAAAAGGAGAATTGGATGTCTGAAGTTGAAGGCTTACCACGCATTGGAGAAAATGCCCCGGATTTTTCCGCGGTCACCACGCTGTCTCAGGATTTTGGATTCAGCGCTTGGCAAGAGCAGGATTGGGTCGTCTTCTTCTCCCATCCCGCGGATTTTACGCCCGTCAGCACCACGGAATTGGTGGAATTTGCCCGTCGTCACGAGGACTTCAAGAAGAAAGGCGTCAAGTTGCTCGGAGTCAGTGTCGACAGCATCCATGCCCATCTGGCCTGGCTTGCGAATATCAAGGAGAAACTGGGTGTGACGATTCCCTATCCCCTGGTGGCGGACGTTGATATGCAGGTGGCCCGGCTCTACGGCATGATCCATCCCGGGGCCAGTGCGACCGCCACGGTCCGTGCCGTGTTTGTGATTGATCCCAAACGCGTGATCCAGGCCTTGATCTACTACCCGTTGAACGCCGGGCGGAACGTGGACGAAGTCCTCCGGTTGGTTACGGCCCTACAAACGGCCGGCACCTTGTCGTGCGTGACTCCGGTCAATTGGCAAGAGGGTGACAAAGTGGTGGTGCCTCCGCCCAGAACGGTTGAGGAAGTCGAGGAACGGCTCAGCCATTCCGACCGGGAAGTCAAAGATTTTTACCTCACCCTGAAAGATCCGAAACCGCAAGCCTGAGGCCGGGTCATCCTCGACTGGAGAATGCCGTTTCTCCAACACCCTTCGCTCGCGTCTGCAATATCGCTGTCGGGTTACGCTCCACGAACCCAACCTACGGTCTCTCATTTCCTCCCCTTTGTAAGGGGAGGCTAGGTGGGGTAGAGTTGATCGCTCACGGAGTACGAGGGTTTGCTGTTCTACCGGCAGGTTCTACCTCCCAACTTTTCCCTCTTCGGAAAAAGTTCCCGTCCTTACCCTTCGACTTCGCTCAGGGCGGGCAAAGGAGGGGAAGTGAAAGTGTGTCAACTTTTTCCCCTAGCATCTCATGAGGTTAATGCCACCGTCCGCATGGTTCGTGAGCCTTCTCTGCGTGGTCATCTGGATCGTGGGGTCGGGCATGTCCTGGGGGGTGTGCCGGGTCGAAGAGGGGACGGACCCTCGGGTGATGGTTCGCGAATTGAAAGGCACCTGTGGCGACGAGGACCGGCGCGCGCTGGCCGTTTCGGCGGACGACGTGTTGACGACCTTGCAGCAGGGTAGAGGGGTGGTGTTGAAAGGGGTCACGCTCGCGGGCGACCTGCCCTTGGACCGGTTGAGACTTCAACCTTTTGACCCCGGGTTGGTCCGCCACGCGGCGATCGCCGAACGTATCGAAGCCGAGCGGGTGTCCGCGGTCCACGTCATTGACGGGCCTTTCATTCTTGAAGACGTGGAGGTGCAGGGCATTCTTGCGACGAATCTCATCGAGCCCGGGTACGTGGTGGTCCGTGGGCCGGTGAGCCTGCGAGGCAGCACCATCCGGCAATCCATGGACTTCTCCCGGATGGTCTTCCTGGATCGAGCCGATTTTTCCGGCATGCACATCGGCCATGAGGGCTTCTTTATTCGAGCCATGTTTGCCCGGGATGCCGATTTTACCGGCACGTCGTTTGGCACTCATTCCCGGTTTCATCAGGCCCGGTTTCTGGGGAAGGCTGCGTTTACGGGAGCGCGGTTTCACGGCCTCGCGGAATTCCTGGAAGTCTCTTTTCGGGAGGACGCCGAGTTTGCGCGTGCCAGGTTTCTTCAGGGGACGGGCTTTTCCGGGAGCCGGTTTCACAAAACGCTGGATTTGTCCGGGGCGCGGTTCGAGCGTGAAGTGTATTTTCGATTTACCGAGTATCAGGGTGATGCGGATTTTCACCGGGCCCTGTTTCGCAACACGGCGGATTTTACGGAAGCCCGGTTTCGCGGAGCCGTCGATTTTCGAGAGGCGGTCTTCGAGTACCCTCACCTGGTTTCCGGCGTCGATCTTCCCGACGATGTCAGGGAGGGAGGCACGAACGTCCGGGATCGCGATTTCCTTTTGCTGTTCTTCGTCCTGGCTCTGCTGGGGTTAGTGCTGCTGGCGGTCTGGAAGAAAAAAGCCCGGTGAGTGCGCCGCCGCGGGAGGTGGCCTCTACACCATCTCGATCCACAAGATATAGAAGTTTCTATTGCCTCTGTCCACTAAAAGTGGTATACCAAATGTGACAACCTTGCGCGCTTCTTTTTGTCTTTTCCTCCCCTTTGTAAGGGGAGGTTAGGTGGGGTAGAGACCGAACGTCGGGGACGACAAATGCCTCTACCTCCCAACTTTTCCTCTTCGGAAAAAGTTCCCGTCCTTACAAAGGAGGGGAACAGAAGTTGCCGGTGGTATCATGGAACAGGTCGAAACCGCATACGAGGTGAAGCTTGAGGCCTTCAATGGTCCACTCGATCTGTTGCTCCACCTCATTCGCAAGCATGAAATCAATATCTACGATATCCCTATTGCCCTGATCACCCGGCAATATCTCGAGTATCTTCAAATCATGAAGGAACTCAATCTCTCATTCGCCGGTGAGTTTTTAGTGATGGCCGCGACCCTGATCCATATCAAGTCTCGCACACTGCTCCCGCAGGAACCGGGGCCGGAGCCGTGTGACGAGGAAGGCGAAGATCCGCGGAGTGAGTTGGTGCGCCGGCTCGTCGAGTACCAGCAGTTCAAGGAAGTCGCCGGCCGGCTATCCGACCAGGAACGCGTGTGGCGGCAGATGTTCCAACGGGAGCCGGAACCGAACCCGCCGCTCAGGGAAGTGTTTCCCGACGACGTGCAGGTCTTTGACCTCCTGAGCGCCCTGCAGGACGTCCTGGCGCAGACCACCGCATCTTCCGGGCTGGAGTTCACCCCGGATACCGTGACGGTTCAGGACCGTATCAATAGTGTGATCGAACGCCTGGAAGAGACCCCGGCCATCAGCTTTACCGAGTTGTTTGAGGGTGAGACCAATCGATTGACGGTGATCGTCACGTTCTTGGCGTTGTTGGAACTCGTGCGGATGAGGCTGGTTCGTCTGACGCAAACGGATTTCGGGGGGGCCATTCGGATTACCCGCACGTTTCTCGCGTGGCAACCTGACGGTGATGGCGCGCCGCCCCAGGAAATGAACAATGGTGACCACAATGGAGGTTTCAATGGAAACGGAATCCTCTGACAAGACACATATGCCTGCCCCGCCTGTCCTGAGCGTAAGGCGCAACGCGCCTGAAGTCGAAGGAAGCGAAGTCGAAGGGACCGAGGCCGTGGATTCGGCCCCGGATCCTTCCCTCCAGTCCATGAACGGGGATGCGCCGGGTGAGCGTCCTGAGAATGAAGGTCCGGGTCTCGCCGATGGATTGAGTGAGCAGGAACTCAAGGGGATCATCGAAGCGCTGTTATTCGTGTCCCCCGATCCCCTTCTTCTCGATAAAGTCACCACGGTGTTGGCGGGACCACCCAAGGTGGCGGTGCATAACGCCATGAAGGCCCTTCAGCATGATTATGACCAGGAAGGCCGTGGCCTCCAGATCGTCGAGTTGGCCGGGGGCTACGTCATGATCACACGATCCGATTGCGCCCCGTGGATCACCAAGCTCAATAAGGTCAAGGCTTCCGCTAAAGTGTCCCGTTCCGCCTTGGAGACCCTGGCGATCATTGCGTATAAACAACCGATCATGCGTGCGGAGATCGAGCAGATCCGCGGGGTCGAAACGTCGAGCGTGTTGCGGACGTTGCTGGACCAAAAACTCATCCGCATCGTCGGGCGCAAGGACATCCCCGGCCGTCCGATCCTGTATGGCACGTCCAAGGTCTTCCTGCAAAAATTCGGGCTTCGGGATCTCCGGGATTTGCCGCCCCTTCGTGACTTCGCCGCACTGGGGCAGGGAGAAAATCCCGAACTCTTCGAAGAACTCTCGCCCGGTCATGATCAAGCCGGCGCCGATCCGGTCGTCCAGGAACCCACCCGGGAGTATCCCGAACCCGTCGCCACGTAGGAGCGGTGTCTGCCTTGCTTCCGAAGTTGACGTAGGCCGGATTAGCCCTTCGACTACGCTCAGGACAGGCGTAGCGTAATCCGACCTGCCGGATCTCTTCCCTTTCCAAACCATCGACGTTCTCGATATAGTTCCCTCTACACTTGCGTGAAGAACGCGCTCTTCCCGAATTTTTTCCCTCCCTTTTGTAAGGGGAGGCTAGGTGGGGTAGAACCAAACGTCCATGAAGCATGAGAGATGTCTTGGTCATAGCCTCTACTTCCCCTTGCCCCTTCTTACAAAGGAGGGGCAAAGATAAGGTGCAATTGTCAACGAATGAGTGAACACATACAAGGCAAACGTATGGATCTCGTGCTTCCCGCTAAACGTTCAGGCATCGGTGCGGATCTCCGGCGTCTCCTCGACTCCTCAAAGGTCAAGGATGACGCGTCCACCATACGTGCGTATGCGGTCGATGCCAGCATCTATCGCCTGACCCCTCAAGTAGTGGTGCTCCCGGAACGTGAATCGGATATCGACCTGGTGATGGACTATGCCCTGACGCGGGGTATCCCTCTGACCGCGCGTGCCGCCGGGACGAACCTTACGGGGTCGGCCATCGGGTCGGGCATCATTCTGGACGTGTCGCGTCTCAATGGGATTCTCGAAGTCAACGCCGAAGAGAAATGGGCGCGCGTGCAACCCGGCATCGTGCTCAACGAGTTGAATGCCCGGCTGGCCTCGACCGGTCTCATGTTCGGTCCCGATCCATCCAGCGGCGACATGTGCAAGTTGGGCGGGATGTTGGCGAACAACTCGTCGGGGCCGCACACGCTGCGGTACGGGTCGGTCAAAGACAACGTGCTGGCCATGCGGGTCAGGCTTGAATCGGATGGGTGGCTCACCGCCGGCCGTGAGCCCGTGGATGGGGAAGGCTTCCCTCGGACACTCGCGGCCTTTCAGGGATTGCACAAGGTTTTTGATCTCGTGCGGGACAACCTGGATCTGATCGAAGCCAAGCGCCCGCGCGTCAGCAAGAACAGCGCGGGATACAACCTCTTTGGAGTGGCGGAAGGCTTCACGCAAGGGGTCTTCGACCTTCCCAAATTGTTTGTGGGTAGCGAGGGCACGTTGGGCGTGTTCAGTGAGGCGACGATCCGGCTTGTCGATCGGCCGCAGTCCACCGTGACCGGCATGATCCATTTCCGGCACTTGGAGGAGATGGGCGAGGCGGTGCATCACTTGTTGCGGCTCGATCCGTTGGCCCTGGAAGTGATGGATGCCAACACGCTGGACCTCATCGGCCGGTCGCAGCACCGGATTCCCGGCGAGGCCGCGGCCACCTTGCTCATTGAATTCGATCAAGCGGGAGACCACGGCGGGATTGCGGAACTTCACGCGGCCTGCCGGCATTATCGTCTGGCCGGTGATCCCGTCGTCGCGACCGATCCGGAGCACCAACGGAATCTCTGGAAAGCCCGAAAAGCCCTCTATCCCACGTTATACCGGTACGACGCCAGGAAAAAACCCATCAATTACGTCGATGACGTGGTTGTGGCCGCGGAACACATGGGGGAGTTGATCCGCTATCTGGACGGGGTCTTCGGTCCCGCGAAAGTCCGGGTGGCGATTTTCGGACACATCGGCAACGGCAATGCCCACATCGTGCCGTTGCTGGACATGAATGACGAGCGCGATTTTCAGCGCATGGTGGACACGTATTATGAGGTGCATGACACGATTCTCGATCGATTCCAGGGCTCCATTTGCGGGGAACACGGGGATGGCCGCGTCCGTGCCGAAATGGTCAAGCGGATGTTCGGCGACGAGTTGTACGGTCTCTTCGTGCAGGTCAAGCATGCGATGGACCCGGCCGGGATTTTGAATCCGGGCGTAAAACTCAGCGAGACCGCGTTTACCGAACACATCGACTTTGAACGGTTGGGAAAATCCTGCGCCACGTGCGCCAAATGTAATTCGGTCTGCCCGGTGTACGACGTGTTTCAATCCGAGGACATGAGTTCCCGGGGATGGTATGAAATCGTGACCGCCCCGGACTACAGCTATCTGGAATCCAAGCGCGTGGTGGAAGCGTGCTTGAATTGCAAATCGTGCCGGACCATCTGCCCGGCGGACGTGGACGTGTCCGAGCTGATCCTGCAACGACGGGCGGAGCATCCGAACGCGCTCGCCGGGAAACTCTTTGCCCTGCACGCGCAACAGGAACGGTTCGGCGCGTTGGTCAAGTTGGCCGCGAAGACGCAAGCGCTCTGGGACCGGCCGCTCATCCGGAAAATCGGCGAAGTGCTGTTGCGACCGTTCCTGGCGCGACTCTCCGAACGCGCACGGCTTCCCTGGAACATGAAACTGCCGCGCCTGGCGAAATCGTTGTTGCGTGAACGGCATCGCGCGCTTTGTGTGACGTCTCCCTCCGCTGCCGCTTCGGGAGATGCAGGTGGTGACGGAACACAGGAAGGCGGGGCCCCGCCGAAGGTCGCGTATTTTCACGGCTGCGCCGCCAATTACTTCGATGACGGAGTGGGTGACGCCGTGCTCAACGTCCTGAAGCGATACGGCGTGACCCCGGACCTTCCGCCCCAACGATGCTCCGGGACGCCCATTGAAACGTACGGGCATCGTGCCTTGGCCAAGGAAGGGGCTCGATACAACGTCGAGAATCTAGCCGGGTATGACGTGATCGTTACAGGCTGTGCGTCCTGTACGCTGGCGCTCAAGGATTACGCCACGCTCTTCCAGGGTGAACCCGAGGAGGGACAGGCCCGGCGTGTTTCGCAACACGTGAAGCATATCGCGGAATACGTCATGGAGTTGGACCCTGGTCGCCAGAAACCGGCAGGTTCGAACGGGACGCGCAAGGTCACGTATCATTCGTCCTGTCACTTGCGCGCGGCGGGCGTGGCTTCCCAGCCCCGGCAGTTGCTGGCCACGACCCCGGGTCTCGACTACGTCGAAATGCAGGACGCCGACCGTTGCGCGGGCGGGGCGGGCACGTACATCGTGAAGGAGTATGACACCGCACAAAAAATTTTCGAACGGAAACGCCGGGCGATCAAACAAAGTGGCGCGGAGATTGTCGCCACGAGTTGTCCGGCCTGCATGATTCAATTGAAAAACGGCTTGCCCGACGGCACCGCCGTGAAGCATATTGCGCAGGTCCTGGACGAATCGGAGGCCGCAAATTTGTAGGTCGGGGCAGGTTGTTAAACCCTCTCCCCTTGCGGGAGAGGGCAGGGTGAGGGGGGAAACCGTTGTAGGTTGGATTAGCCCTTCGACTACGCTTTCTTCGACTTCAGGCGTGTTGCGCCTTACGCTCAGGACAGGCGTAGCGTAATCCGACAATTCCATGAGGCTGAGTGTCGGGTTACGCTCCGCTAACCCGACCTACGGCCGCAGGCCCGGGCCTTGCAAAAGGAGGATTTTCATCATGGTCACGATACGAGTGTTTGGACAGGTCCTGCTCCCTTGCGTGGAAGAGCCGGAGATTCAATGTGAGATTTCCGCGCCGGTCAGCGTGCGGGAATTATTGGAAGGCAATCCGGAAACCTTGGGCGGGTTGATGGAATTCCTGAGAAAAGGCGAATTGATGGTTACGGTCAATCAAAAAATCAGTACCGTGGAATCGATGGTCAACGATGGCGACGTGGTGAAATTCACGCACCAGTTCAATCCGGAACACGAAGGGGCCCTGTGGCATAACCCGTAACTCCGGATTTCGACTCATTCTCTCCTCTCTCGTCAAGGCAGAGAAAAGTTGGGTTTTTTGTCAAGGAAGACGAAGATCGAGGCCGTCAGACGTCGGCTAACGCGGCCATTTGGCGGAATTTTTCTTGCCGGTTTGCCAGGAGTTGTTCCGTGGAAAGGGTGAGTAGCTGGCCCAGTTGGGTGTGGAGGGTTTGGGCGACGGCTTGACTGACGATTTCGACGTCGCGATGCGCGCCACCGAGTGGTTCGGGCACGACTTCGTCGGTAATGCCCAGTTTGAGCAGTTCCGCGCCGGTCATTTTCAAGGCCGCGGCCGCGGCTTGCGTTTTGGTTGCATCTTCCCAGAGGATGGCAGCGCACCCTTCCGGGGAAATGACCGAGTAAATGGAGTGTTCCAGCATCACGATCCGGTCGGCTACGCCCAACCCCAACGCCCCGCCGCTTCCTCCTTCTCCGGTAATGATGGCCACAATCGGCACCTTGAGCATGGACATCGCGAACAGGTTTCTGGCAATGGCCCTGGCCTGGCCGCGTTCCTCGGCTCCCACGCCGGGGTAGGCGCCCGGTGTATCGATAAACGTGACGATCGGGCGTTTGAATTTCTCGGCCAGATGCATCAACCGCAAGGCTTTTCGATAGCCTTCGGGATTGGGCATACCGAAATTGCGTTTCACGCGCTCCTTGAAGCTTTGTCCTTTTTCATGACCGATGACGCAAATGGACCGGCCACGGAACGTGGCAAATCCACCGATGACGGCCTTGTCGTCTCCGAATGTTCGGTCGCCGTGCAGTTCGAGAAAGTCCTCGCACATGTGCTTCATATAGTCCAGGATCGACGGGCGTTGAGGATGACGGGCGATTTGCGTTTGCTGCCAGGGGGTCAGGTTGCCGAAGATTTCCTGCTCCGTCTTGGCTAACCGGGCCTGGAGCATGCGCATCAGCCGCGGGACGGCCTTTCTCTCGGACCCCGATTTGTTCAGCTTTTCCATCCGTTCTTCGAGTTCTTTCAACGGTTTTTCAAATTCCAGAAAATCACGCATGGCGGATTCGTCCTGGACGCCTCAGTGAAACGTCACGGTCTGCTTTCCCAAAATTTGCTCCACTTCATACACCAGGTCCGAACTCGGCAAGACGTTGACGTTCGGCAACGGGGCACTCTCCGCTTGGACCTGCGAATCGAGATGGAAGTGAAAGGCGACCGGGGCTGGCCCCGGATGACGGTGTAAGACTTCCTGCAGTTTGGGGAGTTTGCCCCACGTGTCCGGCGTTTCCGCGAGGCGCACCACGACCCGTTTCACCGTTCTGGCTTGCAGGTCGCGCAGGGGCTCCAATTTGGTGGCTTTGAGACGGGCGCCCGTATCCATTTGGTCCACCGTGCCCATGGCCTGGATGACGGTATCCGCATTCAGAAACTCCGAACAGTTTTGGAAGAGTTCCGGAAACACGATGACTTCGACCAAGCCCTGCAGGTCTTCCAATTGGACGTAGGCCATCCGATTCCCTTTTTTGGTGGTGGTGACTTTGACGCCGGCTACCACGCCGCAGATTTTAATCTCCCGGCCTTCGCGCGCCTCGTGGAGGGTGGCCGTGGTATGCGTCGACAGCAGGCGGATGGCTTCGGCGTGTTGGGCCAACGGATGGGCGGTGATATAGAATCCGGTGAGTTCCCGTTCAAATTGGAGGATTTGGGCTTGTTGCCATTCGTCGATCGCGGGCAGCGGTCGAGTCACGGCCTGCGGGTTCGAGGAATCCGTCTCAACGGTCTCGAACAAGGACGTCTGCCCCATGGCGCGCTCCTTTTGAATGGCGCCGGCTTCATCCAGGGTCTGTTCCATCACTGCCATCAATTGAGCCCGTTTGGCCCCCATGGAGTCAAATGCCCCCACCTTGGTCAAACCTTCCAGCACGCGTTTGTTGACCTTGTGCAGGTCGATCCGGCAACAAAAATCAAAAAAGGACGCGAAGGGCTCCCCGGCATCACGGCATGCGATAATGGATTCAATGGCGCTGCCGCCGACGTTCTTGATGGCCGCCAGCCCGAATCGAATCCCGCCCTCCACGATGGTAAAGTTTTTCTGGCTTTCATTCACGTCAGGCGGGAGGATGGGAATCCCGCGTTCGCGGCATTCGGTGAAATACCCCACCATCTTATCCGTATTCCCCATTTCGCTCGTGAGGAGCGCGGCCATGAATTCCCTGGGATGATGCGCCTTCAAGTAGGCCGTTTGGAAGGTCACCAGGGCATAGGCCGCCGAATGGGATTTGTTGAACCCGTACCCGGCAAAGTAGGCCATCTGGTCGAAGATCTTTTCCGCTTTCTTTTCCGTGAACCCCTTGGCCTTGGCCCCGTCCAGAAACAACTCTTTTTGCTGGGCCATTTCTTCGTGCTTTTTCTTCCCCATGGCTCGACGGAGCAGATCGGCTTGCCCCAAACTGAACGCGGCCATGCGATTGGCAATGGCCATGACTTGTTCCTGATAGACGATGACCCCGTAGGTTTCCTTGAGAATGGGTTCCAGTTCCGGAGGGTCGTACGCAATTTTCAAGGGATCGCGTTTGCGCTTGATAAAGTCGTCCACCATGCCGCTTTCCAGGGGGCCCGGCCGGTAGAGAGCGAGGATCGCGATGAGATCTTCAAAACATTCCGGTTTGATGCGGACCAATAAATTGCGCATACCCGAACTTTCCAGTTGAAAGATCCCGGAGGTTTTGCCGGAAGCCAGGAGCGCATAGGTCTCTGCGTCATTCAGCGGAAGCCGTTCACTATCGAGTCGTTCTTCCGGGGCTCGACTTTGGTTCACCATGTCCACGGCCTGGTGAATCATGGTCAGGGTTTTCAGCCCGAGAAAATCAAACTTGACCAACCCCACTTTTTCGATGTCCGTCATCGAATATTGCGTGACGATTTCGTTGTTGGCCGTTTTGTACAACGGCACGTGTTCCATCAGCGGTTTCTGTGAAATCACCACTCCCGCCGCGTGCGTGGAGGCGTGTCGCGCCAAGCCTTCGAGGGCTTGGGCCGTCGTCATGAGTTCCTGCATTCGCGTATCACCGTCGACCAACTCTTGCAGGCGCGGTTCCTGGGTCAAGGCATCTTTCAAGGTGATGTTGAGTTGCGTGGGCACGAGTTTGGCGACGCGGTCCACTTCGGCGTAGGGAATATCCATCACGCGCCCTACGTCCCGGATGGCGGCCTTGGCGCCCAGCGTTCCGAACGTGATGATTTGACACACGTGATCTTCGCCGTATTTCTCGATCACGTAATTGATGACTTCTCCCCGGCGGTCCATGCAGAAATCCATGTCGATATCCGGCATGCTCACGCGTTCGGGATTGAGGAACCGCTCGAAGAGCAGGTTGTACACGAGGGGATCCAAGTCGGTAATGGAGAGGGCATAGGCGATCAAACTCCCGGCCGCCGATCCTCGTCCGGGTCCCACCGGAATGCCGCGCGACCGGGCAAATTTGATAATGTCCCAGACCACCAGGAAATAGCCGGCATAGCCCATCTGGTTGAGCACGGCCAATTCTTCTTGAAGGCGGAGTTGATAGGCCTCAGCCGGCAGGCTCGTAGGCCGGGCCGCCAGGCGTGCGGCCAAGCCTTCCTTGGCCAAGGTTTCCAGGTAGATTTCATGGGTGAACCCTTCGGGCACCTGGTAGTGAGGGAGCGAAATGGTGCCAGTCGCTAGGTCCAACGCGCATTGTTCCGCGACGCGACAGGTGTTCAACACGGCTTCCGGGAGTTCGGCAAACTCCGCGACCATCTCGTCCGTGGACTTGACGTACAGTTGGTCGGTGTCGAACTTCATGCGGTTGGTGTCGCTTAACGTTTTGCCGGTTTGGAGGCACAGCATGATTTCATGCGGGCGCGCGTCCTCTTTTCTCAGGTAGTGGCAATCGTTGGTTCCGACCAACGGGATGCCGAGTTTCTTATGGATCTCCACGAGGCCCCGGTTGGCGATCAATTGATGATCGAGTCCATTGGCCTGGACTTCCAGATAATAATGGTCTTTCCCGAAGATCTCGCGGTACTGCCCGGCGGTTTGCACGGCTTGTTCCATGTCCCGTTGGCCGATGAGATACGGCACTTCTCCGCTCAAACAGCCCGATAGAGCGATGAGGCCCTCGTGGTGTTCCTGCAGGAGTTCCTTATCCATCCGGGGTTTGTAGTAAAACCCTTCAAGATAGGCTTTGCTCGACAGTTTGATGAGGTTGTGGTAGCCCTTGAGATTGGTGGCCAGGAGAATCAAATGATAATAGTCGTTATGGGCCAGCAGGCCTTCGCGTTGTTTTCGGCTTCCTGGCGCGAGATAGGCTTCACACCCGATGATGGGCTTGACCCCTTGGGCCGTGGCCTTTTCATAGAAGTCAATGGCGCCGAAAAGGTTGCCGTGGTCCGTGATGGCGAGCGCGGGTTGTTGAAAGTCCTGGACTTGTTTCAGAAGCGGCTTCAGTTGATTCGCGCCGTCCAGCAGGCTGTATTGGGTGTGAAGGTGCAGGTGAACAAATTGAGAAGACAAAGGGGGATCATCCCTTAGCTGACGACAGCCTGTCCTTCGACAGGCTCAGGACAGGCCTGATAGAGTTTCCCGGAGTCCGAAAAAAAAATTCTAACCCCGGGTCCGGGTGATGTCAATGAAAGAGCCCGTCTCCCCCGGTTTGCCGGCGGTGACGGGCTCCTGAACAGATGGAACGTGACGGTTATTTTCCCAGGCTCAGTTCGTATAACAAGGCCTTCCAGCCTTGCTCTTCCGTAATAAAGCCTTTGGGTTGAACCACGGGGAGCATGCCGGTACCCGGAACCCGCCCGGATTGACCCATGCTTCCGTTCTTCAGGATCCACATCAGTTCGCCGGGCTTTCGTAGCTTATGAAATTTCGGATTCGTGAAGTTGCGGGGTTGGATCGGCAGGTTCTTGGCGGCGGCGCCGTCGCCCTTGCCTTCGGGGCCGTGGCAACTCACGCACCCTCCAACACCCAGGAAGATGGCTTTACCTTCCGCCAGGATTTCCGGCGTCGCTTCAAATGGTGGTTTGACTTTCTTGGCTTTGGCTAACGCGCCGGCCGGAACCCGGGGAATCCTGATGTCGTATTCTCCGCCGGCCTGCCCGTATCCGGTCGGATTCACACTCCAGGCCACTCCTGAAAAACCCACACACAACCCGGCACTCAACGCGACGCATAACACACTTCTTCTCACGGCACTCTCCTCCTCGATGAGTTTATTAATGATGAAGGCCCCGGCGTGCAACAGTAACCGAGACCGTTTGCACTCTACCATTGCCGGCGAATTCCGGGCAATCACGCCGGAGTTGTCACCCCGTTGGGAGGCAAGGGAGGGTTTTGTGCCCCAAGGCACTCGGCGCGCCCGGCCGGTTGGTTAGCCGTAGCGGTGGGCTATGGTCTGCCCGCGCCGATCTGCATGGGGTTGGTGATGCTTCATGCCTGCACGGTGCTCACGGACGGCTCGGCCCGGACTTGCCGGAAGGCCACGCGGCTTTAGGTGACCGGCGCGGGATCACGGGCCTGACGATGAGCCTGGAGGGCCAGCGCCAAGAGCCGGATGGCACATTGACAAGTTAACGGACAAATATTAGTGTGGTAACAAAATTTATGATGGAACTAAAAATTTGATTGATGCGGAGGTTTTCTGTGGAATACACAAATGAGGAATTAAGCAACTACGTCAACCGGATTAAGCTCACCCAAGAGCAAAAATCGTCTTACATCCAGCAAATCGACAATTTGAAAGAAAATGTCATCAAGGCCGTGAATGGTATGGAGAACACTAAAGTAACGAGGGTAAGGAGAGCCGGGTCGTGGAAGAAAGGTACAGCCCTGGCCCCAAAGGGCGACTATCCTCTCGATATCGACATGGTGTTTTTTTTGGAACTTGAGGAAGATGCTTCATTTGACGCCACAGAGCTTCGGGACGAGGTCATTGCGGTATTATGTGCGGCTTATCCCAACAAGGAAAAATCAGATTTTACTGATGGCCAAAAAACTATCGGTGTTGTATTCAGGGGCTCCGGTCTTGAGGTTGATGTCGTGCCATTCATCCCCGAAAGAGGCAATACGACTTATGGCAGGCAACCCCGAAAAAAACTCAATTCTGGCGAGTTCAAAACTAGCGTTGACAAACAGTTGGAATTTGTAAGCGAGATAAAAGATAAGTGCTCGAATTTCACCTCTATTGTTCGTATCCTGAAAAATTGGAGAAACTACAAGGAACTAGAACTTTCCTCTTTCTCCATTGAACTGGCAGTGGCACACTTGATTAAGGAAGACAGAATATCTGCCGCTTCCATAAACCAGGCAGTTGTCACTTTCTTCGAGTTTTTCGGTAACGGCAATCCCATCGAAGTATATTTCTCGGGGGCTATTGGACCACAGGCGGGTAGTGCCCCGTGGATAGCAGACCCGACGAACAACGAGAACAATACGGTCAGGTTGTCTGCCAGTGAATGGGATGAGGTTGTGGAAGCGGCAGAATGCGGTTTTGAAACTATTTCTTATGCCCAGACCGTCCGAGAAGCCGGAATAACATTGGACTTGTGGAAAGAAATTTTTGGACCAAGTTTCAACATCCAGGAGTAATGCGAATGAGTACCATCACCCAAACATATACCCGAACGGATATCCGTAAAGTTTTCGAAAACTTTCAAGCAGACCTGCAAATGCTTGCTTTAAGAACGCAAGCAATGACAGTAGATCATGCCCAGAAGTGTGCCTATGACATCTGTCTAATGGCTCTAGAACAGTGTTTGAGATACGTTCATGTACAATTGCGTGACTCTCATGGAAATCTGGTAAGAGTTCACCGGTATTCCGTGAAAGACGACATATTATCAGACTCCCAACGACCAGGAGGTAATAGATGGCCCTGCTTGCCGGGCGGCACACTATGGGTGCTCATTGAAGACTCTGATAATCAAAAATTGGAAGCGCTTAAAAGATCGGGACGGTTAAAAATAAATTGGGGCCCCTCATACTGGTCAACAAATTATTCTGGAATGCGAAACGATGGGGCGAGGCTCTATTCCAGTAATAGTTACGGTTTACGGCGCGATACCTTCGTGACCTAAACAAGGTAAGACGATGGCACAAGATACGTTTGACACTCAACGAGAACTCCCAGCACGTGAGTTAGAAAATATTGCCGAAACACTCGTTGGCTTCGAGAGGCATTATGAAGCATTGAAGAATCATCTAATGGTAGTGTTAAGTCCCGATCATGTAGATGAGTGGAGTAGGAAATACCACAAACAAAATATTCCTTTATGCAAGGTAATCCAGCAAAGATATCCGCTCTTTCTTTTTAGCGGTGATGTTGGAACGGGAAAAACTGTCACAGCCGAATGTGCGGCAAATCGACTGGCTAAGGATATGGGTAGAGAAGGCTTTCTGCTCAAGCTGAGCACCCGCGTACGAGGTAGAGGTTTGCATGGCGAAATGAGTCAGCTTATACAGGATGCGTTTGAGAATTTGACAACTCAAGCAGGCAAAAAACGCCTCTCATTTCTACTGATAGATGAAGCCGATTCCATTGCATCGTTTCGGTCAATGGAACAAATGCATCAGGAGGAAAAGGCTGCCGTCAACACACTGATCCAAAAGATTGACGAAATTCGCCAAGTCGGCGGCCGGGCAGTTGTGTTTCTGTGTACGAATCGAGCACACGTCATTGATCAGGCTATCGTTAGACGGGCTGCGTTACACGTGGAATTTACTCGCCCGAATAGAGAAGAGTGTCTTAAATTATTGACACATGATCTTGAAGGAATAGGCTTGACACCGGAAGAGTTAAATGAATTAGCCTCCCTAACTTCAGCAGGCGGGCATTACGGGGATAATGGCTATACATTCTCAGATTTTCGATTGCGATTTCTTCCCGAAGCTCTTGCTCGATCCTTTCCAGACCGGGCGCTGACATTCGGCATTTTAAAAGAAACAGTCCTAGCTGTAAGACCGAGCCCTCGAATTGACTAACATGCAAGCCGATGATGTGAAATCAAACCAGGAACTTCTCAAAAAAATGAGAGGAAAGGCCGAGCTTTGCCGATTCTCTCACTCGGAACTCAAAGACGAATATTCCAGGCGCCGAAATAGGAAAGAATTTTCTGTGGTTTTCTTGTCGGTAATATTAGTTGCACTCGTCAATTTTTATTTTCGAGAAATGCTTAAGGGTGATTTTGTTTTATCCCTTATTTGGATTTTACCCTTGGTCACAACGCTGCTACAGAGGTGGCTCGGGAAATTTGAACAAGGGGGATAAGTGACATTTCTGCTCACGAGCGGCATGATTGCCGTGAATGAGGAGGACCCATGACGAGACGACTACGCCGAAACCATAGCCCGGCTTTGAAGGCCAAGGTGGCGCTGGCGGCCATCCGCGGGGAACAGACGCTGTCAGAACTCGCCCAGCAGTTCGACGTGCATCCGAACCAGATCAAGCAGTGGAAGGAACAACTCCTGGCAGGCATACCCGAGGTCTTCGACAGTGGGGGGAAGAAGACGGCGGTCCCCGAGTGCGATGTCACCGTGCTGCATGCGAAGATCGGGCAACTGACCCTGGAGAATGATTTTTTAGAGGGTGCGCTCAGCAAGGCCGGTCTGTTGCCGAGCGCAAGACGATGATCGACCACGAGCACCAATTGAGCATCAGCCGTCAGGCCCGGCTGCTGGGGATGAGTCGCGGCAGTGTCTATTACCAGCGTCGTCCCGCTTCCGTCGCCGACTTGGTGTTGATGCGCCGGCTTGATGCGTTGCACTTGGACTATCCCTTTGCTGGCAGCCGGATGCTGCGGGGCTTGCTGCGGCAGGAAGGCTATGAGGTCGGCCGCCTCCATGTCGCCACGCTGATGAAGCGGATGGGGATCGCGGCGCTCTATCGGCGCCCGACCACGTCGCACCCGACGCCGGGCCACCCGATTTACCCGTATCTGTTAAGGAAGCTGGCCGTCACCCGCCCAAACCACGTCTGGGCGATGGACATCACCTATGTGCCCATGGCGCGGGGGTTCGTGTATCTGGTAGCGGTCCTCGACTGGTTCAGTCGCAAGGTACTCGCCTGGCGGCTCTCGATGACGCTGGAGACGGGGCCGTGCGTGGAGGCGTTGAGCGACGCCCTCGCTCGCCATGGCACGCCTGAGATCCTGAACACGGATCAGGGCAGCCAGTTCACCTCTCTGGCCTTTCTCCAGGCCTTGCAGGACGCCAAGATCGCCATTAGCATGGACGGCAAGGGCGCCTGGCGCGACAATGTTTTTGTCGAACGGCTCTGGCGGACGATCAAATATGAGGAAGTCTATCTGCGCGCCTACCGAAGCGTCTCGGAGGCTCGGAGCGGGCTTGGCCGCTATCTGGCCTTCTACAACCGACAGAGACCGCATTCAGCCCTTGGCGGGCAAACGCCCGACCAAGTCTATTTCAACCAGCCCAAGCCAATCCCGGCGGCGGCATAACCAGAGCGGAGAGCCACTTATCAACAGCCTGCAACCTGTTCAAGGAAACCGAGCCACCTCTTACAGACATTGGATTGCACGATATTTCGGTGGTCACACAAAGTAGCGCGTCACGAGTCAGCCGTTGCAATTTGGGGGGATTGGATAAGAGAGGCAGATTTTCTTGAAAAGCGGATTCATCAGCATGCCAGTGATTTAGCGGAAGAAAAGATGCAGAACATACAAGAAAAATATAACAGTTGCATGGGTAGTACAGAACAAATACCGAACAACAAGTTTCTAAAATACAAGGAGAAATTCAGGGTACATGTATTGAAATCCAAGAAAATTGATGAGATGCCTTTGGAAGATGTCGAGGGGAAATAAAGAGAAGAGAATTGAAAGAGCGTAAAAGAGACTTACCAGACGCACAAGAAGAAAAACTGGAATTCGTCGAACACCTTGCTTATTTTTGCGGCCTCGTGAACCGCGAAGATATTACAACTAGATTCGGCATGTCTCCAGCATCAGCTACGAACATATTATCTCGGTATAACCAAATGGCTCCTGGCAATCTGAGTTATGACATACGCCTCAAGCGCTATGAGATAGGCCAGTCCTTCAAGCCTATTTACGATGTTCGTAAGGTGATTGAGCGCATCCCCGTCTACACCTTGCCCAAATTACACAAGCCGGTTGACAATGACACAATTGAAAGGCTCGCTGTAATATCACGAGCAATCCAAAGAACACAATCGCTGACCATCACCTATTCTTCTGTCTCTAGCGGAACAAGCACGCGACAAATTGTCCCCGTTGCTTTTGCTGACAATTGGCTCCGATGGCACTTGCGCGCATACGATAGAAAACGAGCACAATTTGTTGATTTTGTTTTCAGCAGAATCCAGCAAGTGCACCCGATTGAAGGTGATACAATACAGGATCATGAACATCCAAAGAACGATAAAGAATGGCATGCCTTTATTGCCCTAAAAATAAAAGCACATCCATACAATCTGGCGGATGCCCAGTCCTTTGCTATGGGTGATGATAGCCATAGTGTTGAGATTCGTGCGGCTATGGCCGGTTATTTTCTTCGGCTTTGGAATGTCGATTGTTCACCAGATGCGAGTCTGAGAGGGAAAGCATATCAGTATGTTTTAGCGAATATGGCGGAAGTTGCTAAAGTAGCTGATTTAAGGCTCGCCCCAGGGTATGACGGTGAAATGCAAAGTTGATCCAGACGCATTAGAAAAGGTTTCCCGTCATGGCAGCAGTAACTCACGCTCGGAATCTCAAGTAGGAGGAAGGTAAATTGCTTGAGCTAGTAGGGGGTTCGTGAAATGTCCGTTTCTCCCATAGAACAACTCTCAGTATTCAACAAGGATAGCAAAAATGTGCGGCTCCATCGTGACCGTCGAACGACTGCTTCATCCTCAAACGGTTTTCTTTCGATTGCGGTGAACGACGAACCGATCGATTCGCTTGTGCAACCGGTGCTCATTCAAGGGCGTGCACGCGATGCACTGGACCTCCTGCCCGAAAACAGCATTCAGACCGTGGTGACGTCTCCACCCTACTGGTCCCTGAGGGATTACGCCGTCGACCAGCAGATCGGATGCGACGAAGCTCTTGCAGACTACCTTGCCGAAATCGTGAAGACCTTCGACAAGGTGCGGCGGGTTCTTAGAGCGGACGGCACTATCTGGTTGAATGTGGGCGACGCCTACACCTCGGGAAATCGCCGGTATCGTGCTCCGGACAAGAAAAACCGCGCGCGAGCGATGTCCATGCGTCCCCTTACACCGGACGGACTCAAGCCAAAGGATCTGATCGGACTTCCTTGGAGGCTGGCGTTTGTACTACAGGACGCCGGGTGGTGGCTCCGGTCAGAAATCGTCTGGAGCAAACCGAATGCCCACCCCGAATCCGTTCGGGATCGTCCGACAAAGGCGCACGAAACGGTGTTTCTCCTGTCGAAAAACCAGGATTACTTTTACGATGTCAATGCAGTTCGCGGACCGAATGGCCGCCGTCTTCGAACGACCTGGGAGATCCCGACGGAACCCCGGAAACAGGACAATGGCGTCCTGGACGATCATCCAGCCGTTATGCCAGCGACGCTTGCACAGCGCTGTGTGAGAATGACAAGCCGGCCCGGTGATTTCGTACTTGATCCCTATGCTGGTTCAGGCACGACACTGTTGGCTGCGCAGGGACTGGGCAGACGATGGGTCGGCATTGAATTGAAGCCAGCCTTCATCGATCTGATGCAACGCAGGCTTGAGAATTCGTGACGCTCGACGAACTGAAAGAGCGGCTGGATACGCTTTCGCCGACAGGAATCCGGTTCGTCGCCCGGATGGTGGAGTCGCTGTCTGCGCCTCCCCAGGCGAGAGTAAACAAACAGAAGACTTGGCTGCCCAGCGACTGGATCGAGTATTTTGGTCTCGCACTTTCCGTTCATCATGGAACGACAACGCAACCGCTTGAGCAAAAGGGCTTCGAAACAGTCTTTCGTAACGCATGCGAATCCGTCGGCTGGGAGGTGGAGAATCCTGTTTCGGAAACCCAGAGGTTTCTGGACCTTCACGTCAAGCGTCGTGGTTTTTCTGAACTCAAGCTGTCGTTGAAATCGACGGCTGCACAGCGACTTTCCCGCACCGCAGTACATATCTCGAAATTGACCGAGGCCGCATGGATTCAGGACATGCGCACGGCGAAGCAACGCCGGGAGCGGACTCTTGCCCTGTTCCAGGAGTACATGAATGCGGTGGACTCCATTATGATGCTGCGGGCATTCCGCCAGGAACAAGGTTTGCCCTCCGAGTATCAGCTTGTCGAAATACCGAGTGGAATGTTCCGGTCTTTGCAGAAGGCTCCTCTGGCGTCGTTCAATGCTGACGGGCCGACCATTGACTGTTTCTATGCAGGGCATGAGGTCGCGGCTCGCGTGTGCCTGGACCGATCCGATGCGAAAATCACGGTCAAACAGATCAAACTTGCCGCTTGCACCGTGCATGTGGAGTGGGAGATCGTCCCGCGGTAAGCTGACGCCTTCTACCACGATCAAATGAAAGCTTTGGCTGATGCTTGCGCTGGCGATCACGAACGGTGGAGAGTCGAGAACATCGGGCTTTGTCTGCTACTAGCTTGGACGAATCAAATAATACAGAGTGGATCTGGCTGGCACCCAGACGTGTGGTAGATCTGAAAATCATAGGAGGGGTAAAAGTCCAGGATTCCCAAGCCTTCCTCTCAGGGGCCAACCAATGGAGCAGACAAAAGAAAATTCTATTTGCCAATGATCTGGAGAATAAGGACCACTTGCTTGCGGTCTATCGAAGTGCCAACCGAAGTAAGCGGGCGAAAGGCCCCGCCCGTTGGTTGCCCCCTAACACAGCATAGCATCAGGAGTACGTCACGATCTGGCGTGAGATCAAGAAGGCGTGGCGACTCTCGCTGGACCCTCTCGAAGTCAGCGTCATTCAAAGCATCCTTCAGAAAGCATCCTTCAGGAATAGCCAATTCGACAAGAAAGGAATTTCTGCTGTGCCTCTAGAAAAGCAGCCCCTGCCAGAATTCCAAAAGAAGCTAAAAGACGCCTGCACGTGGTTAGGAATTAGCCAGGGTCGAGCGATCGAGCACATGCGCCTTCTTGAGAATTTGATCAGAAACGTCGCTCTAACGAGCAAATAATGTCTTACTATGAAAGTCACGACATAGTCGAACTGTCTGAATTGTGGAGAGAGCGAGTTGACTCGTTCCCTGGCCTCAAAAACAAGATACGAACGGCCTGCCAAAAAGGTCCAGTTCTCAGTGACGATGAAAGAAAGAGTTCATCGAACAATAGACCACGAAACGATGCGTTTAGTTTCCTTGTGGCAGGCAAATTTTTGGCCGCTGGGATTTCTGTGGTAAGTGTTGACGGAATTGCCTCAGGTGATTTCACCTGTCAATCAAACGCAGATTTCACCTTTCGATGGGAAGGCACCTATATCAATGTCGAGTGCAAACGCCTTCAATCAGAGGCCCAATTGCTGAGGCGTGCAAAAGAAGCCGAGAAGCAAATCACTCGATCTGGTCGTTGTGGGACTATTGTTATGGATTGTTCTGCTCTATGCCGACGTGCTGGACACCTACTTGATAACTCAGATCCCGACAAGGCTGAGTTCGGGCTGTCTAAGCGGCTAGAAACTGAGATAGGGCCGGAAGTCTTGCGAAGTCTATCTCCAACAATTCTTGGTTTCATGTTGTCCGTAAGGATTCCTGCAATGACCTATACTGGCACGATCCTTAGCCCAAGTGGAATGAGACCCCAGCGTCGAGACGTTATTCTATCTTGGTTAATCATCGCTGATCCCAAACACAAGAATTTTGAAATACTTCGAAGCGTATACTCGATGCTCAACGCGCAACATCTAGAGTAGAGGGATGCGGAGGAACAAGGGACGGCTGAAAGTTGAAGCACGCAACTTCGTACGCCTACCGAATGCATGTGCCTTCCACCGCCATTTGCTGAATTGGCGAACCCACAACCGACGAGTCGAAGAGTGCTTTGGGAGGAATGCGGGAGAAGAGGAGCCCGTTTTGAACAGAAACACAGGAAACAGGACCTCCCTAGCCGTCCCGGGAAGGGCTAAAACGCCCAGACAAGAGGCCTGCAATCAGGCATCAGGCAAAGGTATAAAAACTAGTACAAAATCAGAGGCGGTTTTCTCCGTAGCCCCGTCAATACAGGCGATTCCTGATTGACAAGATTTTGTGCTAGAATGCGGCGCAATTCCATACGGGGCGGTTGGACAGGCACGCAGGCCTGTCCCTACGACCGTCCCCTACGGCCGAGAATATGACTCTGACACGAACACCTTTGGGGCGTAGCTATGCCTTTTGATGAGCGGGCCAAGGCTCGCTATTTCTCGGGCATGCGTCGCCGGATCGTCGAATTGCGCACGCAATCGGAACGCAGTCTCGATTTTGCCATCGACACGATGATGCTGGAACGCGCCGAGAGTTACTTCAAGGTTGAAACGGGTCTGACGGAAATCGAGCGGATGGTGACGCTCATCGAAGAAGAATTGGATGACGTCCGGGAACTGACCCACGCCCAACGTCTGGAAGCCCGCCTCGAATTCATTGAGGATCGTTTTGAAGATTTCGACAGCGAAATCTATCAACGTCCCAAGCGACGCCGGCGAAAGATCAATCTGTTTGATTTCTTCAAGCGAGCCACCGGAAGCGGGGAGGTGCCGGCTTCTCAAGGCGAAATCAACTCCCACCAGGAAGCCTATGAGGCCCTGGGTCTCGAGTTCGGGAGTTCGATGGTGGCGGTGACCCGGGCTTTTCGTCAGAAAGCCAAAAAACTCCATCCTGATATCAATAAAGGGGACCGTAGCGCTGAACCCGAATTGCGGCGCATCATCGAGGCGTACCAGTTTCTCAGGGCGGATTCCAGCATTCCGCGTACCGAAGCCCACGGGACGGAAAACCAAGCACGGTAAGGCCAGGCGCCGTCAGAGTGCCTTCTGCCGGCGCTTTCCACGGGATGGTGTCACGCTCACGACCCTTCCCAGAGTTGTTTTACCGTTTCCGCCGGCCGGGCGAGGATGACTGTTTGGCCTGTTTCGACCAGGGGGCGTTGGAGCAGATCGGGATAGGTTATCATCAACTCGATCAGTTCCTCTTCGGATTTGTCTGTTTTGGCGAGGCCCAGCGTTTTATATTTCTCTTCTTTCGCGCGCAGCACGTCCCGGGCCGTGAGGCCGCCCTTCTTCAGTAAGGCCTTGAGCTTGGTTTTCGACAACGGCGTTTCGTAATAGTTGACTGCCGTATAGGCGTGCCCGCTTTCCTGAACGAGTTTGATCACTTGCCGGCACGTCGAACACGTTGGTTTCTGGTAGATGATGATGGGTGACACGGGTTTCCCCCTTTGCGAAAGACGTTCGCTTTCTTGACGGAATTTTTCTGCGCGTGCTACAAGCAGAGGCGGTATTTTCTTGAACCTTCTTGTACGAACCCCCCGCGATTATGGCAACTCCAGAGGCTCCGGAAGCGACCCAATTCGAGGTGGCGATAGATTCCCATCGCACCTTGAAAGATCTTCGTGCCCGTAAACCCGGACAACCCGTTTGCGTCGTCGGGTCTGGTGACGACCGGAAAGGCAAGGAAGGCGTCTTTCAACATTTCAACGTGCGCTTGGCCGTCGTGAAGTTCCCCGATGGCATCACCCTGGGCTATGACCCGCTGGACCTGTTGCTGCCATGCGAGATTCACGAGGATGGGGAAGCGTTTTTTGAAATCCGGACCTGCGCGACGTGCAACCAGATTTTCCCTTTGACTTCCGATGAGTTTCGGGCCGAGCAGGAACGGACCGAATGCCCCGAATGCCAGCCGTGATCGCCGGGGTGATAACCCCGGGTCAGGCATCCCCCCATTTGAGCTTATTCCTTAGAACATCATAGTACGTCCGGTCGGGAAAACGGATGAGGCGCGTTCTGTGGGGTGAGGCGCTGATCGTGAGCGTGTCTTCATGCTCCAGGGCAATCCCGATTTGTCCATCAAACGTCACGGTGCCCCCCTCGTGGCTGGTCAATTCAATTTCCAGCGAGACATGACTGGGGACAAGGAGGGGACGGTGGGTCAAGGTATGGGGGCTGATGGGCGTCAGCACCAGGGTTTCAAGACTCGGGTCTAATATCGGGCCGCCGGCGGACATGGAGTAGGCCGTGGACCCGGTTGGAGAGGCAACAATCAATCCATCGCCCCGGAGCGTCGTCACGAATTGTTTGTCGACCTGAATGCTCGTGGCAATCATGCGGCCCGAGATTCCTTTGCTGATGACCGCGTCGTTCAACGCCGTTCGTTGCTCTTGTTCTCCGTTCTGATGCCGGATGTGACCCTGGAGGCGCAGGCGGTGGTCCACGTAGAATTCTTGCGCAAAGATTTTTTCCAGAGAGTCGTACATCGTTTCTATTGTGCTCTCCGTCAGAAACCCCAGGCCTCCCAGATTGACTCCCAGGATGGGGACGGATCGTTCTTCGACAAGCCGGGCTGCCCGCAACATCGTGCCGTCTCCGCCGAGGACAAGCACGAGGTCGGCCTCAGCGGCGATTTGTTCATCGATTGGTTGCGCGCCTTCGTGAAAGTATTCCCCGGAGGAGGAGCCGACGAGCGCGGCTTTCTCTTTCCGTCCGAGCCAGTCGAGCAGTTTCTCGAGGAGGGGGCGGATTTCGGGAATTTGAGGCTTGGTCAGGATGCCGATGACAGTCACGAGCGACTCATGCGTTTCTGGAAAAGACGGGGCAGTGAAGGGGAAC
The DNA here is from genome assembly GCA_002238765.1 of Nitrospira sp. bin75. Taxonomy (GTDB): domain Bacteria; phylum Nitrospirota; class Nitrospiria; order Nitrospirales; family UBA8639; genus Bin75. Next base: position 89,972 of record MPMZ01000001.1, read on the forward strand.
CGAAACGGCGAGGCATGCCCGCACGGTTGTCAAGTGACAGAAATGAAATTGTATCGTTCATTCCGTTCCGGAGTCAACGGAGAAATATCACGAGCGACCCGTCCCTCTTGACGTCGGCGTCGGAATATGGAACCTTACATATCAGCATCAGTCGAGGTCTTGCCTTGACAGTTTTCAGAGGGGATGGATAGACTGATCAGCGTACGACGGTAAGATTGATCTGACGTTTCCGGGGTGCATGCTTTACCCCCAAAAGGAGGGAAAATGTTCGAGCGATTCACGGACAGAGGTCGCAAGATTATCATTCTGGCCCGCGAAGAGGCTGAACGCCATCAGAACGACTATCTCGGCACGGAGCATTTGGTGCTCGCCATTCTCCGTGAGTCCGATGGCATTGCCCTCATGATCATCAAGAAGATGGGTCTGTCTCCCGAACAGATTCGCTTGGAGGTGGAACGCAGTTTGCCCAGTGGCGGGACGACCGTCACGTTCGGGGAAATCCCCTTCAGTCCCCGCGTCAAGAAGGTGATTGAATACGGTGTGGAGGAGGCGAGGCTGCTCGGCCACAATCACATCGGGAGCGAACATCTCCTGTTGGGGTTATTGCGGGAAGAGGAAGGGATCGGCGGAAAGGTGCTGCGCAGCCTGGGCGGCAACCTGCTGACGGCTCGTCAATTGACCGTGACCTTCCTGCGGAAATCCGGAACCCGGGAGCGGGACAAGAAAAGCAGCACGCCCGCGCTCGATGAATTCGGCAGGGACCTGACGCAATTGGCGCAGGATTCCATGTTGGATCCCGTCATCGGCCGGAGCGATGAAATCGAACGGGTTTTGCAGATTTTGAGCCGCCGTTCCAAAAACAACCCGGCCCTGATCGGCGAATCCGGGGTCGGCAAGACCGCGATCGTGGAAGGGTTGGCCCAGCGCATCGTCTCGATGGACGTGCCCGATAATCTCTTGAACCGGCGGGTGATTGCCCTGGACCTGGGGTCGCTCGTGGCCGGCACGAAGTATCGGGGACAGTTTGAAGAACGGCTGAAAGTGGTCATGAAGGAAATCGTTCAGGCCGGCAACGTGATCCTGTTCATTGATGAGCTGCATACGCTGGTCGGGGCGGGAGCGGCTGAAGGGTCGATCGATGCCGCCAATATGCTCAAGCCGGCGTTGTCCCGAGGCGAGATTCACTGTATCGGGGCGACCACCATGGATGAATACCGAAAACACATTGAAAAAGACGGGGCACTGAAACGGCGGTTCCAGCCCATTTACGTGAATCCGCCTTCCGTGGAAGAAACCATCAAGATTATTCAGGGCTTGCGGGACCGCTATGAAGAACACCACGGCGTGGAAATTTCGGATGACGCGGTGGTGGAAGCCGTGAAATTGACCGATCGCTACATCACGGACCGGTTCCTGCCCGACAAGGCGATTGATTTGATTGATGAGACGGGGTCCCGAGCCAAGTTGCAGTCCTATTCGCTGCCCCCGGAACTGAAATCACTGGAACAGGAACTCAAGCGCGTGGCGCACGAAAAGGAAGTCGCCATCGGGTTGCAAAGTTTTGAAGAAGCCGTGAAATACCGGGAAGAAGAAGAACGCCTGCGCAAACTGCTGGAGGATGCCAAGCGTGATTGGAAGAAAAACCAGGAGCAGCAAAAGCCCGTGATCGGGGCTGAAGAAGTCAGTTTCGTGGTCTCAAAAATCACGGGCATTCCGTTGTTTAAACTCGAGGAGGAAGAGTCGGAAAAGCTGCTGCACATGGAAGACTTTCTCCACGAGCGTATCGTGGGACAGGAAGAAGCCATTTCCGCGGTCTGTCGCGCCATTCGTCGCTCGCGTGCCGGTCTCAAGGAGGCGCGCAAGCCGATCGGGTCCTTTATCTTCCTGGGACCGACGGGTGTCGGGAAGACCGAGTTGGCGCGAGCCTTGGCCGGGTTCCTGTTCAATACCGAGGATGCCCTGATTCGCATTGACATGTCGGAGTACCAGGAGAAATTTACGAGTTCCCGTTTGTTCGGGGCCCCTCCGGGGTACGTCGGGTATGAAGAGGGCGGGCAGTTGACCGAGAAAGTGCGGCGACGGCCCTATTCGGTGGTGTTGTTCGATGAAATTGAAAAAGCTCATCCGGATATTTTCAACGTCCTCTTACAGGTCCTGGATGACGGGGTGCTCACGGACAGCCTGGGGCGGAAAGTCGATTTCAAGAATGCGATTCTCGTGATGACGTCCAACCTGGGAACGAAACTGATTCAGAAGGGCGTGTCTCTCGGCTTCCAAAAGGTCGAAGAGGCGGAGACCCGGAAGCGAATGAAGAACGATATTTTGGATGAATTGAAGCGGAGTTTCAGCCCGGAATTTTTGAATCGGATTGATGAGTTCGTGGTCTTCCATCCGTTGGAGAAAGAGCATCTGCTGAACATCGTCGATATCCTGATTCGCGAGTTGAACGAACGGTTGGCGGAGCGTGAGGTCCAATTGGAGATCGGCGACGACGTCAAGCAATGGCTGATTACGAAAGGGTATCAACCGCAGTATGGAGCCAGGCCCATGAGGCGCACCATCCAAAAGCTGCTGGGCGACCCCTTGTCCGACGAACTCATTCGAGGACGTTTCAAGGATGCCAAGAAAATTAAAGTCGCGCTGCGAGACGACGCTCCCGTTTTTGTGGAAGAAGAGGCGATGGCGGGCGTCTGAGGAGCCTCTTGTACGACGGTTACTGTAAGACCGCACATCAATCACGGATTGTTTCCCTTCTCTTGATAGACGACTCTCGTTACCCCGCGTGGCGAGAGTCGTTGTTTTTTATGACGACTGTTTACCGGTGATGCCTCGAAACGGCCAAACGTCCACAAGTCCTCCCTCGTCCATGCCACCCCCGAGTCTCTTGGCCGTCGAAACGTCTTGCGACGAAACGGCCGCCGCGGTGTTCTCGGTGCAAGGGCATCTGTTGTCGAATCGTGTGGCGTCTCAACACGAAGTGCACGGCCGTTTCGGCGGAGTGGTGCCGGAGCTTGCCTCGAGAAAACACGTGGAACGGATTGAAGGGGTGACGCAGGCCGCTCTTGAGCAGGCGGGGGTCCGCTGGTCGGATCTTCGGGCGATTGCGGTCACGCAAGGACCGGGACTGGCCGGTGCGCTGGTCGTCGGGGTGAGTTTCGGAAAGGCCTTGGCGTATGCCTTGGGCGTACCGTGCATCGGTGTGCACCATTTGGAAGGGCATATTGCCTCCGCGTGGTTGGAATATCCCGACTTTGTGACTCCCTGCATCGTGCTCGTGGCGTCCGGCGGACACACCCACTTGTATCTCGTTCCCCAACGCGGCGAATACCGGCTGCTTGGAAAAACCCTTGATGACGCCGCGGGAGAGGCATTCGATAAAGGCGCCAAGATGCTGGGACTTTCCTACCCGGGAGGTCCCGCGCTCGATCGTCTGGCGCAGTCGGGCGATCCGTCGGTCGTCCGTTTCCCTCGTCCGTACTTGAACCGGGGAGGGTCCAATTTCAGTTTCAGCGGCCTGAAAACTTCGTTGTTGTATTACTTGAGGGATCAGGAGTCACGTCAGGCGTCGCCCGCGCCGGCGCACGTCGCCGCGGGATACCAGGAAGCCATCGTCGACGTGTTGGTCGAAAAATCGTTTCGGGCGGTGCGTCGTTATCACGTCTCCGGATTGGCGGTCGTCGGAGGGGTCTGCGCGAATTCCCGCTTGCGGGCGGCCCTGCAGGCTCGCGCGGAAAAGGAAGGGATTCGTCTGGCGTTGCCGCGGATGCATTTTTGTACTGACAATGCCGCGATGGTGGCCGCTGCCGGGTGGTGGGCCTACCAACAACGGCGGTGGGCTTCGTGGGACTTGGATGCCCAGCCTGGTTTGGCTATCGAGGCCGTGACACACACGAACGGTTCAGGCGTCACGACGTAGCAGGACGGCTCACTCGAAAGGGGACTCTATTCCACATGCCATTGGACATCTGACGGGGTTGAAACCCGGCCATGTGACGCGGCTGGAACGACTCTATCGCCGGCGTGTGCCCGTCGAAAAAGTCATTTCTCCGGAGTTGGCTCGCTCCTGCACGGAGTTGTCACATGAAATTCGACGGCAAATCGGCCTCTTGATCAATCGACGGGGCATCATCGAATCCGTCATCATCGGAACGGACCGTCAACTGGTGATTCCGGAATTGGCGCGGAGCCGGTCGGGGGCCCGGTTATTGCGCGGCGTTCGGTTCGTGCATACGCATCTCAACAATCAACCGTTAACCAAAGACGATTTGACCGACCTGGCGCTGCTGCGTTTGGATTTGATGGCGGTGCTCGGCGTGGGAGGGGGGGGAGAACCTGTTTCCATCTCATTGGCCCACTTGCTTCCGCCCAACCCGCAAGGGAAGGCGTATGAATCATGGGCGCCGCAAAGCTTACAGACGTTTCAGTGCCGGTGTGATCAGTTCGTGCAATCGCTGGAGGCTGAAATTTCCAAGGCGACCCCGGCGCTTCGCCGAACGGACGACCACCCCAGTGCGTTACTGGTCAGTGTCACGGAGGGGAATCGGACCGATCAGGAAGAACGGCTGCGGGAGTGTCAGGAACTGGCCACGTCGCAGGGCATCGAAGTCCTCGGAACCGTGGTTCAACGATTATCTCGCATCAATCCCAAGTACGTGTTGGGGGTGGGAAAGATTACCGAGGTCATTATCCATGCGCTCCAAAGCGGGGCGGACTTGTTGATTTTCGACCGGGACCTGACCCCGACTCAGATCCGGTCGTTATCCGAGATGATCGAGTTGAAGGTCATCGATCGAACGCAGTTGATCCTGGATATTTTTGCGAGCCGGGCGCATTCGCGCGCCGGGAAAATTCAAGTGGAATTGGCGCAACTCAAGTATCTGTTGCCCCGGTTGTCTCAATCCAGCACGGCGTTCTCCCGTTTGGGAGGAGGCATTGGGGCACGAGGCCCCGGCGAGACCAAACTGGAAACCGACCTGAGACGAGTACGGGATCGGATTCATCACCTCGAACGCGAGTTGAAGGATTTGAGTCGTCAACGGGAGCAGCAACGCCCCCGGCGCCTGCGCCAGGGGATCCCGGTCGTCTCGATCGTCGGCTATACGAATGCCGGGAAATCCACTTTGTTGAACACCTTGACCAATAGTCACGTCTCGGCCAAGAATCAGCCGTTTGAAACTCTGGATACCATCAATCGACGGCTCAGGCTTCCTTCCGGCCGGCACGTGATTCTGACCGATACCGTGGGGTTCGTTCGAGATCTGCCACAGGACCTCCTGGAAGCCTTCCGTACGACGCTCGATGAGTTACACCAAGCTGACGTGCTGGTGCACGTCGTGGATGCGACCGCCTCAGACCGTGATCAGCAAATACACGTGGTCGAAGGACTCTTGCATGAACTTGAGCTGCAACACGTAACCTTGGTTCTCGTCATGAACAAATGCGACCGATTGCCGCCGGAAGACGTGGACGTGCTCGAGCGGCGTTTTCAGGCCTGTCCTGAGCGAAGTCGAAGGGCTCTGTGTGTCTCCGCTCTCCGGAAAGAGACCATGGTCCCGTTGCGAGAGGCGATTGCTGCCGCCCTGGAATCCGGAGTGGCGGTCGCGGAGGCAGGGTGAAGGAGATTGTGGATTGTGGATTGAGAACCGACAGTGAAGAATCAACAATGAGGAGCATTGTGAATTGAGGATTTTGGATTGGGAAATGGCAATGAAAAATCGGAAATCGGCAATCGGCAATCCACAATCAGCAATCCACAATCAAAAATCCGCAATGACCCGTGCCCGCCGGATTCTGAAGCGTCTTCGAACGGAGGGCCCGAATACGCTGGTGGAACTCGACTACACCGACCCTTTTGAATTGCTGGTGGCGACGATTTTGTCGGCACAATGTACGGATGAACGGGTGAACCGGGTGACGCCGGCGCTGTTTGCGACCTATCCGGGGGCCCGGGAATTGGCCCGCGCGTCTCAAGCGCGGCTCGAAGCGTTGATCAAACCAACGGGGTTTTACCGGAACAAGGCCCAACATCTGGTGAAGTGCAGTCAAGTCCTGGTCTCGCAGTTTGGGGGGAGCGTGCCGGGGACCATGGAAGAACTGACGTCGTTGCCGGGAATCGGCAGAAAGACCGCGAATGTGATCCTGGGCGCCTGTTTCCGTGTGCCGGCCATTGTCGTGGATACTCACGTCAAACGCGTGGCCGGGCGATTGCACCTGACACTGAATACCGACCCGACCAAAATCGAGTTTGACTTGCAGGCGGTCTGGCCCGCCAAGGACTGGATCGAAGGCTCGCAGCGGATTTTGCTGCATGGCCGTTACGTGTGCTTGGCGCGGAAGCCCCAATGTGCCTCATGCGTGCTGTATGCAGACTGTGAGTGGGAAGGAAAGTTGCCGCGCCCATGTTGAAAAGCATGACGGGTTTTGGAAAAAGGGAGGGAACTTGTCACGGGCTCGCCGTGGACGTGGAAGTCCGGTCGGTGAATCATCGGTTTCGGGAAATCATCGTCCGGGTCCCCAAGGGGGGGCTTGAGTGGGAAGAGGAACTGAAGGCGCTGGTGGCCCGAAAATGTCGTCGCGGGAGAATTGAACTCGTCGTCGCCTATGGGAGAGGCCATGACCGTGGGAAGCACGTGACGCTTGATCGTCCCCTGGCGCGGCACTATCATCGGGTGCTCGAAGATCTACGGCGGGACTTGCGGTTGGGGGGGCAAATTGATATCGGACTTCTGGCCTCGTTCCGGGAAATTTTTCGCGTTGCCGAGGCCCCCATTGATGACAAACGCATGAATCGGGTGGTGATGCGGCTCGCGTCGCGAGCGCTTGCCGACCTTGACCGCATGCGGTCGAATGAGGGAAAAGCCCTCCAGGTCGATGTCGCGAAGCGGCTCAAGGCGGTTCTCGAGATACACCAGTCGATACAGCGCCGTCTGCCCCTGGTGGTCAAAGGCTTCCATGAACGCATGCGCGCGCGCGTACAGGCGTTGGTCGGCTCGACGGGTGAGCAGGAGATGCGGCTGGACAGGGAATTGGCGCTCTTTGCCGACCGGTGTGACGTGACGGAAGAACTGATCCGGTTTCGGAGCCATGGTGTACAATTTGAAGAGATGCTGAAAAAACGGGAACCCGTCGGACGGCAGTTGGACTTTTTGTTGCAGGAAATGGGTCGTGAAGTGAATACGATAGGGTCCAAGGCGAATGACGCGGATATCTCGAAGCACGTCATTCAGCTCAAGAGCGAACTGGAAAAGGTTCGTGAGCAGGTGCAGAATGTCGAATAGAACCTGTTGCAGAGAGGGGTTGACTGATGTCGGCTAACGGTGTGTTGGTTGTGGTATCGGGACCCTCCGGTGTCGGGAAAAGCACGTTGTGCAAAAATATCGTGACCCAGGTGCCGGGCACGACGTTGTCGGTGTCCTATACGACAAGGCATCCGAGACCGAACGAGCGCGATGGGGTCGAGTATTATTTTGTCGATGATGCCAGGTTTCAGGAGTCGGTCCGGGAGGAGGCATTCGTCGAGTGGGCGGAAGTGTATGGCAATAAGTACGGCACGCCGAAACGACAGTTGTTGGAGGCCTTGCAAAAAGGTATCGACGTGTTGTTGGATATCGATGCGCAGGGGGCCAAGCAAATTATGGAACGCGTTGCCGGGGCCGTGTACGTGTTCGTGGCTCCGCCGTCGCTTGACGTCCTTCGAAACCGGCTCTGTCGACGGGCCTCGGATACCCCGGAGGAAATCGAGCGTCGTTTGCACAAGGCGAGTGATGAAATCGCCAATTTCAAAGCCTATCATTACTTCGTTCGGAATGAAGAACTCCTGCAGGCGACGAAAGAATTGGAGTCCATTATTCTGGCCGAACGGGTGAAGACCAACCGATTGGATCCTGAATTCCTTGTGGAAAATGGGTTGGTCGAACCCGTGACGATGAAGAAGATTGCCACGTAACCGTATTCACCAAAGGAGTTTCGATCATGATTGATACGCTTCCACTGCTTCCGGACGATCGAGAAGGCAAATTCGATTCTCGCTATCGAGTCGTGCTGGTGGCCGCCCAACGGGCGAAACAGCTCATGCGCGGGACCACGCCGTCGCAAACGAGTAAATTCACAAAAGAAACCTCCATTGCGCTGGAGGAAGTGTTGGGACACAACGTGGAGTATTTGATGGGACAAGAAGCACGTCAGGCTCTTCGTGAAGCCAGGAGAGGCCTGGAAGGTGATTTCGAACCGGCCCTGTTGACAGAGGCTGATGAAGATACCAAGGAAATCAAGCAGCAACTGAGCGTCTACGTGGATGATTCTCCGAAAGAACCCGCCGTGGAGGCAGAGCCCGAGGCATAGGCATGAGCGTGGGATTGTCGGGTTACGCCCTTCGATAAGCTCAGGGCTAACCCGACCTACGGAAGCTGAGAGGCACGCCGCCTGTTCCCTCCTTTGTCAGGACGGGAACTTTTTCCGAAGAGGGAAAAGTTGGGAGGTAGAGAAAGAGGTTGGTGGGGAGGTAACGAGAAAAGCATGGCCCAACACGAGAACCCATGATGAGCAAGAAGGCGTTACAAAGCACGCGGATCGTCCTCTGTGTCACGGGCAGTATTGCGGTCTATAAAGCCGTGTCGCTGCTTCGGACGCTTGTCGAGGAAGGGGCGGACGTCACCGTGGTCATGACGTCCTCCGCCACGCAGTTCGTGGCGCCGTTGACCTTCGAAGTGTTGTCCGGACGACCGGTGCTTCAACGACTCTTTGCCGATTCGCAGCCTTTCCCGCACCTGAAGGCGACTGAAGACGCGGACCTGATCCTGGTCGCGCCGGCGACGGCGAACTGTCTGGCCAAATGTGCGCTGGGCTTGGCGGATGATCTCCTGAGCACGTTATTCGTGGCCGCACGATGTCCCATCGTGATGGCTCCGGCCATGGATGGAGAAATGTGGGACCATCCCGCACTGGCGGCACATACGCGGACGTTGCGCGGGCGCGGGATTGTGGTGTTGGAGCCCGAGGACGGCCCGCTGGCGTCCGGCTTGGTCGGGAAAGGACGGTTGCCTGCCGAAGACGTGATTATGGAGGCGGTGCGTTCACGACTCGCTCTTCGGCAGGATTGGTCCGGACAGCGGGTGCTTGTTTCGGCCGGTCCCACGCGGGAACCCATCGACCCGGTTCGCTTTATCACGAATGCCTCTTCCGGAAAAATGGGCTACGCGATGGCGGAAGCCGCGGCCCAACGGGGAGCGGAAGTGCTGCTGGTCAGCGGACCGACGGCGCTGTCTCCGCCTCCCAACGTGAAGCGCGTCTCCGTGCAGACGGCTGAAGAGATGTATCAAGAACTGGATGCCCGGTTTGCGTGGGCCACCGTCCTCGTGATGACGGCGGCGGTCGGAGACTTTCGGCCCCGGCATCCCTCGTCCGCAAAGGCCAAGAAACACGAGTGGGCCGGCGAGCCCTTGGAACTCGAGCGGACTCCGGACATTTTACAATCGTTGTCACGAAAACGGACGCACCACGTATTGGTCGGGTTTGCGGCGGAGTCCGAAGACCTGATCGAGAACGGTCGCAAGAAACTGCACCAAAAAAATCTCGATCTGCTGGTCATCAACAGGATTACGGGGGCGCAATCGGCATTCGGCAACGAGACTAATGAAGTCATTCTCCTCCCTCGTCACGGCACGCCCATTGAGGTCGAACGATTGCCCAAACGACTTCTCGCCGACCGTATTCTGGATACGGTGCAGGAGCATTGCGGCATGTCCCCGCCCTCTCGTTCTGAGCAACCGCATGACAGAATTCGCCGGATTCAGTAATCCCGGCGTGCACGCCTGCCTGACAAGATGAGTTCGAGGTACTCTGCCGTCATGTGCATCGTGTTGTTGGCCCCGTTGGCCGGGGGAACGATCATTCCCTTACAAGACGCTACCGGCCAAACAAGACCCGCCTTGGCCGGTTCTTCGTCTTGGCAACGGCCCGTTGTCCCCGTTGGTGAAAGAAAACTTCCGGAACACTTGCCTGAATTCGATCCGGACAATCCTCAAGCCATAGGCATCATTCTGGCTTTTCACCGCCGGCCTGATGCCGACGAACAAGAAATCATTCTGGAAAAGACAGCGGAGGCAGGGCTTACGAAGACCGATGAGATCCCCCGTTTCAAAATGTGGCTTTTTCAATGGGGTGAATGGCGAAAGGCGGCAGCGGCTGAGAAGGTCTGTCTCAGCCTGCAGGACCTTGCCCCCGTGGACTACTGTGAGCCGGATTCTTTACTCGGCCCCGCTGCATCGGCTCTATAGAGATGTGTCGGGTTGGGCGGCTTTCAAATCGTCCAGGGTCAATAAACTCATCAACGACACCCCTTGCGCTTCGATTGTCTGTTTGCCGTCCTGTTCCTGCCGGTCCACGATCACGAGGGCGTGCGAGACGTGCAGGTGTGCGTCCCTGGCGGCCCGGAGGGCTTGCAGGAGCGACCCGCCGCTCGTCAGCACGTCATCGACGATTAACGCGCGTTCGTCGGCCTTGACCGCGCCTTCGATTCGTTTTCCCAGTCCATGCTCCTTGGCGTGTTTGCGGACGATAAAGGTGGCGTAGGTTTTCGGCGGTTGAGTTGCAAAGGCATAATCGGATATAGCTGTTGCGAGGGGAATGGCGCCGATCTCCAGGCCACCTACCGCGTCAAGGGAGAGATCGCGGATGGCCGCACACGCGAGTTGCGCCACGAGCCACCGGGCATCGGGATGCGCGAGCAGGGCCCGGCAGTCCACGTAATAGGGGCTCGTTTCTCCGGAGGCCAGGACAAAGCCGTTCCGAGGATCCCATTGAAAGGCATGGTATCGCCAGAACAACGTAGCCAGTTGTCGTGAGGCGTCCATAAAGAGCAGATCTAGCATTTGACGGCCGGGAATGACAACGATGAAAATCGGTTTGTAAATGTTCAAGATAAAAAAACGGCCGCTGAAGCCGGCCAAAGAGCCGCAACTCTATAACGTGTTGGAGAATTACACGGATTTTGACCCTCCCGGGAACGTCATGGTGTGCGCCATGGCCGGCGAGGAGAATGTCGAGCATCATGCCACGATCCTCGGGGAAAGCTATGAGATTCCGGTTGACGACATGCTCCGGCTGTTAACGGAAGGGGGCCTGTATACGTATCCGGAAACCGGGGGCGTGGTGACGCGCGGAATGTTCGTGTGCCGGGTGGACCCGGCCGGACAGGAGCCCAAGCAGACCTGGGTCCTGGATTTGGAGCAGACCGCGCAGGCCGAACAGCTCGCGAGGTTTTCGGATATTCCCTTGGCGGAGGCCGCGGCTCGCGTGTTTTACCGGGGACTCTCCGAGGAATTGCAGGAACGACTCACACAGAAGAATCTCGGGCTTGATTACAGCAAACTGGAGCGGTCGGTGGCTCGAGGGGGAGATGTTCGCTATATTGATTTTCGGAAAGACTGGTCGCCCTATTTCAAGCGTAAGTGTTCGATGCCGGACGGGTCGATGGTGGAAACCGGTGGCATCGCGGAATTTGCCGAACTCCACGGCATCACGCCGGCGCAGGCCCAGACGTTGATGGAGCAGGGCGGCACATTGGACCTTGAAGACGGGGTGTTGGCGTGCCAGGTGATCAATAACCAACCGACGGTGGCCCGCTTCAATGCCAAGCAGTACGCCAAGGCCAAGGAGTTGATGGACAGCAAGGGCCTTCACGTCATGGACGCGCTGAGCGAGATGGCGTTGAACGATCCCGTGCTGATGCGCGCGCTACGACGGGCCGAGCAGGACAACACGGACTGATCAGGCCGGCGTGGCCCGGTCGTTTTGGCGTACGGAGGAAAGACGATGACGAGGATGGCAAGAACGCTGGTTGTCGTGACGTGTCTGTGCATGGGAATCGGCGCGCACGATGCCGTCATCGGGCAAGCTCACGCGGACGTGGTCGTTTCCGGTACGGATCACGCGCCCATGGTGGTCATTCCCGCCGGTCCGTTTTTTATGGGTGTGCCCAAATGGGCACGGGACGGTGGCATGGATGAATACCCCAATCATGAAGTCGAATTGGAGTCCTATGCCATTGACACCTATGAAGTGACCAATGGCCTGTATTTGGAATTTATTCGCGCGACCGGTCATCGAACGCCGTCGCACCCCACCGACCCGTCGAAAAATTTGTGGCAGGGCGGACTCATGCCGGAGTCCATCTCTGCCTCGCCGGTGGTCAACGTGGATTGGTTTGACGCCGATGCCTATTGTCGATGGGCGGGAAAGCGGTTGCCGACTGAAGCCGAATGGGAGAAGGCCGGGCGAGGGACCGATGATCGACGGTTTCCTTGGGGGAACGTCGAACCCACGCATCAGCATCTGAATTTCAACCAGTCCTGGCAGGGTGAAAAGACGCTGGTGCCGGTGGGAATTTATGACAAGGGCAAGAGCCCTTACGGGGTCTATGATATGGCGGGCAACGTCTGGGAATGGGTCGCCGATTGGTATGACGCGACGTATTATTCCAGGAGCCCGCGCCGGAATCCTCAGGGACCTTCGACTGGTACCCGCCGGGTCATTCGCAGTTCCGGGTGGCAGGTGGAAACTCCACAGGTGAGAATTTTTACCCGGGTTGCCAGCGATCCGCTGGACCGGAATCATTCGACCGGGTTCCGATGCGCCGCTGCTCTTCCGACGCCGTCGCAGTGACTTCCGCTCGATGGCGGCGTTGCGACCAGGCGGATATGGGCTTGCGCTGATAACCGTAACAACAGCTAATGATAATAACCGATAAAGCAATTCTGAATTAACGGGGATGACCTACTTAACTGAAAAACAACTACATCTTGTGAGTGAATTCCGATGTTTCCCCATGCGAATAACTACGGCTTGTGGTTGAGCATAAAGTCGACTTAAATGGACTGGCTAAAAATTAACTTCTTGACAGAGACGTGTTTTCCCGTTACATTTTCTCGTGAACGTAGGAACTTCAGAAGAAAATATGAGAAAAATCAACTGGTTGGGAAGAGGCTGGTCTTTCTTGACTGCGAAGGTCGTCTTTACGCTCTGTCTATCAGGGTTTTTCTTTAGTGCCGGCGACGGTGGCGCTTCCGCAATACCCCAACCGTTGCAGGTCGCCGTTTCATCTCAGTTGCCCATACCGGCGAGTTCCGAGGGTCTCCGGTATTTCCCTCCGGGTTCCCGACCTGACTCTCCTGCTCCCGTCCCCCTCACCCCAGCTCCCCGATTAAACATGTCGGGGGCTTCGCCTGTAATTTCAGATCAGGTGAGAGGGGGGCATAATCTCCGGAGCAGCGGAACCCAGAGGTATGAAGAGATTCCCGTTATCGTCAATCCTGCGGTCGAACGCAATATTCACTATTTTCAAAACGTGATTCACGACCGCTTTCAAGAATGGCTGACCCGATTTTTTACCTACAAACCGTTGGTCGAGCAGATCTTCGTCGAGTTGGGCCTGCCGAAGGAATTGATTTATCTGTCGTTGGTCGAAAGTGGATTTAACCCAAGGGCCTATTCGCGCGCGCGCGCGTCGGGTCCCTGGCAGTTTATCAAGAGCACGGGCCGGATGTACGGCTTGAAGGTCAATTGGTACGTGGATGAACGCCGGGACCCCATCAAGTCCACGGTCGCAGCAGCCGTCCACTTGCGTGATCTCTATGACCTGTTCGGCTCATGGCCCCTGGCGCTCGCGGCGTATAACGCCGGGGCGGGGAAAATCAGTCGTGCGATTGAAAAAACCGGCACCCGGGATTTCTGGACGATCGCGCGGACTCGCTACATCCGCCGGGAAACGAGGCAATACGTTCCTAAATTCATGGCTGCCATGATTGTCGCCACGCGTCCCGCACTGTTCGGTTTTCACGCCCATTCCCAATCGGTTCATCAATACGAAGAGATTCCCATGGATGCATCCATCCATTTGCGGACGGTTGCCAAGGAGACGGGGATTGCCTTTGAGGAGCTTCGGCGGTTGAATCCCGAACTCCGTCGCAGCGTGATTCCGCCGGATCAGGACGGCTATGCCTTAAAGGTCCCCATGGGCATGGCCGGTCACGTGGAACAGGCTCAATCTCGAATGAAGACGTGGACGCCGCCCTCGCCGCCTCAACGGACGTGGTATCGCGTGCGTCGCGGAGACAGTCTGTCGGTGATCGCGCATCGCTTCGGGACGAGCGTCAGGAAATTGAAAACGCTCAATGATCTCTCGGGAAGTTTGATCAGGGTCGGACAGCGGTTGCGCGTCAACAGACACGTGACGGAGGTCGGAGAGACGAAGTGGTATCGTGTGCGTCGCGGCGACAGTCTCTGGAGTATTGCCAAACGATTTCGGGTGACGGTGCGGGACTTGAAGCTGTTGAATAATTTGCGCAGCAGTCTGATTCGAGCCGGGCGGATGTTGATGATCGCTTCCTGAAAAAGCCCATCCTGTTTCTCATTCCTCCGTTTCTTTCCCCTCCTCCCCCTCTGCTTGTTCAGTTCCCTCCTTTGAGGTTTCGGGTTCCGAAGCGGGTGGTTCAAGAATCTTGATTCGCAAGGTGGCTTCACTCGCATAGGGCGAGTTCGGATGTTCATCCAATAACTGTTTGTAACGGGCGAGCGCCTCGGTATTGCGCGTTTCATGCTCCTCGAGTTTGGCGAGTTCGAACAGCACTTGATCCTTGTTGAGCGTGTGGGGCATTTGGAGCACTTGCGTGTAGGCGTTGATTCCCTTGTCGCGTTCCCCGTTTGCCAGATAGCTGGATCCCAGTCGCTGGTAGACCAAGCCGAGCAGGGCAGGAGAGTTTCCCGCCTGGTCGATAAAACGCTGATACGCGTCGATGGCTCCGGCCTGGTCGTGTTGTTCGGCCAAGGCGTTGCCGATAAAATACCACGCCGATTGAGCGCTGGCCGTACGAGGAAATTCCTCGATGATCCGTCGATACAGGGTGACGGCTTCTTGCAGCTTCTCTTTTGCGGCATCGCCGTCATCAAGGGAGCGGTCAAGGTAGGCTTGGGCGGCTTGATGTTCGAGGGCCAAGGCTTCCTGTTCCTGTTGGTGTTGTACCCAGAACAGGGCCACGAGGAGGATCCCCACCATGACCGCGACGACGATTCCGGTCCAGATCGCCCGGCGATGGAGTTCGGCAAAGAGCCACACCCGTTCGCTTCGTGATAACAGTTGCGGGTTCTCGGCACCCACTTGTTTGCTGAGGTGTCTGATTTTGTAGGTCATTGTTCGATCCCGGCGTTCATGCCATGACAAAGGTTGCACTCTAAAGGGTCGCACGGGTATTTCTCAAGGGTGCCGGCGATTTTTGTGCCGACGCGGTCCTGAAACGGTCGGTATCCCTTACGGTTGACACAGTATGCTTGGCTGATATAATGAAAAACGTTGGATTCTTGAATGCATGGAGTGTGGGGCGGATAGCTCAGTTGGGAGAGCATTGCCCTTACAAGGCAGAGGTCGCAGGTTCGAGCCCTGTTCCGCCTACCATCTATCTCAGACTATCCATTTAGAGTGTCGAACGTGAAACCTGAAGGGCTTGGTGGCCCAGGCGGGGGGCTTGGTTCGACATCACAGTCAAAGGGCTACCCTCATACGTGAATGGGGCCGTCGTTCAGCCAGGTTAGGACGCCAGATTGTCAATCTGGAAGTCGCGGGTTCAAATCCCGTCGGCCCCGCCATTCACGTCGTTGTGGCTGTTCTCACTTGCACGGTGAGTTGTCGTTTTTCGCGTTCCATCACGTTTCGGACTGAGCGTCACATCTGATGTTTTCAACCGACCCTCTTGAAGTGTTTGGTTCCCTGGGTACCATCTCGATCATCGTCTTGTTGATCTTGCTGGCGTTTTCCGTCTTTTCTTGGGGCATCATCCTGTACAAATGGCGCATGCTGCGGCTGATCAAGAAAGAGGAGCGACAGTTCCTTCAGGCCTATCAAGAGGAAGACGCGTCCAGCGAAAAAGCGCTACACCTTCTTCAACACGTGGCAGCGGAATTGCCCTATAGTCCCAGCGGTTTCGTTTTTCTTGAAGTCGTGAATCGCATGGGTCATCTTGTGGATCTCAACGTGGGCGACGTTCCGGTGACGGCCCGGAGGGCGGGGTCCTGGCCGGACCGCCAGTATCTGGAAAAAGTGATACAGTATCTCGTGCAGCAACAAATCACCAGGCAGGAAGCGTACCTGCCCTTCCTGGCCACCACGGGAAATATTACCCCCTTCATCGGGTTATTGGGAACGGTCGTCGGTGTCATTAATGCCTTTCAGCAAATCGGTATCGAGGGGACGGCGAGTATCGCCTCGGTGGCGCCGGGTCTTTCCGAAGCCCTTCTGGCGACCGCTGCCGGACTGTTTGCTGCGATTCCCGCCGTGATCGGGTATAATTATTTCCTTTCTCGAATTCGAAAAACCATATTCGGCGTCGAAGCCTTCAGCATCGAATTTCTGAATACCTTGGACGCGCCGGACCTTGCCGGCAAAAAAGGTCGAAGTCGTTCGTGATTGTTGAACCCCAGCAACGTCGGTTTCTTTCTGAGATCAATATTGTTCCGCTCGTTGACGTGATTCTTGTGCTGTTGGTGATCTTTATGGTGACGACGCCGATGCTGCACCGGGGCATTGATATTTCACTCCCGCGTTCGCAATCGAATACCGTCGTCCCCATGGAGCGTCTCGTGATTACCATCGAACCCGACAAACGGGTTTACCTGGGGAAAGATCTGGTCACGTTGCTTCATTTGCGGAAACGTTTGGATGAAGCCAAAGCGCTGAACCCGTTGGTGTCGGTGTACCTTCGAGCCGATCGTCAGGTTCCCTATGGCCGGATTGTCCAAGTCATGGATGAAGTCAAAGGGGCAGGGATCGAACGGTTGGGTATGGTCACAAACCCCCAGGGGACCATGGTTGAAGAAGAGGTCTTCGAACCTCTGTAAGTTGGAATGACGCCATGTCGTATGCGGCCCCTTTCAGTCTTTTGTCGTTTCATCTGCCGGATCGCGACGACCCGGTGGAAGAACGCCTGACGTGGCCTCTTGCCGGTTCACTGGTCATTCACGTGTTTGTGTTCATTGCGTTTCTGAGTTTGCGTTTCGCCTCATCGTTTGAACAGTCTTCAGGGTCTTACGAGGTCACGCTCGTCACGCTTCCGGAGATCGCGAGCTCCCCGGCTGTTTCACCGGAGAACAAGTCCAAACCCAAACGAAGCGCCCGCAAGGTTCCTTCTCCCAAGGCTCAGGTCCGGCAAGCCGTGAGTCCTCCAAGACAAGCAGTCAGGACCACCAGTCCCCGGCCCCGGACACGGGTACCCAACCGGGTGGCGGATTCTCTCGTGAGCGAACCCAAACTACAGGTCCCGGCCATACCCCCCAAGGCTGTCACGCCTCCGCCACCGGTTTCGGCGGACCCCAAGCCGATACTGAAACAGAACGCCGTCAAGCTCCCCCCTCCACTCCAGGTAGAGGACGTAGCAGTTCCCAAACCGGAACTGGTGACGGATTCGCTCATGGGTGCGCTGGCTTCCGTGGCCGTGCCTAAGCCGCAAGCCCCGGTCTTGTCCCAGGAGGCGGAGTCCACACCGGCTCCTTCTCCTGCCGAGTCATCGCCTGTCCTGGAGATGGAGGTTCAGCCGCCAATTCAAGCGCCTCCGCAACCTCCGAAATTGGCAGTCGGGGAGTCGGAAACGCCCACTTCCGCCCCTCGTGCCGAGCTTCTGGCCAAAAAGTTGAAGCAGCGTGTCGACACCATCGTCGTCCCCAACAAACCAGAGCAGGCTTCCAGCCACGTGAGTCCGGCGGTGAGATCCGACATTGAGCAGAGACCGGACACGCCCAAGACTCCTGTGTCACCCAGTATTACCTTGCCACGCCGTGCGCCTCGCTTGGCGGCCGTCGCGCTGCCTGAGGCTTCGAAGAAGGAGACGCCGCGGCAAACTGCTCGGAAAAATAGCACGGTGGAATCGTTGACGCGGGCGATCGAATCGGTGCGGATTCCCGAAAAAATCTCCAAGAGCAAGACGCCGCAACCCGTATCGGCGACTCCACTCATTCCCGAAGCGTCGCCGCCCTCCCAGAAAGCGGCCGAGGCCCGGAACCGGCCGGAAAAGAAAGTCGTCCTGCCGCCCTCGGCTCCGGAGCTGACCAAGATGCCCCTCGAACAACCGCCGGCCGCTTCGCTACCCGCTGTGTCCAAATCGATGCCCGAGTCGGATACCTTCAGTCGCCGGCTCGACGAAATTCCTATTCCCGAAGTGGCTGACGCCCAGTCCGCTTCGAAACACACGGAGCGTGGCACGAAGGAAACGCTGGGTCTGCGAGTGGTGGGATTTTGTTCGCCCAACAATCCTTATTGGGGCACCGTAGAGGAAAAGATTGATATCATTCATAGAAAACAGTATCGGTACCATTATCGTGTTGAAGCCCCGGCGATTCTGACTTTTCGTGTCATGCGGAACGGTCACGTGGCGGACCTGGACGTCGTCCGGTCTTCGGGCAACCAAAAGTTTGACCTGGTCGCGAAACGTGCGGTCTTGGCGGCCGTCCCATTACCGCCGTTTCCTGAGAACATGACCAAACCCTTCTGTCAGGTCCAACACAAATTTAAGGTCAAGCCGAATCGATGATGAAACACGTCACGCAGTTGATCTTGCTTGCCTTCTTTTTTGTCCTGCCGTGTGTCGTGGATGCGGAGGAGAACGATGCCGAGGTGTTTTTGGAAACGCACCGGTCGGAATTTCAAAAAATTCCCATCTGGATCATGGGATTCGCCGATGGTGAAACCCGGCAGCAGGATGGCGCCGGAATCGGCGAACAAGTCAACGCTATTCTCAAGGCTGATTTACGGCGCACCCAAGTCTTCGAGGTCCTTGAACGATCAACGGACATGCTTCCGCTTTCCAAGGCCGGGTGTCGCGAAAAGATACCCATAGAGAAAGCCAGGGAAAGCGCGGCTCCAGTGGTCACCTGGGGAAAAATCGGTCGACAAGATGGGAAATTGTTGATCGAGGCCTGTGCCCACGATGGAGGAGAGACAGATGTGATCGCGGTTGGTAAACGGTATGCCGGTGCTCCGATTACCATCAGGCTCCTGCGGTCGATGGTTCATCGATGGGCTGATGAATTGGTCGCGCATTACACCGGTGATCCCGGAATTGCCCAGACCAGGATCATCTATGTTTCCGAAGACAAGGCCGGCCGGCGGGATTTGTTCATGATGGATTATGACGGGTTCGGTCCCAAGCGCGTGACGTCGGATCCCAAGTTGAGTCTCATGCCGAATTGGTCGCCCGACCGTCGCTCCGTCGTGTATACGACCTATCGCCAAAACAATCAGGAAATCGTGTGGTTCGAGTTGGGCAAAAAGAAGAAACGCATCCTGGTGTCTCCCGAAACGTTGAATATTACTCCGACGGTTTCCCCGAACGGTCGATTGTTGGCGTATGCTTCCGCCAAGGATTCCGCTACGCAGGGAAATTCCGATATTTTCATCATGAACTTGAGCACGGAAATAACCAAGCAATTGACTGATCATCGCAGTGCGGAACTATCGCCCACGTGGTCGCCGGATGGCCGGGAATTGGCTTTTACGTCCGACCGGTCCGGTCGACCGCAGATTTACATCATGAAGGCCGACGGCTCGCATGTCCGCCGGTTGACTTGGAAGGGGCGTCACAACGCCGCACCGGCTTGGTCTCCGCGGGGGGATTGGATCGCCTATGTCTGTCGTATACCCGGCTATGGGCTCAAGTTGTGCCGGATTTCTCCGGATGGGAAGCGACGTGTTCGAATCACGAGCGGCCCTCCCAGTGAAATCGATGATTCTCCTTCGTGGGCGCCGAATGGCCGTCACTTGGTGTTCAGTTCGACGCGAGGCAAGCAGAGTGGCAGGCGGAATCACATTTACATGATTCATTTCGATGGCGCGGGATTGGAACAATTGACGAAAGGCGGGATTCACCACAGTTCCCCCGCCTGGTCTCCGGGTCCGGAATAATCGTTTCCCGCCGATAGCCCTGGCCATCGGTGGAATTGCAGCATACCAATGACCGAAGTTCGGCCAACGAGTCGCCTTCCGAAGTCAGGAAATGGAGGGCGTGCAAGAGGAAATCGCAAGGGAGTGACAAACCATGTGGATTGATTGTGTGTCTTTCTTGATCCCAAAGGGCTCAATACGAAAAGCCGGTCGCGATCTGAAATTGGGATTGTGCCTGATCTGTCTGGCCTTCAGCTTGACCGCCTGCGCCCAGCAGTCTGACTTGGTGAAAGTGGAAAAAGATCTTGGGGGCAAAATCACCAAATTGGATCAGGAGAAAAAAGCCTTGGCCCAAGTCCTGAAGCAGGCTAAGGAGGAGGCTGGGCAGGCGACCGCCGATGCCCGCATGGCCTTGGAGCAACAAAAAGCCGAGTTAAACGAGGAAATCATGAAGGCCCGTGCGCAATTGAACGAGGCGATCATGAAGGCCCGCGCGCAATTAAAGAGTGAGTTGCGGAGCCTGCGAGAAGAAAATTTGCCCAAGGTTATCGGGGATTTGGAGACACAATTACATCAGGTTCGCAAGAACCTTGAAAAAGCTCTGAAGCAGCAAAGCCAAGCCGTCAGCGCCCTGAAGGAGCTTCGGGAACAACGTGAGGCCGAACTGTCCAATCAGATCGCCGCCCTGGACAAGAGCCTCGGGAAGGCTTTGAAGCAGCAGGGGCAATCGGTGAAGGACCAGTTTGCCGCGTTTCAAGGTTCCTTGGGTCAGTTTAAGAAGGCTTTGGCCGAGGTCAATAAACGAGTGGACCAGGAGGGGAAGCGGGCTACGAGTGCCGAGGCGAAAATGCGACAAGACTTCGACAGGCGCCAGCAAGCCTTTGGAGCCAAACTCGATTCTGATACTCAGGCGTTGACAACCTATTTGGAAACCGAGGTCAAGACGGCAATCGAATCCACCAATACCGCCCTGAATGAAGGCAATCGGAACTTGAAGACCGACATTGACGCCCAGGCAACACGCTTGTCCGAGTTCAACGCCAAACTGGGCACTGAACTCGCGGGACTACGACAGACCGATACCCTTCACGGCAAAAACCTGGAGGAGATCACCCTGTCGTTATCCCAACTCCGTGACGTGTTGGGGACGACCGGGACCCAACTCGGCACCAAGCTGGACAGCCAGGGGAGAGGTCTGGAACAAACGGTGCGACGGATTGAGCAATTACAGGGTCAATATGCTGCGTTGGCCAAGAAGTTGGATGCCGACCTGAAAGGCCTTCACGGGTATTTGGACAAGGACGTTCGGCCGAGTTTGGGATCGATCGCGAAAGCGTTTGATCAGGAAAAGAATCGAATCTCTCAGGAGTTCATCAAGGTCAAATCCGGTCTCCAACGCGTCGAACAGACGAGCGCCGCGACTATGACCCAAGCTCGAACGCAATTGGACACTCAAGCCAAACACGTTCAAGAACTGAGTTCGGCGGTGGCAGGCATGCGAGAGGTGTTGGATTCCATGGCCGGCATGTTGGGGAACCGCACGGATCAGCACATGAATCAGCTTGGGCGGTTGACGGAAAGAATGGAGCGATTGGAGAAGGAGCAGGCAGCCGAGGCTGCCAGGCAGGCTTCGAATACCCAAGCCGTCTCAACTCATCTCAACGAGGTGACCGCGAGCGTGCAGTCGGTCGGGGAATCGTTTGAGCAATTCAAGGACGTGGTGTCCACCAAGCTGAACGAGCAGGCCAAACGGATTCAGACTCAGGCCCGGAAGATGTCGAAAGCGGCGGCGGGGTCCACTGACGTCACAAAGCTTCGGCAGGGCTTGAAGACCAACGTCACGCAGCTCAATGAGCTCACGAAATCCGTCGCGCAGTTGAAAGAGGTGCTCAAGGCCATGGGCGAAAAGCTGGGCTCCAAGGTTGACGCACACGAATCCCAACTCATCAAAGTAGAGCAGGCCCTCAAGAAGATCAAATGACCGGCCGGCTCCAAGAAGTCCCGTTCCCCCCTGGCAGAAGAGGGATCAAGGCACAAGGATTCCGTCGTAAAGCGTTTCGCATGGAATCTGTTGAATCCAGAATCAAAGTCCTCCCGGAGTCTGTGGCTTCTCAAATCGCCGCCGGAGAGATCGTGGAACGTCCGGCGTCAGTCGTCAAAGAATTGCTTGATAACAGCGTGGATGCCGGAAGTACGGTGGTCTCCATCGACGTGGTCAACGGCGGGAGGACCCTGATCCGGGTGATCGATGACGGCGAAGGGATGAGTCGAGCCGACGCCCCGCTGGCCTGCCAACGATTTGCCACCAGCAAAATCAGTCATCCGGACGATCTTACCGGCATTGCCACCTATGGCTTTCGCGGAGAGGCCTTGCCCAGCATTGCCGCCGTTTCACGCTTTCGGATGCTGACGGCCCGGCATCAGGCTCTGACGGGGACCGCCGTGGCCATCGAGGGCGGCGACGTCCAATCCGTCGAAGAACGCGGCGTCGCACCCGGGACACGAATTGAGGTCGAAGAGTTGTTTTTCAATACGCCGGGCCGGCGGAAATTCTTGAAGACCACGGCCACGGAGTTTTCCCACATGGCGCACGTTGTCCAGCAAGCCGCGTTGGCGAACCTTCACGTGCAATTTCGCCTCACGCACAATGATCACGTGGTGTTCGACTATCCCAAGGTGACGGCGTTGGAGGATCGGCTGTTCCAGGTGTATGGCCCGAGAATCATGGAGATGATGCTGCCCATTCACGATGAGCAGGTCGGTGCGCACGTGCGGGGGATGATCGTCAATCCGTATCATGCGAAAACCGGTCGAACGCCGCAGGAAATGTTCGTGAACCGGCGCTCCGTCAAAAACTCGACGATTGCGCATGCCGTGTATGAATCGTATGGTTCCTTTTTACCGAAAGGGCGACATCCCACGTTTGTGCTGATGGTGGAAGTCGATCCCTGCGAGGTGGACGTCAACGTGCATCCCTCAAAACGGGAAGTGAAATTTCGCAATCCGGACCTGATCCATCGAGCCATCAAAGGCGCGGTTCGTGTTCCGCTCCAAAACAACGTCACGACACCGACCCTTTCCCCCGGATTCGAAGAACGGGTGTCTCATCACGTCGAAGAGGCGAAGCCCGCGCAGGTGGGGCTGGGGGAGCCGTTCGTCGACCGACCGGCCCCTTCCCCTTCCAATGCGACCGGCGTGCTAAGGGGTTTCGGGAAAGAGCACGGAAGCGACACCGATCAGGTCAAAGAATCCCCGGCACTCTATCCGCCTGAGCCCGCGGTTCAGATTCTCGGGCAAATCCATGCCACCTATATCGTCGCGCACATTGGAGATGAATTGCACGTGCTGGACCAGCATACGATTCACGAGCGCGTGCTCTTTGAAGCGTTGTGGAGAGGGTGGGAAAGCCGCCGCATTCAGACCCAGCCGCTCCTGATACCCGAACCGGTGGAGGTTCCTGCCGGTGCGGCGATGCCGTTGGCGGAGATCCTGCCGGAGTTGGCCAAGGTGGGTCTCGAACTCGAATGCTTCGGCCCGTCTTCTTTCGTCATCCGAGCCGTTCCGGCGCTTGTCGGTCAGATGGACTACGTCGCCTTACTCGAAGATATTCTGGAGGACCTGTCGGAATGGAACTCCGTCGATTCTCTCGACAAACGGATACGGTCCGTCCTGGCGTCGGTGGCCTGCCAGGGCGCGGTCCAGGCCGGCCGCCGGATGGAAGCGCCGGAAATGAAACACGTCGTGCACGATTGGCTTCGTGAAGGGAGCCCCATGACCTGCCCCCACGGCCGAAGGATTTCTTTACGTTTCGGCAGTGAGGAACTGCATCGAATCTTTCGGCGTCTATGAATCCGCTCTCCGAGCATCGACCTTCTGCGAACCCCGTGCTCCGTCCCTTCGCGGAGGCTTCCACCCCGTTGCAGCCTCTCGTCGTCCTGGTGGGCCCGACGGCCATCGGGAAGAGTCGCATTGCCATTGAAGTGGCCCGGGACCTGGGAACGGAGATCCTGACCGCGGATTCGACCCAGGTCTATCGAGGCATGAATATCGGGACGGATACCCCCTCGGAAGAGGACCGGCAACGCGTCCCCCACCGGTTGATCGATCTGGTCGAGCCCGATGAACCGTTTAATGCCGGTGAGTTCCGGCGTCAGGCCCTTCGCGAAATCTCCCGTCTGTATGAAAACGGCCTGATCCCGTTGGTGGTTGGCGGGACGGGGCTCTACGTTCGGGCGTTGTTGCGCGGCCTCTGGGCCGGTCCTCCCAGCGACCGCAGGCTTCGCCGGACACTCGAAGAAGAAGCGCGTGCCAGGGGAGGGGAAGCACTGTACCAGGAATTGGGCCGCGTGGATCCGGCAACCGCGCGTCGTCTGCATTCGCGCGATACCGTGAAAGTGCTCCGGGCTTTGGAAGTCTACCGGCAAACCGGCGTTCCCCTTTCCAAGGCCCACGAAGCCCATCGCGAACAGACCACCCCTTTTCGGGCTCTGCTGTTGGGGTTGACCATGGAGCGGGCCGTTCTTTATCAACGGATTGATCAGCGAGTCGACGTGGAGTTGGCCAAAGGATTGGTTGACGAAACCCGGGCCCTGTTGGCGAAGGGATACTCCAGAGATCTTGTCTCAATGAAAAGTTTGGGCTATCGTCAGATGGCAGGGTACCTGGAAGGAGAGTATTCATTCGACGAAGCGGTGAGGCGATTGAAGCGGGACACTCGTCATTTTGCGAAGCGGCAAATGACGTGGTTCAGAAAGGAACCGGGTCTGACGTGGATAGAGGTGCAACCGGACGAGTCCGTTCGATCTGTTTCTCAACGCGTGGTCACGCTGATTGAACGATTTGTGAAAACCCATCAAAGATAATCCATAAGGAAGAATCCCGTGCCAGCGAAATCCCGTGCCGAGATTGCCGTCATTGGAGGCAGTGGGTTGTACGAAATGGACGGTTTGGAACAGGTGCGGGAAACGCGCGTGGCCACCCCGTTCGGACGACCTTCAGACGCCGTGATTCTTGGAACCTTGTCCGGCCGGCGCGTGGCGTTTCTCTCGCGTCATGGACGGGGGCATCGCATCAGTCCCTCTCTGATCAATTACCGGGCGAACGTCTATGCGCTCAAATCACTCGGCGTGACGCGGATTTTTTCCGTCAGTGCGGTGGGGAGCATGAAAGAACGCATACACCCCGGTCATATGGTCCTTCCCGATCAATTTATCGATCGGACGACCAGGCGAATCAGTACGTTTTTCGATCAAGGGCTCGTGGCGCACGTGACGTTTGCCGACCCCGTGTGTCGCGCCTTGGCGGATCAACTGGGCGAGGCTGCCCGGTCGATCGGAGCCACGTGCCACGTGGGTGGCACGTACCTCTGTATCGAAGGACCGCAGTTTTCGACCAAAGCGGAATCATTGCTGTATCGGCAATGGGGCATGGATGTCATCGGGATGACCAACGCGACGGAAGCCAAGCTCGCCAGGGAGGCCGAAATCTGTTATGCGACGTTGGCCTTGGTGACGGATTACGATTGCTGGCATCAGAGTGAAGCGCCTGTCTCCGTTGAAGCGATTTTGAGCGTGATGCACGCGAACGTGGCTCAGGCCAAGAACCTGCTCCGGGACGCCATTCAACGGACCGGGGGAGCGAGAACCTGTCCATGCGCGACGGCGCTTCGGCAAACGATCGTGACCGCGCCGAAAGCCGTGACGGCCTCCGTGAAGCGGCGCTACGGCCTCTTTTTGAAACCAGTAAAAACATCAAACGGGAGTAAATGACATGGGGAGATTGTTGGTGGTGGGTTCTGTGGCGTTTGATACGGTTCGCACTCCTTTCGGGGAAGCGACGGAAGTGTTGGGCGGGTCGGCCACGTATTTTTCGACGGCCGCCAGTTTTTTTACCGACGTGAATTTGATCGCGGTCGTTGGGGAAGATTTTCCGGACGAACACGTCGCCTTTTTGAAAAGTCGAGGAATCGATTTGTCCGGTCTCGAACGCCGTAGCGGAAAAACCTTTCGCTGGCAAGGGGAATATACCTATCAACTGAATGAAGCCCACACGCTGGACACCCAACTCAACGTTCTGGAGTCCTTCCGCCCAAAAATCCCTGACCACTATCGGACTCCTGACACGTTGTTCCTGGGGAACATCGACCCCGAGCTTCAAATGGACGTGCTGAATCAAGTCGAACGGCCTCGGATCGTCGCCTGTGACACCATGAATTTTTGGATTCATGGTAAACGGGAAGCCCTATGGAACGTCTTGGAAAAGATCGACGTGCTTGTGATCAATGACGGAGAAGCTCGTGAACTCGGCCAGGATTTCAGTCTGGTCAAAGTCGCGAAAGACGTTCTGGCCCGCGGGCCCAAATATTTCATTATTAAACGAGGAGAATATGGCGTGTTGATGTTTCATGAAAAAGGCGTCTTTGGTGCGCCGGCGTTTCCGTTGGACATGGTGAAAGATCCGACCGGAGCCGGTGATACGTTCGCCGGCGGTTTTATGGGGCATCTGTCGTCCACGGGAGATTATTCGGATACCGGCCTGAGACGGGCGATTATTTTCGGAAGCGTCATGGCGTCCTTTACCGTGGAAGGCTTTAGTCTCGACCGCCTGCGGCACCTGGAATATCGGGACGTTGAATCCCGTTTCCGGGACTTCAAGCGTCTCACCCATTTCGAGGACCTTTCATGATCACTTGATGTGATTCAGGTTCAGCCGGTTCGCGCTCGGTCTCCTCATCGGACAAGGAAGAACGAGGGGGCCGTTCCCCTCGCACCTGAAGACGTTCTCCGGAGGTTTGACGTTTCAGCGTCTGAGCATATGGATTCATTAGGCAACAGATTCCGAACTGCCCGTGAGTCTCAAGGTTTGACCCTTGCACAGATGACCTCAAGGACTCGAATCCAAATGGCGCATTTGAAAGCGTTGGAAGAGGGCTCGTTTGAACGATTGCCCGAACGGGTTTTCACCAAAGGCTTTGTCCGGACCTATGCCCGCTCGCTCGAACTCGACGAAGAAGAATGTCTGCGGCTGTTTGTAGAATGTTCCGCCTCATTCTACCAGGACGAAAAGGAGAGCGAGGGGCTGGGGAAGATGCTTCTCCTGAAGGAAGACGGGCATAAAGAGAAAACCAGCCGAGTCATGGTGGTTCTGCTCGTTGCAGGGCTCCTCCTGCTGGGAGGGATGGTGTTCATCAAACAACAGTCTGCGCCAACATCCGTGTTTTCCCGTTTTTCGCAGCGGGCCGTTGACCCTCCTCGCGACGAGGTGGCATCACAACCGGAGTCATCCGGTCCTGTCAGCGAAATCGCCGGGGGTCGCCCGCCTGCCGGGATCGAAGGGCAAGTTGATCCTTCAGGAATGACAAGTATCGAGCCGGTCCCGGAGATGGACGTCGCCGCAATGCCTGCCGAATCGCCGGTTGAGGACGGGACGTCCGCGCCGTCCTCCTCACCTCCGGACCCCGAGCCGATTTCCTCTCCCGCGACGAGATCGGAAGACGACCCGTTGGTTCTCGAACTACGGACTCTGGAACTGACCTGGATCGTGATTCGTGCCGATGAAAATGACCCCGCGGAAGCCTTATTGCAGCCGGGAGAGGTTGTGCAATGGCAGGCCCGTGAGCGGTTTCTGTTGACGCTTGGGAACGCCGGAGGGGTCGAGGTGCGGCTCAATGGCCAGTTGCGTGGTCCTTTTGGTGAAACGGGCGTTGTGGTACGCGAATTGGAATTCAGACCGTAACCCCTTTGATTTCTTGACAGGCGGAATCCACATTGATATGGTCGGCAGGTTTGGAGGTTTTGCAAGAGATTTCAATGAGGGTGTAGTATACAAACGTCGATGCTCTGAGGGCCTTTACCCTCAATCCAAACGGCCTTCCAGACAAGGGATGCAACACGGACTCATTATCAAAGGAGGGATTCATGAAGCGGTTTTTAGCGATTTGTAGTTTATTGACGGCATTTGCCTTCGCCGGTGGCGACTTGGCCTTTGCCGGAGCCGAAAAAGACCCGCTGAAGCCACGGGTTCCGAAGTCTGATCGCGGGAAGGCCAAGAAAATCAAACCGCCCGCCGAGTTGTACAAGAAGTCCAAGAAGGCCTCAGACGAGATCGTTGCCGAAGGCAAGAAGATTTTTGAAGGTAAAGGCACCTGCGTCAATTGTCACGGGAAAAAGGGAGACGGCAGCGGTCCGGCCGGAAAAGTGCTGAATCCCGGCCCGCGAAACTTTACCAATTGCAAATTCCACAAGAAACGGAAAGATGGTGAATTGTTCTGGATTATCAAGAACGGCAGCCCGGGAACCGGGATGGTGTCCATGATTCCGGCGACCATCACCGAAGAAGAAGCGTGGAAAGTGTTGGCCTACGAGCGAAGCTTCTGTAAGAAATGGCGCAAAAAGAAGAAGTAGTCGTTTTGTGACTTGCATGCATGTCTCAGGCCCCGTTCAGGTTCAACCCTGGACGGGGCCTTTTCTCTTAACCGAACGTGCACCCCGTACCACACACTCTCTCATTCACAGCATGGGGCAGATGCCTGCTGGTCGTGGGCTTGGGTCTGCTGAGTTGGGGGACCGGTCCCGCCCCTGGCTTGGCTGACGAAGTGCAACCGTTACGGCCCAGGGTGCCCGTGAGTGAAAGAGCGCGGGCCAGGAAATTGATCCCGCCCTTCGGTTCGACGAAAACGGCGTCCCCCGGCATCGTTGAGCAAGGAAGAGTCCTCTATGAAGGAAAAGGCGCCTGTGTGTCGTGCCATGGAAAAACCGGCTTGGGAGATGGGCCGATCGGCAGGCGCCTGAATCCCGGCCCTCGCAATTTCACCAATTGCAAGTTTCAGAAGAGACGACGCGACGGCGAACTGTTCTGGATTATCAAGAACGGCAGCCCGGGGACCGGTATGGTGCCGATGATTCCGGTGACGATTACCGAAGAAGAAGCCTGGAAAATATTGGCCTATGAACGAGGCTTCTGCAAAGACTGGCAAAATCGCGCACAGTGATGGACGTCCGGTTGACACTTGTGAGAACCGTTGACTAGACTCTTCTGTTCAGTGGTCAAATGTTGTCTCACGCCTGCCCTGAGCGAAGTCGAAGGGTATTGAGGAGAGTACAAGAATGGCAAACAAGCGAACGCAAGAGGACGATAAGGCTGTCCTTGAAAAGAAGGTCACGGAAAGACGAGCCGGCAGTGACAATCCCGAAGGGGACAAGGACGTCCGGCGGTTGCGAAAACGCCTCAAACGGGTCCAGCGCAAAATGCGTCTCAGGGTGGCACGTATAGCCAAGGCTGCAGGGAAAAAAGCCAAGGCGGCGTAACTCCGGAAACCGGGAGGCGATACGCCTGCTGAATGCAGTGAAAGGGGAACGTATATGACTGACGAAGTTCAATCTTCCGCCGATGATCCTCAAACGCAACATGAGGAAACCGATGCCGTCGCGCAGGATGAAGTGACTGATGAGTTCGTGGACGAAGTCTCGGAATCCTTGTTGGAAGGCGACGCCGTTGCGACGGCAGAAGCTGAGGAAGGGGAAGACGAGGAACAGGCAGAGGGCGAAGAGCCTGAACTGGAAGAAGAGAAGGTCAAAGACGAGATCGATATCCAAATCGACCTTCTTCAGGACACAGATTGGGTCGTCCGACGTGAAGCGGTTGTCACCCTTGGTGAAATGGGAGACGAACGCTGCGTCGAGCCGATAGTCAGAACGCTTCGTGACGGGGACTGGCAGGTCCGGGAAGCGGCGGTTGAAGCTGTTGCCGGAGTGGGGTCTCCCGCCGTCGAGTTATTGCTCAAGTACGTGCGCGATTGGGAGTCCCGGAAGTACGTGATCCAGGCATTGGGGAAGATCAATGATGAGCGGGTGTTGGATCCTCTGATATCGATGCTGCACAACGATGAGTTCAAGGATGATGCCACGAGGGCCCTTGTTGAGTTGGGGAAACCAGCCGTGCCTAAATTGATTGTGGCCTTGACCGATAGAGAAGAGTTCGTGCGCAAGCAGGCGATTTTGGCGCTTGGCCAGATTAAGGATTCGGAGGCAGTCGATCCCCTGATCGCCATGCTCCAGGATCAGGATTGGATGACGCGTCTGACCGCAGCGGCTGCGTTGGAACAAATCGGGGACTTGCGTGGACGGGATGCGATCAAGCCGTTGATGAAAGATCCGGACCTTGTCGTTCGGATGCGAGTAGAACGTATTCTCGTCGCGTGGAAAAAACAGCCGGCCAACGCCTGAAGCATATTCGGATTCCGCCTGATCGAGCACACGGTGACGCCTACGACAGGAGGGCTTCCAGCTTTTCCTGGGCTTCCTCCAATGCTTCCTGAGAGACGGCTTGGCCCTCGGCCAAGGATCGTCGAAGGTCTCCTATTTTCGAGATGGTTTCAAGAAGTGCATCCGAAGTTTCTTCTCCCTTCATCTTGACGGCTTCTTCCAGGTAATCAATCGTTTCTTCCAGTTTGGCGACGGCTTCATCAGGTTTGCCGGCCAGAATTTTGGCCCTGCCGTCCAAAAATCCAGACATGGCCTGTAAGAACCGTTTTTGAACGAGCAAGTCTCCCTCGACGAAGCCGACCGTTTGCTCCACGACTTCTTGCGAAAACTCCTGGAGTTGTTGTTGGACCTCCTCCGGTGGTTGTCGCCCCACGTAATAGCCCGCCCCAAAAGCGGCACCCAAGACCAGGACGATTGCCAGAACTTTTCTCATCGTGAGGTTCCTATCCATGAGATCCGGCTACGGATGAGTCTCGTATTATAGACTTCACGGATAGGGAAAAAAAGAGGGGGAAGATGTTCTTTGAAAACGGAAGGCAGGACCGTTGCTCAGGCGTTCCCGACGGGCGGTTCGACCTTGCCCAGGACCTTGGAGGATTCGATGGCGAAACGGTCGCCCACGATGCGGGCCACGCGGTTCATATAGTCGGTGAGGGCGTTCACTTGATCCGGCTTCAGATCCCGTCGAAATTGTGGAAGCAGTCCCCACCGCGTTTCAAATTCCTCTCCTGAAATCGAGGTCACCACGCTGATCAGTTTGATCATTTTGGCGCCGGAATGGGCCGGTGATTGCCCTGCCGTCTGCGGTTGAGCCGGAGACGCCTTGGCTCCGGGTTCCGGGGTTTTCCCTTCAAAGAGAGCCGTCAAGGCGGGAAGCACGGCACTGATACAGAGCGTGGTCGTCGACACGATGGCCTGGTTCTTGGCGTCCCCGGCCCGGCCGGCTACGCGTTCACCAACGTGCTGGAAAAAAGCATTTCGCTCTTTACTGTCTTCCGAACATACGAATTTGTAAGGTTCGTACATCTCCCGGCTTTCAGCCACGGCTTGGCCGACGGCGACGACGATTTCCTGGTCATCGATGTCAGAGGAACTCAGAGAGGGCGCCAGCAGGATTTTGAGCCGCTCACTCACGTAATCTTCAAGACCGTTCATGAATTCCGGCTGTTGCTGGATGGGAACGTGGAACGCGGAAACGCGATCCACCAGGTTGAACAGGACTTTCAGAAATTCCAGGTAAATTTCCCATTCCTGCTTTTGACTGAATGTCGTGGTGACGGCCGGGTCGCTCTGTTTAATCAGCGTTACGGATTCCCGGCAGACGTCCAGTATGGTG
The DNA here is from genome assembly GCA_002238765.1 of Nitrospira sp. bin75. Classification (GTDB taxonomy): domain Bacteria; phylum Nitrospirota; class Nitrospiria; order Nitrospirales; family UBA8639; genus Bin75. The sequence continues at coordinate 121,488 of MPMZ01000001.1, forward strand.
TTGGACAGGTCTTTGAGAATGGGTTCGTGCTCTTGGATGGAATGCTTCATGAAAGGAAAAACCTGAGGCGTATCTAATCAAATGGAGGGCAGACTTCGCAAGTCATCACTCCCCCCTTGAGGGGGAGTCGGTGAGGCAAGGGCGTAGCCCGCAGTCGAACCGGTGGGGGGAATCAAGGGAGTGCTGCCATACGTGGCGGACGCTGACCCGGCATTGCACGAGGGCAGACCCTATGCTATACAGGACGGATGGGCTCGTGTAAGCGTCCATTCCCCTGAACCAATTTTCCCGCATACTTGTGATGGACTCCGTCAAGGCCGATTCCAAAGTCTACGTCCTGAAGCGTGCTGAGGCACCGCTCAAATCCCTTTCTCGAGATTACGCACAGGAACTCAATCCCCAGCAGCTCGCCGCGGTGGAAGTCGTCGATGGTCCGGCTCTGGTCATTGCCGGCGCCGGAAGCGGCAAGACCCGGGTTCTCGTCTATCGCGTGGCCAGGCTGATCGACATGGGCGCCGATCCGGCCTCAATCCTGCTGTTGACGTTCACGCGAAAGGCTGCCCAGGAAATGTTGGGGCGGGTCGGCCTGCTGATCGGTCCGCAGAGCGATCGGGTGATGGGAGGGACGTTTCACTCCGTGGCCAACGTGCTGCTCCGGCGCTTTGGACAAACCGTCGGCTTGGATCCGGGATTTACGATTCTGGATCGCGGCGATTCCGAAGACCTGGTCAACCTCGTTCGTGTCCAAACGGGTCTCACCGACACCGGCAAGCGTTTCCCGCGTAAGAAGACGATTGTCGACCTGTTCAGCAAATGCGCCAATACCATGCAATCGCTCGAAGACGTGCTGTTTTCCGAATATAGTCATTTCGGCGAATATCTCGGTGAGTTGACCACACTGCAGGAAGCGTACGAATCCACCAAGCGCCAGAGGCAACTGGTCGATTATGATGATCTGCTGACCCGCCTCCGGGATCTGTTGACGGCCGATGAACGGGCCCGGCTGATGATCTCGGAAACCTATCGCTACATGTTGGTGGACGAATATCAGGATACCAACCGGCTGCAGGCGGACGTGGTGCGGAAACTCGCCGCCACTCATGAGAACGTGATGGTCGTCGGGGATGATTCGCAATCGATCTATTCGTTCCGTGGCGCCACGTTTCGGAACATCATGGAGTTTCCCGAGTTGTTTCCGGGGACCAACATTTTCAAGCTGGAAGAGAATTACCGGAGCACGCAATCCATCCTGGCGTTGGCCAACGATATCCTGAAAGGCGCAACGGAAAAATACAGTAAAACGTTGTTTACCCAAAAAGGGGAGGGTGAACGACCGGCCCTGGTCCAAACGGTTGGCGAACACCCTCAGTCCCGGTTCGTCGCGCAGAAAGTCCTCGAGTTGCGGGAGGAGGGCGTCCCGTTGGATGACATCGCGGTCCTGTTTCGCTCCAGTTTTCACGCCTTTGATTTGGAAATCGAGTTGGCCAAGCGGGACATCCCGTTTGTCAAGCGAGGCGGGTTCAAATTTCTTGAGACCGCGCACGTCAAGGACGTGCTGGCTCATTTGCGCGTCGTGCATAATCCGCTGGATACCGTCAGTTGGCACCGTTCACTGCTGTTGGTCGAGGGGGTGGGGCAAAAGCGGGCGAGCGATATGATGGCCCAACTCGCGACCAGCGAGGCGCCGTATGAGACGTTACGGCAACGGGGCGGGCGTGCGGCTTTGGGGTTGGGCAATCTGGCCGCGGCACTGGAATCCGTCGGCGGCGTGGAGGACGGATCGCCTGCCGATCAAGTTAATCGTCTCCTGGAATATTATTATCCGATCCTCAAAGAGCAGTACGACGACTATCCCAAACGCATCCGGGATTTGGAGCATCTCATGGTGATGGCTGAGCGCTACGGGGCCTTGGACGAATTCCTTGCCGACGTGACGCTCGAACCGCCGGACGAAAGCGTGACGGGTATCGAAGCCCCGGACCGCGATGATGAACGGCTCGTGTTATCCACCATCCATTCCGCCAAAGGGCTTGAGTGGCGATACGTGTTCGTCATCTGGCTGGTCGACGGACGGTTCCCGTCTTCTTATTCATTTCTCACCGAGGAAGAACTTGAAGAGGAACGGCGGTTGCTGTACGTCGCGGTGACCCGGGCCAAGCAGGGTCTCTACCTGACGTTTCCCGTCCAAGTGTATGATAAAATTACAGGTTCGGTGCTCTCGAAACCGTCGCGATTTCTCGATGACGTGCCTGCCTCCCTGGTGGAACCCTGGAGCGTGGTTGAAAATGGTGAACCCTGGAGGTAAACAGTCGTGATGCAGGGAACGATCAAATGGGTTGTCGCAATTCTCTTGTTGGGGTGTGTGCTGAGCCTGACCAGGTTTGCACACAGTGCCCAGGGTCCCGACAGGTCCGTCAATACCTGGAGCAACCTGATTGAACAAGCCGAATCCCTGGGTCTGCCGACGGAGTTCCTCAAGGAGATCGACCCCGATTTTGTCACGGTGACGTTCGAAGACCTGCGGACCTATGCCGCGGAATATCATCCTGAAGATCATCGCATGATTTTGAACCTGCGGCTGTCGTTCAACAAGGCCGGTGGGGCGCTGATGGATCTGGAGCGCATGACCCATCATGATATCAGTCTCCTGTATCATGAACTGCTCCATGCCTACCTGGATTACCTGTTCAATGGACCGGGGCCCGAGACGTTGAGTCCCGAGGCCAATCGCGTCCTGGCGTTTGCCCGGGAACAGATGAGTTGTCACTACCGTTTCGTGCGCATTAATCCGATCCGCCAGCGTCGGGATATGACGGAAATCCGGTTTCTTTCCGAAGATGACGCCTGGGAGGTGTTAAACGAAACATGGGCCGTGTTCGTCGGATGGCAGATTTGGACGAAGCTGGAACAGCAGGTCAACGGGATTGGCCCATGGACTGCGCCTTTGATTGATGCCTGGGCGGCGTTGCTGTCGAAGGCCAATACGAGCGGGGAATTGCTCGGCTATTACGAACCGGACGACTCGGAGGAACGCCGGGTGGCGCGCAAACGGTTTATCGCGCCCTCTAACGGGCTGACCCCGGAAGGCGCCGGACTCCTGCTGGGAGTCGTGCTGGAAGAGCCCGATGCCGTCGTCGATGAGGGAGGCGCAGTCATCAAGGCCACCAAAGACACGACTGCGGAAGCCCTTGCGTGCGACTAGCCGGATGAGTCAGCCCGTCACTCTGGACAATCACCATTCAAAGATGCTAGCGTCGCCTCAGGTGTTTCACGTTTGCATTGTACCGAAATTGGGAAGCGCCTGTAGCTCAGTGGATAGAGCACTGGCCTCCGGAGCCAGGTGCCGCAGGTTCAAATCCTGCCAGGCGCGCCATAACAGATATCCCGCCTCTTGCGTGGGTCGTTAGCTCAGCTGGTAGAGCAGCTGACTCTTAATCAGCGGGCCACAGGTTCGATCCCTGTACGACCCACCATTTTTCTTTTATGGCTGGCACAGACGTTAAGGTGAAAAAATATGACATGAATGATCAGCGAGTTGGTCTCGAATTTCATCCGTGATTAAGGGCTTCAAGCATAAGGGACTCCAATGGTTTTTCGAGGCTGGCGACAAGAAGGGCATTCAGCCAAAACATGCCAATCGGTTGAGGGATATTTTGGCCGCATTGGATGCGGCGACCTCTCCCAAGGATATGGGGGCGCCTAATTTCCGGTTACATCTCTTGGAGCCTCCCGGTGCGAAGAGGTGGTCTGTCTATGTGGCCAAGAATTGGAGCGTGGACTTTTTGTTTCGCGGCGGGCACGCCGAAGATGTGGATTACGTAGATCATCATTAGGAGACAGTCATGAGAATGCACAATCCTCCTCATCCCGGCAGGGTGTTGCTCAGACAGTGGATCGAACCGTTAGGGATTTCCATTACCCGGACGGCCAAGCATCTCGGTGTTTCTCGTAAGGCGCTGTCCGAGCTTGTTCACGAGCACAGTGGGGTGAGTCCGGAGATGGCGGTGAGGCTTTCCATTGCGTTCGGGACCAGTGCAGAGCTATGGATGAATATGCAATCCAGTTATGACTTGTGGCACGCCGAGCAGCACCGAACGGAACTCAAAGTCGAGTCTCTGGTTGCCGGGTAGCGGAGTGAGACTTCGGCAAGCGGGCAGGAAATCCTGCCCGCTTGCCCTGTTCAGTTTTCCCGTAAGGGAAAAACGGTACGTCACATGCCTCCCTTGAGCATCTTGACGTGGCCCAGCAGGATCTTGGAATTCTGAATGTCGGGATTGTCTTTCCCGATGTCTTGAGCCATTTTAAACTCATTGGCCGCTTCCTTGTGCTTATCCGTCTTGTCCAACGCGAGCGCCAGGTTATAGTGCGCTTCGGCTGACCCCGGATCGGCCTCGACCGCTTTGATAAAGTGACCGAGAGCCACGTCCCAATGCTCCTGGTTATAGTGCTCGATACCTTCGCTGTTCGCAGGATGGGCTTTTGAGTCAGCGGCGGTCATGAGGGCCGGTGGGCCGGCGGCGACCGCCGTTCCAATCCCGAAGCCCAGCATAGTGACAAATGCAATGAAAGAAGCACATAGAATCAGTCTCAAGAAACGTTTCATCACGAAACCTCCTTTTTGAAATTCGAGTGAATGGACACAATGTTCTTTCACCGGTTGGTGAAAGAACGCTAACAATCGTTATTTTGATTTAGAGCAGGTTGAGTATCCGGAAGTTTACCAAAATCCAAATGGAAACGGCCTGTAAATCCCATAATACGGGGCCCAATAAGATCCGGCGTACAAGGGCCCGCCATACCAATAAGGGTACCCGTAATAAGAGGGAAAGCCGTAGCGTCCGTACCTGGGAGGAAGTTGCATGGCCTCAGGCCAAACTTTGAGGAATTGAATGGTGACCGTCGGATATTTATAGTCCATTTCATCAAGCAATTCTGTCGTTTCTCCCGTAACCTTCCCGACGACCGTGATTCGGGTTCCATTCGGTACCGTGGCCGGATCCAAAAACTCGGTTTGAAACGCCATAAAGCGTCCCTGGGACATCGTGCGGTCCATGGCGGGTTGATGATTTTTTATCGTTGGCAACTGCAGGACGGTCAAGCGGGTATGCTCCTTATGGCGCGTGGCATCCAAGATTTCACCGGCCAGGACAATGACCTTTCCCAGATGAGACGCGGGCGCTTCTTTGACCTGAGCAAACGAAAGCGTTGGATCAATCTGTTGTTCAATGTCCAACGGAAACATCGATTGCCCCGCACAGGCCGGAAGCAATAAGAACGCTACTGGGAGCAATCCAAAACGGGCCATGGATGATTTCCTCTGCATGAGCACGCAACCCCGAACAGAGTTCCTGACCTATACCATTTAGCCTACTCCGTCCGTCTTCTTTTCTCAAGCCCTGAAAGAACGGAGACCGTTTGTCGTTGAGTGGCGACAACGATCTTCAGCTCAACAGGGAACGAACAAGGACCAGACAGACCCCAGCGGGAAGGTCCGGTTCCACAAACGGCATTTTTCATATTTTGACGACATGATCGATCGGCAAGCGATGGTTATCTTGTTGTTGAAGGTACTTTGACCAATGGAATCAGAAACGCCAATGCAATGGCGAGAAATAGGATCGTCATACTCGTTGCTGCCGGCGAGGTAAAGTTCTCCTTGTAAGCAAATAAGTGGGCAAACGTGGCGATGAGCAGGACGACACCCGTTCCCCGGCGTAACCACAGGCCCAACAATTTCCATTGCGGAGCCGTGATGGCGATGAACAGTGCGAGACCGAGACTGAACCAGAACACCGCGGGCAGTGCTGAGGCGGGGATAGTGCCCGTAACACTGCCAAGCATGGCAAAAGAAAGGGCAAATGGTGTTCCCCAAACTATACTGGTCCAGGCACCTTCAAGCTGGGGAGCAGCCCCAGACTTTTCACGCCGCTTGAGAAGATAAATTCTGAATCCCGAGGAAATGATATAAGCGAGCGCGACGCCGAAGAGGGTATACGCGGTCTTTACCGGAAGACCGCCGAACGATCCAAAGTGGAGCGGATAAATTGAGGCGATAACCTGTTGGCTAATTTTCCCATCGGCCATGCCGACGGATCGAACAAACTTTTCCTCTTGGTCGAAATTATAGTATTCGCCGAAAATGAGACGGCGTGGATGGATCCCAAGGACCTGGAGATGCTGTCCTTTCGTCTTCGGTTCGTGCATGATCACGTAATTGCTCACAATGTCCTGATGGGTGGCTTGCATATGGGTCAGCGCCCGGGCAATGCCGGCCAGTGGAGCCGGTTCGTCGTTTTTCTCGGGTTCCTCTCCGAACACGGGAGCAAAAACAGCCTCAGTATTTCCTTCATGGTCGAGAGTGGCGATGGCAAACGCCGTAATGGTGGTAAGTCCCAATACCGCCCCGGTCAAGGCAATGCTGATGTGAAACGGAGACGTCCAGACACTCAGGCGATTGTGCAGGTCGGCCTGCGCCAGGCGCTCGGACCCGGAAAACCGGAACGCGAAAGCGTCTCGAAAGATGCTGGGATGAGCCAGGAAGCCGGAAATAGACGAACCGAGTAGCAACACGCCCAGCATGCCGACGACGGTGAGTCCGATCTTCTCCGGCAAATGCAGGTAATAGTGCAGATCGAGCACGAACTGCGTCCATGGATGGGCTTCTTCCGTCACGATCGTGCCAGTCCCGTCGGTCAAGACCGCTCTGGTGTCGGTCGTCAGGACGACGCGCGGCAAATCATCTGTCGGCAATTGAATGAAAAAATGAGATGTCGGCGTGTCTTCGATCGCCAACATGGAAATGGCCGCACGTTCCGCCGCCTTTGGAGAGATGAACGCCAATTCAGGCGCTCTGGGTTGCTCCCACCGCTGCAGTTCATGGTTGAAAACAGAAATCGTCCCGCTGACGGTCAAGATATAGAGGAAGGCCGAGGCGGCGAGACCCAGCGCGGAGTGGCCGGATAATGCTCTCGTGACAAATTTGGGAGACGCCTTTTCCAAGCGTTACTCCTTCATTTCGAATTCCTATGCCACCCAAGCGAGATGCAGTGCGCTTAAGGCGGCGAAGCAGAAAAGCAGCGTGGCTTTTCGCGCTATCGTCGTGTCGATGACCATCTAGGTGGCAATCGCCGCCCAGAGTAACGGGGCGAGAAAGAACGTCGTCACAATGCCATTCGCGGTCTCGGCTCCAAAGGATTGAAGCAGTTCGAATACGGACAGCGCCAGGATTATCGCCACTCCACCCCCGAGCGGAGCAGCCAGAAAAAACGTGAAAAGGTGTTTGGCATAAACGCCGGGCGGCGCTTCATCGAATGCTGGCGACAGTCCTTGGTCTTGCTTCTTGATTCATGAAAGCCGAGCACAAGCATTGAAACCGAGCAGGACGATGGCGACACATATGAAAAGAATGGTCCCGAGCGCGATGCCCCAATCTGCGGCGCGGGTCAAGCTCCATAGTGCCAGACCGACCGCAATAGCCATCCATCCACCTACGATGAAAAGCGAGTGCAGTCGGGTTTTTCTTCGCCAGGCAAAACGAAGTAGCGCAATCCCTAGAGCAATACCCAGTGTTCCGATGAGGGCTGGAAGCATCTTCACCAAGGAGGAAGGCGATGAAACTATTGCATTAGAATGCTCGTTCCGCTAGTATAATAGAGAATAATTATCAATCGCAATATCATTTTACATGGATTTCAGTGGCATTTCTGAAATTTAAACACGCCAGCCTCCATCAGCCTCCACCGCCATTCTTTCTAGTTGCATTTTGGTGTTCGTCCGGTGGCGCATCAGTGGGCTGCGTAAAGAGGGAGATTCATATGTCTTTAAAGACACTAAGCTTGGCAATCGTGTTGATGTTGAACGTGACGCCTATCCATTCTTGCCCAGAAGGTGCCGGGGTTCAGCCCGTCGACCGTCTCGCTCACGAACTACGGGCAGACACTGCGCGGACGAAACTTTCAGACGCTGATCGACGGCGTGCCGCAGGACACGTCGTTACGGAATGGTCTGCGATCGCTTCAATCCATCGATATTAATGCGGTTGAGCAGATCGAGATCATCCGCGGGGGAACGGCTGTCTACGGGTTCGTTGCCGAGGGCGGTTTGATCAACTACATTACCAAAAGGCCGGAGGACGGAACAGTCAACGTACTCGTGAGCGGGGGACTGGGTTTTTCAACGGTTCATGCAAATGATTCAATTGTCGGGGACACGCATCTCCAGGTGTCCGGTCGCCGGGACAAAATCGATTACCTGCTTGACGGAACAGTTGTCGACCGGAGCAACACGTTCGACGCCGATGGCAGAAGTCGTCTGGTGGACCTTGTAGGAAGACAGGGGGGACTGGATGAATCCAGAGAATATAATCTGCTCGCCAAGCTGGGTTACCAGTTTAACGACAGCCAACGGCTAGAGGCATCATTCAACTACTTCAATCTACGGCAGGATGCGGATTACGGCGGCCGGTCCTCGGAGGCGACCGGGGAACTCTATCTTCAACCGCCGATTAAGCCTGAGATCGCGGTGCCGGGAAACGTTGATGACGTCGATCCAGGTAATGAAACCATGAACTTCAACCTTGTGTATTCCAACGAAGACATTCTGGGCAGCTACCTGAAAATTCAGGGTTACTATCAGTTTATCGATACGACCTTTACCCTGTTTCTGGGTTTTCTCAATTACGTTGTCGAGTCTAAGAAACTTGGCGTCCGCACAACCGTCAATACGCCGGTCTCACTTCCCAATCTCCCGTTCGAGGTCACGTGGGGCCTCGATTATCTGAAAGATGACACCAGCCAGTATGATGTCATGGGTGATGTCGATCCGAACGCAGACCAGGACGCGATTGCGGGGTTCGGACAGATCGAAATTCCAGTCGGTGAGCTTGGAATCCTGACCGGAGGGATGCGGCACGAAAGTATCTCAATCGACGTGACCGGCGCGACGCAAAACGTAACGGGAGAACTTTCCGCATCGGAAACGCTCTTCAATGCCTCTGCGAGCGCGTTTTTGACGGATAATTTGACCTTGTTCGGTGGATTTTCCGAGTCCTTTTCACCGGGCGACGTGCTTCGGCAGGTAAATGATAATAATGCAACGTTTGCAACCGTCAAAGACGTCGAGTTCGAGTTTGTGCATACGAGCAACTACGAGGCCGGCTTGCGCGCAGAGTCCGGGACCTGGAACGCCTCACTCATCGGTTTTTACAGTACTACGGATAATGGGACGAATTTTGACGCGGATCTGAATATTGTGACGCAACCGGAACGGATCTATGGGTTGGAAGCATCCGCAAGTGGTCGCCCGGTGAATAAACTTCAGATAGGCGGGACCTTCACCTGGATGCACGGCGAGATCGATAATGATGATGATGGGACGTACGATGAGGACCTGCCGTCTTTACGTATCCCCCCGGTCAAGGTAACCGGCTCAGTCACCTATGAGTTTCTCGATTGGTTGACCGCCGGGACTCAGGTCTTTTATTCCGGCACACAATCGAACAATTCAGGCTTATTCGGAGGCGGATGCCCCAGTTGGCTGGATCACTGCTTCGACATTGACAGCTATTTTCTGGTTGATCTGTTCAGCAACATTGCCGTGGGTCCGGGAGTGTTGAATGTCAACGTCACGAATCTGTTCAACAATGCCTATCTCCCGTTGATCAATCAGGCCTATTATTACCAATTCTCGAACGTGCAGGGGCCGGGGCGTCGAATGACGCTGGCGTACACGATGAAGTTCTAGGAGAGGAAGTCCAAGGTCCTCATTTGTCAATTCTGCACGAAGTGTCTGTCCTGAGTCGCCCTGCCTTTCCGTCAGAAGGAAAGGCAGGGCTTTTTATTGAGAAAATAGGGGTTGAGCAGGGGAGTTCCTGGACTATGCTTGCGGGAGAGACAGGTAGCACACCGTCCGGTTTAAGCCGCGAAACCACCAATCTACGTTGAGGGCTTGTCCGGCTTGGTCGCAATCGCCATGTTGAAGATGCCGGCTTCCCTCACGGCATCCATGACCTCGATCACTTGCCCATGCGAGACGGCTTCATCGGCGTTGATCACCACCGCGGGTTCTTCCCCATAATACCGGAGATCGTGCAGGCGCAACTCGAGTTCCGAGATCGTGCAGGCGTCTTTATTAAAGAAGAGTTGGCCCTTGCTCCCGATCGAGAGCGTGACTTGTTCGGGAAGATCATCCGACGCCGAACTGGCCTGCGGCAAGTTCACTTCCATGCCTTTCTGCAGAGTCATGGACAGCGTGGAGATCATGAAAAACACCAACAGAAAAAACATGGTGTCAATCATGGGAATAATCTCAATCCGGGCTTTTTTCTTTTCAGCCGCAGCCAGCTTCATGACGGCACCGCCGTAGCCGTTGCTTGCAGGGCTGACTCAGTGCGCGTGGCATAGTGCTCAATCTGTTCGGTGATGTTTTCCGTGCGAGCCACGAAGTAATTGTAGGGGATGAGAGCCAACACGGCGACGGTAATGCCGCCGGCCGTACAGATGAGGGCCTCGGCGACTCCGCCGGTGACGGCATGCGGGCTGCCCATTCCTTCAATGGCCATGATGCCGAAGGAATCGATCATCCCGATGATGGTGCCTAACAACCCCAATAACGGGGAGAGCGTAATGATGGTGTCCAACGACGGAAAACCTCGTTTCATGCGGCTCACCTCGACCAGGCCGGTGGCTTCCATGGCCTTTTCCGGAGCGGCGGAGCGCGAGCGAATGCCCGATGCCAACACTCGAAGCACGGGATGCGGAGTCTCCTCGCTGAGAGAGAGCGCGTCGTCGAATTTTTTCTCGGCAACCAACTCAATCATCTCATCGGCTTTCTCAGCGGAAGGGACCTTGTAAAAAAACCATGCCCGTTCAAGAATAATGGCCAAGGCAACCAGCGAGCACAAAATGATGGGAAGCATGAGCAATCCGCCGGCCATCAGGACTTTGATGAAAGCAAATGACATGTCAATCATGGCTTGTGATCCTTATGGTTGAAATGGAGTTTAGCCTTGTTTGCTTAAAGAAAACTTGATGGGAATGACCACGACGCTTTGAATGGGAATGTTCCCGTCCCGTGCGGGGCGGAACCCCCATCTTCTGACTGCCTTGACCGCTGCGTCATCCAGAACTTTACGTCCGCTGCTTCGCGACACGACGACCTTGCTGGCCCTGCCGTTCTTCTCAACCGTCACGCGAACGAGAACCGTCCCTTCCCACCCGGACTTTTTGGCGATCCGTGGATACCTGGGATGAATAGAGCGTACCACCCCGACACTGGTCACGGCCTGAGCTTCGCCACGAGCGGCCTGCAGGGTTCTTCTTGAACGGCCGGGAGCCGTTGCCGGCAAAGACGCGCGTACGATGTGCCGTTGCGCGGCACCTTCCAGGGCGGCGACGGTCGAAAATCCGGGGATGAACATCGATGGCGGTTCCTCAACCTTGGTGGTCGTTGTTGGGGCGGAGGTGCTGCGTGACGCGACTTTGGTCAGGTCTCGTGCTTTTAAGGTGTCCGTGGCACGGTTATCCGTAAGAATTCGCCGTTTTAACGGCTGCGGAGGCGGTTGTTGGGGCGGCGGTTGCGTGTCGACTTTGGGCATCTCGACCGGTTGAGAAATGTCGGGCGGTCTCGGTGCAGGCTGAACCTGTTTCCGTTGGACGGGCTGCGGTTGCAGCCGTTGAGCCTGGAGCATGGGCGGGGCCTCGGGCGCAGCTTCGGGTTGGGGTGGGGGGGGGGGGCGGGACTTCAACGAAGGTGACCTTGACCGTCGGCGGGGGCTTTTCGACGTCGAGAGAAAAATGCACGAGACTGATGAGCACGAAAAAGAGGATGTGCAGCAGAACGGACCACGTCCCGAATCGCAGAAAGGACGATTCCTGCTCGAGAACGTTCATGGAGGCGACGTGGTTCACGACCCAACTTTTTTCAGCAGCTTTTTAACCCGGTCGTCCTGGCCGCCGAGTTCGATGTATTTCCGGTATTGTTCGAGGGCGCTATCCGTATCCTTGCGATGAAACTCGTAGAAGACCCCAAGGTTGTAATAGCCTTCGACCAGGCCCGGGTTCAACTTCAGGGCAGCCAGATAGGCCGCCTCGGCTTCATCGAGCTTGTCGAGGTTTGCCAGGAGCACGCCCAGGTTGAGCTGCGCTTCAGCATGATTCGGATTCAGGCGGACCACTTCCTGGAAATGGTTCACCGCTTGTTGCGGCTGGTCCTGGGCTTGCATGAGATACCCCAAGGCGTAATGGGCCTCAAGCAAGTCAGGTGAGATTCCCAAGGCCTTCTCGTACGCCTCGATCGCCTGTTTCTCACTCAGGGACTTTTCAGCCAACTGGGCCAACAGGAGCCAGGCCTTGGCGTCCTGAGGATCCTGGCTCGTCAATGTTTGCAGTTCCTTCATCGCCTGGTCCGTATCGCCCTGCATATCATAGAGCGTCGCCAGGTTAAACAGGGCGGTGAGTTGGCTGGGATCCATTTTCAGCGCGGCCTGGTAGGCGCTGATGGCCTGTTCGCGATCACCCAGTTGGTCATAGGCAAATGCCAGGTTCAGTTGCGCATCGGCAAAGCGCGGATAGATCTCGATGGCTTTCTTGAGCACCGTTGCCGCGGCATCCAGGTTCTTCTGATGTTGATAGACCAGCCCGAGGTCAAAATAGGCCCTGGCGAAATTGGGGTGCAGCTCAACGGCTTTTTTCAGGTGGGTGACGGCCTGATCGGGTTGTTGCAAACCCGTAAACGAGACGACCCCCAGGAGATGATGCGCGGCTGCAAAACGAGGAAACACGTCCAAGGCCTGTTGCAGGGACTTGGCGGCTTGCTGGAATTCCTGGTTGTTCGCGTGACTCGCGCCCTGGTTGAACAAGTTTTGGGCTTCATCCGCCGCCAGGCTCGTGAGAGGACCGGCGAGGCATAGCGTGAAGCCCAGGACTCCGATAGACATGATTCGTAAGAGTTGTCTGTTCATAACGCCTCTATATTGTGTGTAAGGGGTTGGTAATGAAAACGGGATTCCCCACGTTCACATTCAGAAGAAAAACAGCCCCTTCCAGCCCTCTCCCTATGGGAGAGGGTGGAGGTGAGGGTCGGCCAAGGTCGTTAGAATGCATACAACGCCCTCAGGTAATAGAATCCGCCGTTGAATCCAAAGGGCGCATACTCCGGATACTTCGTGCCCGAAACCCCTGGCTGTGATCTGTCCGGAAACGACTCGAACAGGTTTTGCGCACCCGCCGAGATCGTCAGTCCGGTTTTCATGGTGTACGAAGTTTCAAAATCCACGATCCACTGCGGACCGGCGTCGATACGGGTATTATCTCCACCGTCCGTCGTAAACTCCGTAAAGCCATTGTACATGTAGAGCCGGCCCAGGAACCGCCATGGCCCCTGTCTGTGGTCGCCGGTCAACGTCATTCGGAACCACGGCAGGGTTTTTTCCAACTGGGTCACCCGCTTGGCATTGATGGCATCCGGATTATTGATATCGGTGACCTCACTCCGATTATAGTTGCCCGCGAACGTCCAGAGGGTGGTCCCTCCGGCAAACTGCATTGGATAGGTCGCCACGATGTCCACCCCGTTTGTGGTGGTATCGAACGCGTTGGCATAGTAGGCTACCCGGAGGATATCTGTGAAACCCAAGGATTGGGCGAAAGCTATATCAGAGTCATCCAAAGCAATTTGGGCGCCCCGTGCGATACGATCCCGTACCTGGACCCGGTAGTAGTCGACGGTCACGGACAGGTCGCCGACGTCCAATACCGTGCCCGCGGACACGTTGAAGGATTTTTCCGGCTTCAGTTCCTCAGCCCCTTTCCGTTGCGCAATCGGATGGCTCGTCGGATAGGTTCCTACGTTAGCGAGTCTCCCATCGACGAACGCCGTGGTCACGTTCTGAATGTTCGCCTGTCCTACGGTCGGGGCACGGAATCCCGTGCTGACCGAGCCGCGAAGCGCCATCATGGACGTGGCCTGCCAACGGGTGTTGAACTTGCCGTTCAGGGTGTCGCCGAAGGTTTCGAATTTCTCATACCGTCCGGCCACGCCGACCAGCAGGTCCTTGGACAGGTTGGTTTCCAAATCGATATAGCCGGCGTAGCTGCCCCGGTTGTTTGTCACCGCGATGTCGGGATGAAAGCCGGCAAATCCGTTGGACCCGATGCCGAAGCCCTGCGCTGCAAGACCTCCGGGACTCTCGTCGATGAACCAGGAATTCCTCCCGCCGGCTGTCACCTCGAATTGCTCCACTCGATACTCCAAGCCGAGGCCGACGTTCAGGGGTGAGGGGAGCATGGCGGTCCGCAGTGACCTGGAGAGATCGAGGTTGATCGTGTGATCCGTCTCCGTGTACATGCCCGGATTGTATTCCGTCGGTATATTGGTTCGCATCGCGGCGAGTTGCGGATTGATGGTGTTCCTCATGAAGAAGTCCGTGCTGTGCTGACCGAGCACGGCGCTGAGGTCATAGTGCCAGTCGGAGATGTCCCCGCGAATACCCACGGCCGCGCTCCAGTCGCGCACCGTCCCCCCGAAAAACGGGGTAAATCCGCCTGGGAACTTTTCGTTGAAAATGAAGCAGTTCTCGGGAAGAGACACGTTACTGTAGTCAGCCGCATCGTTCGTCGGCACGACAGGGCAGTCCCCTTGGGCCGGGTCGAGGTTCGCGACCTTAATTGTGTCTCCAGGTCCGTCGAATACCCCGCCTCGCGTATTGGGATTACGGTAGTAAAATCCGCCTTCTACTTTGCGCTGGGCATAGTTGCCCCAGCCGTAGAGTTCGGCCTTGCTGTTCAGTTTCGCCCCGAAGTTGCCGAAGAGTTTGTAGTCATGGAGAACCTGGGGTGCGCCCCAGACCATGGCATTGGGGCTCCGAGTGAATCTGCTGTTCACCACGTGGCTGTTGCCCGCGTCAATCAGGGCCTGCGCATCGTCGCGTTGGATGCTGCGGTCGGTCCAGTCTGACGTTCCATACTCGAAGCTGAAGTTGGCAAACCCGGACTGGAGGAACGGGAGGGCCAGGGGCACGCCAAAGTTGCCTGCAATACTGGCGGTGTCGCCGTCTCCCGCATAATACTGGCCCCAGCGGGTTTCCACCGTGCCGCTGTCCGGAGCGTCTTTCAACTCGAAATTCATCACGCCGGCCACGGCATCGGACCCGTACTGCGCGGCCGCACCGTCGCGCAGGACTTCCACGCGTTTGAGGGCAATGGCCGGAATCACGGCCAGATCGGGCGCGTGGGCCCCGTCTGAAATGCCGCCGCCCAGGAACGTCAGGACGGACCCCCGGTGCCGGCGTTTGCCGTTGATCAGGATCAGGGTGGAATCCGGGGGCAGCCCGCGAAGGTTCGCCGGGCGCACCAGCGTGGCGGCGTCGCCGATGGGCTGCTGGTTGACGTTGTAGGACGGCACGGTGGCCCTCAGGAGGGAGTTCATGTCCCTGACCCCGTAGTTCCTCATGTCTTTCGCTTCAATCACGTCCACCGGCACCGGAGAATCATGGGCCGAGCGTGTCGGAACACGGGAACCGACCACGATGACTTCTTCGAGTTTGACGACGTCCGTGTCCTGGCTTGCGGATTCCTGCGCCAGAGACTGTTGAATTGGAATAGCCAACAGACACAACAGCAGAATTGATGGAATGATTCGATAATTGTTCATGAGGGGCTCTCCCTAGTTTATGTTATTCCGCGTTTCTTGTCTCCTCTTCATACTCCTCGAGGTCGAATGTGACGGGCAGGTCGACCGCGGAGGAAATGGGATCGTCTCCAACTTTCGCCGGGTCGAATCGCCACGTTTTGACTGACTGTGCGGCGCTCTGGTCAAGCTCGGGAAATCCCGAGCTTTCTTGAATTGCGACTTGTTCCACGTCCCCGCCGGCACCGACGGTGATCCGTAACACGACCGTGCCTTCCGAGCCTTGCTTCCGAGCCGTTTGCGGATAGTCGGGACGTTCGGATTTGACCAGTCTGGCGGGTTTCCGCACCTTCACGGGTTCAGGTTCGGGCTCGGGCTCGGGTTCCGGCTCGTCTCGCGAGGCTTGGATGCCATACTCGTCAAGATCGAATCTGATGGGCAGGTCGACCACGGCGGACACGCGAAATTCTCCATCTCTCGCCGGGTCGAATCGCCACGTCTTGACTGACTGCGCGGCGCTTTCGTCAAGCGCGGGAAACCCCGAGGTCGTTTGAGTTTTGACGTTTCCCACGTCCCCGCCGGGACCGACGGTGATTCGTAACACGACTATGCCTTCCCAGCCCTGCGTGCGCGCCACTTGCGGGTACTCGGGACGTTCGGACTTGATCAGTCTGACGGTTTTGCGAAGTGCTTTGCGGTCCGCAATAGAATCCCGGGGGAGTTCGGGTTCAGGCCTGTCCCACGGGACGACGGCAGTCCTGAAAATCGTGGCGGCCATGCGGCCGTTGAACGGCACGTCCGTTGAGGTGTCCATGGCGGCCAGGCTGATGCGGCGTTCCGCCCGGGCAGCCGTCAATCTGACGGATTGCCACAGTCCCTTGCGATCTGCAATGGAATCCCGCATCAGTGTAGGCCTGTCCGGTGAGGCGATTGAATTTCTGGCAATCGTTCCGGCCATGCGGTTGGCTGCCATGGGGGCGTCGAACGGCATCAACGTCGTGGTATCGGGTTTGGGTATACTGATTTCCCGCTCTTCTTCATCGGCCAGCGTGTCGGCAATTTCGAGGGTTTCCAGAAATTCGACTGATTGGTCGGGCGAGTCCTGTGCTTCCGCCGCAGGACAGATAACATATGCCAGCAACGGCACAAGAAGTACCGCCACAGCTTTGGAGAATATAGAAGCCATTTTGTCTGGTTTTCCGGTTCGTGAGCAATGCAAATAATATCACTAGTTACGGGCAATGCTTCTACCATATTTAACAAGACTTTTCAAGCGACCGTCCGAGCAGCAGATACAACCTGCCGGTAGCTTTTTTCCAATCAAAGGTCCTCTGATTTCTTGTGATAACGGGATGCAGGGCAAGGCGGCCTGCAGTGTACCCGTAAGATGTCATGTCGATATACACGAGGGTTGAGCAAGGCCGCAAGACCACATTGCGCCCGATCGTGCAATAAATCAACGGGTCCGTGGTTGATTCATGAACCCATTCAGGTATATTACTAGCTGAAAACGTGTTTTGGATCAAACGATTAATTCTGTTCATGCCACCCCCAAAATGACGTTCATTCCTCCAGAGGTCTTGACCCCATCATGTTCGTGAGACTGCTCAATCTGCTGTTCGGAAGCAAAAATGATCGCGAGTTGAAGGCGCTTTTACCCGGCGTCGCGCGGATTAACGAATTGGAGCCCGGCTTGCAGTCGCTGTCGGAGGAAGCGCTGGCGGACAAGACCCAGATGTTCAAAAAGCGCCTCGACGCGGGAGAGACGTTGGATGCATTGCTGCCCGAAGCCTTTGCCGTGTGCCGTGAGGCCTCCCGGCGAAAAATCGGCCTCCGCCACTTCGACGTCCAACTCGTGGGCGGCATGGTGTTGCACGCGGGCAAGATTTCGGAAATGAAAACCGGCGAGGGGAAGACGCTGGTCGCGACCCTGCCCATGTACTTGAACGCATTGACGGGAAAAGGCGCGCACCTGGTAACGGTCAATGACTACCTGGCGAAACGCGACGCGCAATGGATGGGCCCCGTGTATCATGCGTTGGGCTGCACGGTCGGCGTGATCCAGCATGAATCCTCGTTCCTGTTTGATCCCGGGTACGAGGCAGCCGATAAACGCTTGAATTATCTTCGTCCCTGTACGAGACCCGAAGCCTATCGTGCCGACATCACCTACGGCACCAACAACGAGTTCGGGTTCGATTACCTTCGGGACAACCTGGTCATCAATGATTTGCGCCAACGGGTCCAACGGGAGTTGTCGTACGCGATCGTGGACGAAGTGGACAGTATCCTGATCGATGAAGCGCGTACGCCGCTCATCATTTCCGGCCCGGCCGAAGCGAGCACGGAACTCTACAACCGGATCAACCGGCTCATCCCCAGGCTCAACGCCGAACGGGACTATACCATCGAGGAAAAATCAAGGACGGTGGCGCTGACGGAAGAAGGAAACCCCCATGTAGAAAAATTGCTGGCGGCGGAAGGCTTGTTGGCGGGCGACAACCTGTATGACCCGAAAAATCTCGACGTGGTGCACCACGTCATCAAAGCCTTGCAGGCCCATGCCATCTATAAACGGGACGTGGACTACGTGGTGAAGGAAGGCGAAGTGCAAATCGTCGACGAGTTTACGGGACGCCTGATGCCGGGCCGGCGATGGAGTGACGGGTTGCACCAGGCGGTCGAAGCCAAGGAGGGCGTGAAAATCGCCAATGAAAATCAAACCCTGGCGTCCATCACGTTTCAAAATTATTTTCGGATGTATGAAAAACTGGCGGGGATGACCGGAACCGCGGATACGGAAGCCGCGGAGTTTGCCAAAATCTACAACCTGGACGTCAACGTGATTCCGACCAACCGGGCGATGGTTCGCCAGGATCATTCGGACGTGGTATATCGCACGGAGAAAGAAAAATTCGAGGCGATTGCCCAGGAAGTCATGGAATACCACGAGCGGGGTCAGCCCGTGCTGGTGGGCACGATTTCCATTGAAAAGTCGGAACGACTCTCCAAAATTCTCAAGCAGCGAGGCGTGAAACACCAGGTGTTGAACGCCAAGTTTCATGAAAAGGAGGCGGAGATTATTTCCCAGGCCGGGGGCAAGGGCGGGGTCACGCTGGCCACCAATATGGCCGGCCGGGGAACGGATATTGTTCTGGGCGGCAACCCGGACGCGTTATACAAGCAGCAGGTGGTCTACCGGGGCGAAGACCTGACTGAGGAACAGAAGCACGCGGCGTTTGAACGGATTCAACGGCAATGCGAAACGGACAAGGAAGCAGTCCTGGAGTTGGGCGGATTGCATATCGTCGGCACGGAGCGCCATGAAAGTCGCCGGATCGACAACCAGCTTCGAGGCCGGTCCGGTCGCCAGGGCGACCCCGGGTCGTCACGCTTCTTCTTATCCCTGGAAGACGATTTGATGCGCATTTTTGCTTCGGAACGGGTTTCCAACCTGATGTTGAAGCTGGGGATGGAAGAAGGCGTGCCGATTGAACACCGAATGGTCAGCAAGTCCATTGAAAACGCCCAGAAGAAAGTGGAGGGTCATAATTTCGACATCCGGAAACACATTCTCGAATACGACGACGTGATGAATAAACAGCGGGAAATCATCTATGCCCATCGTGCCGGCGTCCTTGGGGGCGGTTCCATTCAGGACGACGCGGAGGATTGGCTCGTCGACGTGGTGGACGCCCTGGTCAATACCCACTGCCCGGAAGAAGCCTACGCCGAAGCCTGGGATTTGGCCGGGCTGCGTGAAGCCGCCCTCGCGCAATTCGGTACGGAAGTCATGGCGACCGGGGACATGTCGGACATGGGACGCGATGGCCTGCGGAACGAATTGCTGGAACACGTCCAGCAGCTTTTCAGGCAACGGCAAGCGGAACGCGAAGAACAAATCGGTCCAGAGCTGCGCTTACAGCTTGAACGGAGCCTGGTGTTACAGGTCATCGATCATCATTGGAAGGATCATCTCCTCGGCATGGATCAGATGCGGGACGGCATCGGGCTCAGGGGCTATGGACAGAAAGATCCGCTGGCGGAGTATAAACGGGAAGGCTTCGACATGTTTGCCGCGATGATGGACCGCATCAAGTCCGATGCCCTGGAGCGCCTGTTTAAAGTCCAGGTCGTCAAAGGGGAACGACCACCCGTCGAAGACGACGAGGCCCTGCCTCCCCAAATGATCTTCAACCGCGGAGACGGCGCCCCCGCGCAACGAACGGTCCAACGGTCCCAGGCCAAAGTCGGCCGAAACGAACCCTGCCCCTGCGGCAGCGGCAAAAAATACAAAAAATGCCACGGAGCGTGAGTGACGAAAATTCTCTTTCTTCCCTCTCCAGCCCTAGTCTTCCTCGCCCCCCTGCGGGGGGAGAGGATTGAGGTGAGGGGGGATGCGAATTTGGGTGCACACAATTTCCTGAAGAACCAACAGAATAGCTCACCTCCATGACCTCTCTTCATTTGGATCTTCTTTTTCCTGCTCAGCGCCGATTGTGGGATGAACTGGGTGACGTCCCTCCACAATTTACGCTGTACGGCGGCACAGCCATCGCCTTGTATCTGGGTCACCGTGAATCGATTGATTTCGATTTCTTTGGCTCCGAGTCCTTCAACCCTCAACAACTTTATACATCTGTCCCGTTTTTGAAAGGAGCCGAAATCGTTCAACAGGCGCCCGATACCCTTACCTGTCTGGTTGATCGTGCAGGAAACGTGCGGGTCTCGTTTTTTGGAGTGCCCGGCATGACGGTTCTCCGTGAGCCCTTGCAGTTCCCGGACAACGGGGTCCGAATTGCCTCGCTCATCGACTTGGCAGGCATGAAAGCAGCGGTGGTACAACAGCGAGCCGAAGCCAAAGATTACCTGGATCTTCATGCCCTCATCAATCAGGAAGCAATAGACCTGCCTATGGCATTGGCGGCCGCAAGCCGGATCTACCCGCATTCCTTTCAACCTCAACTGACCTTGAAAGCTCTTACGTATTTCGACGATGGTGATTTACACACCCTGCCCGAGTCAGTCAGGTTGGGGTTGGTAGAGGCTGTTCGCGCTGTTGCCCTGGATCGTTTGCCCGATCTTGGGAAATTGTACTTGAAGAAAGAAGAAGGGATGAAGGATTTGGGGAGTGGCTTGTGAAAAAGTTGACGCTTACTGATGAACTGACAAAAGTGGCTTCCCGTGTCATCTGGTTTGAACCTTCGGAAAAGGCCCTATCCGATCCGGTTCGGTTTTTGACGTATGCCATGACCTACGGGACCCATGAGGACATGAAAGTAGTTCGGCAGTACGTCTCCGATGAGGAATTGCGGGAAGTCCTGGACCATGCGCCACCGGGAATTTTTGATGACCGGTCCTGGGCGTATTGGAACGTCATACTCGGACGGTATCCCACCCCACCGTTGCCCGAACGACAATTTGATTGAACAGATGGAAAATTGGAAATCGCAAATTGCGACATCCAATTCATCCTTGAAAACAAGTTTTGTAGGTCGGATGAGCGAAGCGTAATCCGACATGGTGCTGGACGATCTATCGGAGCATACGCCATGGTTCGTCTGACTATCAGCTTGGCTGACCGCACGCATCGCGCGCTGAAAGAAGCCTCGGCGCGGCAACATCGCTCAATGGCCTCGATCATCGAGGAAAGCCTGACGTTGCGAGGGATCCAGCCGCTTGACAGCGCACGGGAGATTGTCGCCAAGGCGCGGGCGCGGTCCCGCCTGGATGCTGATCAGGCAATGGCCTTGGCGGTCAAGGAAACGCGGCGTTCCCGTAAGGGGCGGTAGCGCCGATGATTCCCGGGGTTGGCGTCGTTGACACGAACGTCATCGTCTCAGGCCTGATCGGCGCGGACCCGAATAGTCCGCCTGCGCGCATTCTGGACGCTATGCTCGTCGGCGGCTTCATTTACCTTCTGTCGGACGAACTGCTCAGCGAGTATTCGAACGTGTTGCGTCGGCCCGGTTTGGTCCGGCTGCATGGTCTGACCGACGAGGAACTCGACCGGCTGCTTGCGGACCTGGTCGCCAACGCGATGTGGCGGGCACCTGCCGAGGCGGGTGACGCTCCGGACACCGGAGATCAGCACCTGTGGGCATTACTCGCCAGCCATCCCCAGGGACGCCTCGTTACGGGCGACCGGTTTCTTCTTGAAAACCCGCCTGGCAGAGTTTACGTAATTTCCCCACACTCCTTTGCCGATAGTTTCCTGTCCACGAAATAGCGTTTGGACTGACGTCAAATAGAGCGACAGACTCCGGCGCGTGAGCGTTTGACTCGCGGAAACGTCTTGGTCGCCGCATTCTCTACGAGAGGTTAACGATGTCCTCCTTTGCCAATCGTGTACTCTTCGGTTCGACCAGAAGGGGACATGATAAAATTGCGCCAACAATGGGCTGACCTTCCCTTGACTAACAGTTGAGGGATAGCTAATTTATAGAGCTTTTGGCCCATGGAAGTGATTCCATTGGTCCTATGGGGAGATTGTAAATGCTCACTATTTCGTTGACAGCTTTTTCTGTCATTCCCGCAAGCTTTTAGCGGGAATCCAGTGTCGTTCTCCTCGCGAATGGAAGGAAAAGAAAAGACCCTGGATCCTCGATTACAAATGTCGAGGATGACAGAAGGAGACGGCAGAAACTGTCAACGAAATAGTGGGCACCCACAAGGTTGACTAAGCAAATGAAATCCACGGATTCTCCTTTAGTGCAGCGGATGACGACGCTCATTCGGGAAACGGGTCCGCTGACGTTTGCCCGTTTTATGGAACTGGCTCTGTATGATGACGAGCATGGGTACTATACGACCGGCGGCGGACGGTCCGCCTCCGTGACGTCTCCCATCGGTCGGGAGGGGGGCGATTTCTTCACCGCCCCGAGTCTTTCCCCGGTCCTGGCCAAGTGTCTGGTGCGTCAGCTTGCGGAGATCGATGACCGGCTCGGCCATCCCCCGGTGTTTGATCTCGTTGAAATGGGGCCGGGGGACGGGACGTTGCTGAGGGACATGTTGCAGGAATGTCGGGAGCAGCAGCCCTCGCTGCTTTCGCGGTTGGCGTGCATTCTGGTCGAACGCAGCCCGGCCTTTCGCCGGCGACAACAGGAAACGCTGGCTGCCTGGAAGGAACAAGGAACGGAGATTCAATGGGTTGACGAACTTCAGGCGATTTCGGAAGCCAGTCTGACCGGCACGTTGCTCTCGAATGAATTGGTGGACGCGTTTCCGGTCCACAGGGTTCGCATGGGGCAGGACGGTCTTCAGGAATTGTACGTGACCTCCCGCGACCATGCCTTGCAGGAACAATGGGGAGAGCCGTCTACGCCTGATTTGTCGTCGTTCTTGTCCGAGCTGGACGTGGAGTTGCCCGCCGGGTTTACCACGGAAATCAGCCTGGAAGCCGTGAAGTGGATCAAACAGGTCGCCAGGGTGCTTGATCGCGGAGTCGTGATCACGATTGATTACGGCCATACCGCCCGGGATTATGTTGCGCTTGAACGAAAGAACGGGACATTGATGGCGTACTACCGGCATACGGTTTCGACGAATCCCTATCAACGGGTCGGAGAGCAGGATTTGACGGCGCACGTGAATTTTTCGAGTCTTGCCCATACCGGCGAACAGGTCGGGTTGACCACGACGGGGTTGACGAATCTTCAGCATTTTTTGATGAGTCTCGGGATCGAGGAATTGGTCCGGGGGTGTGACCAGGAATCGGCAGTGGTTCGGGCGGCAGCCCAATTGTTGCGACCTCACGGCATGGGCACCACGTTTAAAATTCTCATGCAGCACAAGGGGCTGGATATTTCAACGCTTCGGGGCTTACGCCATCGTCCGTTTTTTGACTTGGCGTTGGCTGGAACGGGATGAGAGATTGTGTATTTTTGATTGCGGATTGCGGATTGAGAAATCAAAAATCAGAAATCCACAATCCACAATAGTGGGATAGACCAATATGGGTGGCGAGTCCGTTCCGTTAAATTATATTCCCATCGCCGTCTTTGCCGTGATTGCGCTGGGGTTCGGCGTGGTGTCGCTGGTGGCCGGGTGGATCGTGCGGCCCAGCCGGCCGTATCGCGCGAAACTGCTTCCCTATGAGAGCGGGAGCCCGCTCTTCATGGACGCCCGCGTCCAGTTCCCGATGCGGTATTACATCATCGCGATGTTGTTCGTCGTGTTTGATATTGAAATCGTCTTTATGTTTCCGTGGGCGGTGGTGTTTCACAAATTGGGACTGTTGGGACTCATTGAAATGGGAGTCTTCATTGCCATCCTGGTTGTCGGGTTCTGGTACGTCTGGAAAAAAGGTGCGCTGGAATGGGACTGAGTCGTACGGCGTTCAGGAGCGTGTGGAATTCCGCCCCGAGAACGAGTGTCACCGTTCGTTGTCGCCGTGGCGGGGCGGGTAGTTCGGGCGTCGGTGGTAGTCTTTTTCTGTCATTCCCGCGGCACAGGGTGGCAAGTCGGGTGGCTCAGTCAACGCGGGAATCCATCCCCCACACTGTGTTTGCATGACGAAGGATATGAAACCATGAGCATGCTTGAACGCCAGTTTGACTCCAATATCATTACCACCAATCTCGATTACCTGGTGAGCTGGTGCCGGAAGTCGGCCTTGTGGCCGATGACGTTCGGGCTCGCCTGTTGCGCCATCGAGATGATCGCGTCGGTGTCCTCCCGGTATGATATCGACCGGTTCGGGGCCGGGGTCTTTCGTGCCTCTCCCAGACAATCCGACGTCATGATCGTGGCCGGGACCGTGTGTCGAAAGATGGCGCCCGTGATTCGCCGGATCTACGATCAAATGGCCGAACCGCGCTACGTGATCTCCATGGGGTCCTGTGCGACTTCGGGCAATCATTACAACAGTTACAGCGTGGTGCAGGGAGTGGATCAGATCGTGCCGGTGGACGTCTACGTGGCGGGCTGTCCCCCGCGTCCGGAAGCGTTGCTGGATGCCTTGATCAAGTTGCAGGAAAAGATTCAGAAGGAAAAAGTGTTTGTGAAATAGCGTGGAAGACGTCTGCTCCGAGTCGTTCCAGGTAAAGTCCCGTTATGCATCGAGTTCTTGAAACCCTGCACGAGCGTTTTCCCGAGGCCGTGCTGTCCGTGCGTGAAGATCCGCAGCGGGGAGATCTGTCGGCCCAGGTGCGGGCCCAGGATCTGGTCGAAGTGGCGCGTTTCCTGCACGACGATCCCGGGATGGCTTTCGATCATCTTACCGACATCTGCTCGGCGGACTATCCCGATGACCTGGAACGGTTTGAAGTCATCTATCACTTTCTCTCCCTTCCGCATAACACCCGGATTCGACTGAAGACCCGGGTGACGGAAGAGCAGCCCACCCTCGGGACCGTGACGTCCATTTGGAAAGGCGCGAATTTCCTCGAACGGGAAGTCTACGACCTGATGGGGATCACGTTCGAGGGGCACCCGGACCTGCGACGCATTCTGTTACCCGAGGATTACGAGGAAGGCCATCCCCTTCGGAAGGATTTCCCCACCGAAGGCAAGGGGTGGAGAAGCACCTTTGATTTTATTCCCCGTTTGGATGAGCCGGAGAGTGAATGGACCGAACGCGAGATTCCACAGGATCAGCGGCACATGTTTCTGGCCGGAGATGCTCCGGAATCCGCCAAGCGCACGACCGAACTGTTGCTCAACATGGGCCCGCAGCATCCCAGCACGCACGGCGTCCTGCGGGTGGTGTTGGAACTGGACGGCGAGCGCGTGGCCAAGGCCGTTCCGGATATGGGATATTTGCATCGCGGTGTGGAAAAGCTCGCGGAAGGGCTCCATTACATGCAGGTCATTCCGCATACGGATCGCCTGGATTACGTGTGCGCCATGACGAACAACTACGCCTACGTGCGCGCCGTGGAAAAACTGGTCGGCGTGACGATACCGGAGCGGGCCGAGTACGTCCGGACGATCGTGGCCGAGGTGCAACGCATCGTCGGTCACCTCTTCTGGTTGGGCACGCAGGCCCTGGATATCGGGGCCATGACGGTGTTCTTCTGGACGTTCCGCGAACGGGAAGTCCTGCTCGATTTTTTTGAACAACTGTGCGGCGCGCGCCTGACGCTGAACTATTATCGTATCGGAGGGGTGGACGGTGACCTGACCCCGGCACTGATCGAACGCCTGCGCGGATTTTTGAAGACGTTTCCCGAGCACGTGCAGGAATATGACACGTTGCTGCAACGGAACCGGATCTGGGTGGCCAGGACCAAAAACGTGGCGGTCATTTCCGCGGAAGACGCGATCAACTTCGGGCTGACCGGGCCGACGCTTCGTGGGTCGGGAGTGGCCTATGACGTGCGCAAGCTCGAACCGTACGGCGTCTACGACCGGGTGGAGTGGGACGTGCCGGTCGGCAAAGGCGGGGACACCTATGACCGGTATTGGATCCGCGTCGAGGAAATGAAGCAAAGCGCGCGCATCATTGAGCAATGCCTGGACCAGTTGCCGGAAGGGCCCATCATGGCGGACATGCCCCAGGTGATTCCTCCGGCCAAACCCAACGTCATGCGGGACATGGAAAGCCTGATCCATCATTTCATCATCTTTACGCAGGGGTTCAAGCCGCCGAAGGGGGAAACGTATTGCGGGACGGAGGTGCCCAAGGGTGAACTGGGGTTTTTCCTGATCAGTGACGGGAGCCCGCGGCCCTATCGGATGAAGATCCGCTCGCCGTCGTTTGTTCACATGGGCGCGTTCGATTTTATGGCCCGCGGCTATCTGATTTCTGATATTATCACTATCTTCGGCACCTATGACATCGTCATGGGCGAGTGTGACAGGTGAAGGGGAATTGTGGATTTTGGATTGTGGATTGCGGATGCATGAAAAGTTCTTAGCTGGCCGCCTGCACACCAAGGGAGCAAAAGAGGGCAGGTTGTCAGGTTTGTTTCCTCCCCTTTGTAAGGGGAGGGTAGGTGGGGTAGAGTTGAACGCCCATAGAGCACGGGGGGGTCTATCCTAGCCGTCGGGTCTACCTCCCAACTTTTCCCTCTTCGGAAAAAGTTCCCGTCCTTACAAAGGAGGGGAACAGGAAAAGCGGCCTGAGTGAAGCAGGTTATTTTGATACGTAGGCAGCATGATATTCGATAAACATCAAGAGACCGTTGACGACATCCTGAGCCGGTATCCGGTGAGGCGATCGGCGATGCTGCCGTTATTGAACCTGGCGCAGAGGGAAGAGGGATACGTGAGCCAGGCGGCGATCCGGGAGATCGCCGGCATTCTGGACCTCACCCCGCCCCAGGTGTTCGAGACCGCGACCTTCTATACCATGCTCAACCTCAAACCCATCGGGAAATTCCATATCCAGGTGTGCCGGTCGTTGATGTGCGCGCTGGTCGGGGCCGATCCCCTTATTGAATGGTTGCGCACGCACTTGGGTATCGGCGTGGGCCAGACCACCGACGACAAGCTGTTCACCCTGAGTGCGGTGGAATGTTTGGGGTCCTGTGGAACCGGGCCGATGATGCAAATCAATGACGACTATTACGAGCGGCTCACCGAAGAAAAAGTCGGACTGATTGTCCGGGACTTGCGGGAAACCGGCGATAGTGCGATGAAAAGCGGGCCGTTTATGGTGCCCGAACGGAGTAAGGACGTCGTGTCGTCATGAAGACCTTTGAGAAGATTCTCCTGACCAACATGGAACGACCCGGCTACACCGGGTCGCTGTCCGATTATGAAGGGACGGGCGGGTACAAGGCGTTGAAGACCGTCCTGGGGAACGTGCCGCCCAATGACCTTATCGAGATGGTGAAGAAATCCGGCCTGCGGGGCAGGGGCGGGGCCGGCTTCCCCACCGGCGTGAAATGGGGCTTCATTCCCAAGGATCACCCCGGTCCCAGATACCTGTGTTGCAACGCCGATGAAAGCGAGCCCGGCACGTTCAAAGACCGTCAATTGATGGAGCGGGATCCCCACCAGATCCTTGAAGGTATTGCCATCTCCTGTTACGCCATCGGCGCGCAAACCGCCTATATCTATATCAGGGGTGAATTCAGGCTGGCGGCGAAGATCCTGGAGCGGGCGATAACCGAAGCCTACCAGGCCGGGCACCTGGGTTCCGATATTTACGGCAGCGGCATCACCGTGCACGTCTACGTGCACGTGGGGGCCGGGGCTTATATCTGTGGAGAGGAAACCGCGCTGCTCGAATCGCTGGAAGGCAAGCGGGGGAAGCCCCGGACGAAGCCGCCGTTCCCGGCCACGCACGGCCTCTATCAGAAACCCACGGTCGTCAACAACGTCGAGACGCTGGCCAACGTCCCCCATATCGTGAATCGGGGAGCCGATTGGTTTGCCTCCATCGGCGCGCCGCCCAAGAGCACCGGCACACGGGTCTTTTGTTTGAGCGGACACGTGAAACGTCCGGGGAACTATGAATTGCCCGTGAACGCGACGTTCCGGGACCTGATCTATGAGCTTGGGGGCGGCATGCGGTCGGACAAGCCGCTCAAGGCGTTTATTCCGGGCGGGGCCTCGGCGCCGTTTTTGACCCCGGACCACGTGGACGTGCAATTGGACTTCGAATCGGTGGCCCTGGCGGGGTCGATGTCGGGGTCCGGCGGAATCACCGTGATGGAAGAAGGCACGAGCATGGTGTGGGCGGCCTTGCGCCTGATGGAATTTTTCTATCATGAATCGTGCGGAAAGTGTACGCCGTGCCGGGAAGGCAGTTCCTGGATCGTGCAAATCCTCCAACGGATCATGAACAAGCAGGGACGACCGGACGATTTACGGACGCTCACGGAAATTTGCGAGAATATCGGCGGTCGAACGGTGTGTGCGTTCGGCGACGCGGAAATCGCCCCGGTGCAGAGCACGTTGAAATATTGGCGGAATGAATATGAGGCGTTGATTGAAGAGGCAGAGGCGCTCAAGGGGAGCCGGAAAGAAATCCCCGTCCTGAGCGTAGCGCAGGCGCGCGAAGTCGAAGGAAGTCTGTCGTAGGTGTAAATGCTCCCTCTACCTCCCAACTTTTCCCTCTTCGGGAAAAGTTCCCGTCCTTACCAAAGGAGGGGAACCAAGAGGCTCCCTCTCCCCTGGAGGGAGAGGGTTGGGGTGAGGGGGAATTGTCAACGATGACTGAACGCAAGAATTAACCATGTCGAATTCTCCGAACCTTTTGACCATCACGATCGACGGAATCCGCACGCAGGTTCCGGAAGGCACGCTCGTGATCGAGGCGGCCCGGCAGGTGGGCGTGATGGTGCCCCATTTTTGTTACCATCCGAAGCTGGAACCCGACGCGAATTGTCGGATGTGCCTCGTGGAAGTCGAAAAAATTCCAAAACTCCAAACCTCGTGCAGCACGCGAGTGGCCGAAGGTATGGTCGTGCGGTCGTCGGTGCCGCACGTCGAGGCCGCCCGGAAATCCGTGTTGGAGTTGTTGTTGGGCAATCATCCGCTCGATTGTCCGGTGTGCGACCAGGGCGGCCGTTGCGACTTGCAGGATTTTTCGCACGAGTACACGCCCACCGTCAGCCGGTTCAAGGAATTGAAGCGGGTCTTTCCGAAACAATACCTCGGCCCGGTCATCGAAACGCAGATGAACCGGTGCGTGTCGTGCATGCGTTGCGTGCGGTATTGCGACGAGGTGATGGACGCCCAGGCGCTGGCGGCCGACGGCCGCGGCACGCTCACGCAGATTACCCATTGGGCCGGCAACGAACTCGAATGCGACATGTGCGGCGGGTGCATCCAGATCTGTCCGGTCGGAGCCATCACCAGCCGGTTGTCGATGTACGACTATCGTCCGTGGATGCTCAAACGAGCGGAGACGATTTGTTCCTATTGCGGGGACGGGTGCCAGATCACGGTCCAGCGGAAGGACGAGCAATTAATCGAAGTGAATTCGGCTTTGGGCGCCGGCCGGAACAACGGGGATCTCTGCGTCCGCGGGTATTTCGGCTACCACGCGGCGGTCCATCCCGATCGCGTGCAACATCCGCTCGTGCGCCAAGCCGACGGTTCCTTTGCCGAAGTCACGTGGGAAGAAGCGTTGGAACGCGTGGCCAGGGAGTTTACAGCTTTGAAGGCAAAGCACGGGGCCGATGCGATTGGCGGTCTCATCACGGCCCGGTGTACCAACGAGGACCTGTACCTGTTCCAGAAATTCATGCGCGTCGTGATCGGGACGAACCAGATCGACAGCAGCCCACGGTATGGGCATATCAACGGCGTGCGGGCGCTTCGGCGGGTGCAGGGCACCCATCGCTGGACGGTTCGCTACGAGGACGTTGGCCAAGCCGACGCCATCATGCTGGTGGGCACCAACGTCAATGAAGCCAACCCCATTACGGCCCTGCACGTGAAGCAGGCCGTGAAGCGCGCGGGCGCCCAACTGATCACGCTGGAGTCGCTGCTTCCGGTCCGCTCGACGGTGAGTAACGTGACCACGCTGTCCCGGCATCACCTGACGGTGAAGAGCGGGCAGTTCGCCGCGGCCATCCTGGGGCTGGTGAAGGCCGTGGTCGAGTCGGATCTGGTCCATGAGGAGATCGCCCGGGAAGCGCCGGAGTTCGTGCAGACGATACGGACCAACGTGGCCAGGGTCTCCTGGGATGCGATCCAGGCGCAGGCCGGTCTCTCCCAAGAAGAAATGGCAGCAGCGGCTCGACTGTATGCCCAAGCAGGGCGTGCCGTGATGCTGGTTGGGCGGGAGGTCCTTCGTTCGCTGGGCGGGGAGGGGATGGTGACCAACCTCCTGGATCTTCAGATCCTCACGGGGCATCTTCGGCGGGAAGGCTCGGGTCTGGGCTGTCTGGCCGAGGAGAATAATGAGCAGGGCGCCGTGGAAATGGGAGTCGTTGCCGGATATGTGCCGGGTCCCGCCGATCTTCAGGACGAAGAGAGTCAACGAAACTTGACGCGGGCTTGGGGGAAGGCGGTTCCGGAGGGAGCGCCGGCCACCTTGCTGGATCTGTTGAGCCGGGCCAAGACCGGTGACATCAAATCGTTATTCATCGTCGGCGAAAATCCGGTCGAATCGTTGCCGGGTGACGCCGGCGTGACAGGGGCGCTTGATGCGCTGGAGTTTCTGGTGTGTCAGGAATTGTTTTTGACGGAAACCGCGAAGAGGGCGCACGTGGTGTTTCCCGCGTGTTCGGCCATGGAAAAGGACGGCACGTTCACCAATACGGAAGGTCACGTCCAGCCCGTTCGTCAATCGATCGAGCCGTTGGGGGAAAGCCGGCCTGATTGGGAAATGTTTTCAGCCCTGTCGGTGTTGATGGAGCATCCCATCGAATACGGCGAAGTGAAGGAGATCTTCAAGGAAATACGCGGAGTGATTCCCGGGTATGGTCTTCTGGGTCCGGCTTCCACGCCACCGAAGGTGGACGAGCAGACGGTCGCGCACTATCTGACAGACGGGTTCAAGGAGGATGTCGACCGGCGGTATGCACCGGGTCCGCCGTCCGACGCACCGGACGGGTCGATGA
The DNA here is from genome assembly GCA_002238765.1 of Nitrospira sp. bin75. GTDB lineage: Bacteria > Nitrospirota > Nitrospiria > Nitrospirales > UBA8639 > Bin75. The sequence goes on from MPMZ01000001.1 coordinate 152,576, forward strand.
CGCTACGGTTGGTCCAGTCCCTGTACCATTCCGGAAAATACAGTACGCGCGCCAAGGGACTCATGGAAATCGAAGGAGAAGGTCTGCTTCAGATCAATTCACGTGAAGCCCGACGATTGGGGATTGAAGACGGCCAGACCGTCCTGCTCTCGAACGATGGCGGGCAGGCCCCCGTTTCCGTGAAACTGAACGACCGCGTACCCGATGCCGTGGCGTGGTTTCCCGAGCATTTCGATCAGTCCGTGCGGGCGTTGTTCACGTGGCAAGTCGATCCGCAGACCCACGTACCCGTGTGGAAGACGACTCACGTCACCATTGCAAAGTGAAGTAATGAGCGATCCAATGCGCATTGGAGCAAGACATGAATCTGAAGCAAATTGAAGAAGATTGGTTGATTGAAGCACGTCGTCGAGCCAGGGAACTCGACGAAGGGATCGTGCAGCCAATCCCGGCAGATGAGGTCAGAAAAAAGGCGCGGGCCTTGCTCAGATGACCCATGACTTACATCCTGCCGCAAAACAATCCGTCATTCCCGACATTTTTAATCGGGAATCCAGGGTCTTTGCTGCTTCCTTCGTTCGCGAAGAGAAAGACACTGGATTCCTGCTTCCGCAGGAATGACAGTTCGGGTGTTTGTGGCTATTTTCATGCCAAGAGTGAAAACGTGCCAAAAGATTATTATCGGATTTATCGAGGAGTGTTCCCGTGTTTGAGACCAGCATTAAATTGGCGTTGACCTTATCGCAAATCGGGGTCGTGATGGGCGTGGTCCTGCTGACCGTGGCGGTCCTCACCTTGTTGGAACGAAAAGTGCTCAGTTGGATGCAGGACCGTATGGGCCCGATGGAAGTCGGACCGTACGGCATCTTGCAGCCGGTGGCCGACGGGCTGAAGTTGTTTTTCAAGGAAGACATCATCCCGGCAGGCGCGAACAAGATCATGTTCAGTCTTGCCCCCATCATCGTGTTGGTGCCGGCCCTGATCGGGTTTGCCGTCATCCCGTACGGTCCGAACTGGACAATCGACGTCATGGGGGTTGAATTCAAGCCCTTCGTGATCAGCGACATCAACATCGGCGTGCTGTACATCCTGGCGTTTACGTCAATCGGGGCGTACGGGGTCATCCTGGGCGGATGGGCGTCCAACAGCAAATACTCCTTGTTGGGTGGCCTCCGGTCGGCCGCCCAGTTGATCAGTTATGAACTCAACGTGGGCCTGGCGATCGTCGGGGTGTTGTTGCTGGCGGGGAGTCTGAGCCTGGTCGAAATCACCGAAGCCCAAGCCGGCGGGTTCTGGCACTGGTTTGCGTTCGATCCCTTGCCCTTTCCGCAGTTCATCGCCTTCGTCGTCTTTTTGATCGCCTCCGTAGCCGAAACCAACCGCGTTCCCTTTGACCTGCCGGAAGCGGAAAGCGAACTGGTGGCGGGGTTCTTCACGGAATACAGCGGCATGCGGTTCGCGTTTTTCTTTATGGCGGAATACGCGAACATGATCCTGGTGTCGTGCATGTCCACGGTCCTGTTTTTCGGCGGCTGGCACGCTCCCTTGCCGTTCCTCCAGGCGCCGGGGGGCTTTGCCTGGGTGACGGGGATTTTCTGGTTTACCGCAAAGGTCTACTTTTTCCTGTTCTTTTTCTTCTGGATCCGTGCCACGCTGCCGCGGTTGCGGTACGACCAGTTGATGCGGTTCGGGTGGAAGGTGCTGTTGCCTATAGCCTTGGGGAACATCGTGGTGACGTCGTTGTTCGCCTACATCTTCCCCAATTCGTAACGCCGAGGGAGCCGGGTCGATGAAACTCAAAAAATGGATTCAGTCGCTGATCTTCTTCGAAATCCTCTTGGGTATGAGGGAGACGCTCAAGCATTTCCTGAAGTATCGCCCCATCACCCTCGAGTATCCCCACGTCAAGAAACCGCTGCCCGAGAATTACCGGGGCATGTTGGGGTTGCTGCGATACGACGATGAGACGGAGAAATGCGTGGGGTGCGATCTGTGTGAGGCGGCCTGTCCCTCCCGTGTGATTCGCGTGGTGAGCGCCGAGGTGCCCGGGGAACCCACCAAGCGGTTCGCCAAGGAATATTACATGGACATGACCCGCTGCCTGTTTTGCGGGTTGTGCGTCGACGCCTGTCCGGTGGACGCCTTGGGCATGTCGCAGGAATTCGAGTGGGCCGTGTATGACAAACGCCATTTGCACTTGAATAAAGAACAACTGTTGGCAATCGGAGATCGAGCGTTTCCTGAACGGGAAAAACGATTGGAATTCCAGCATCCCAACGTGGCCTATTTCAACGTCTCCTTCAAGGATATTCCGGAAAAGGAATTTTAATTTTCGCTCGATTCACCTGTCCCGATGCCTTTCCCCCTGTCTCATCAATGCGCATGCGTCGTTAACGGGAGCAACGTGTAACGGTGGCCACCTTCGTCTTCCTGTACTTTGCCGCAGTCATCCTGGTGGCCGCGTCGCTCGTCGTTGTCCTCCGCAATCCCATCTACAGCGCCCTGTCTTTGCTGGTCATGTTCTTTCACGTGGCCGGGCTCTACGTCACGCTGCACGCCGAATTTCTGGCCGCCATTCAGATCATCGTGTACGCCGGGGCGATCCTGGTGCTCTACCTGTTCGTCGTGATGCTCCTGAACGTGAAACGCGAAGAGCGGTTCAATCAGCAGGGGACGGTGGCGTTGTTTCTCGGATTGGTGCTGTTGACCGAAGCCGTGTTGCTCGCGGTCAGTCGGGGCTTCAACGTGGCGACACCGGACCCGGGACCTGAAGGCGCGGCCAAGGCCGTGGGAAACACGGAATCCATCGGGGAGGTCCTGTATTCCACCTATTTGTTCCCGTTTGAAATCGCCTCGCTCATCCTGCTCGTAGCCATGATCGGCGCGGTCATCCTGTCCAAGAAAGGGATCATGGAGTCGAAATGAGCGTGCCCGTGGAATACTACATGGTGTTGAGCGGGCTGGTGTTCATCATCGGGCTCGTCGGCGTCCTGGTCCGGAAGAACCTCATTATCATCCTGCTGTCCATCGAATTGATGCTGAATGCCACGAACATCAACTTCGTGGCCTTTTCGTCCCATTTCGGGAATTTGGCCGGGCAGGTCTTCGTGTTCTTCACCCTGACCGTGGCCGCCGCGGAAGTAGCCGTGGGTCTTGCCATTATCATCGCTCTCTACCGTCATCACGCCAGCATCAACGTCGATGATTTCCGCTTGTTGAAATGGTAACGCCATGCTGTATGTCCTGATTCCGCTCCTGCCTCTCCTGGCCTTCATCGTGCTCAGCTTCGCCGGGCACGTCCTGAAGGAGCGCGCGCACTTGATCGCGGTGCCCGCGGTGGGGTTGTCCTTCCTGTTGTCGGTCTTCGCTTTTTCCGAAGTCGCGGGCGGGCGCGTACTGGAAATTCCCTTGTATACGTGGGGGTCTTCCGGGGATCTCACCATCCGGCTCGGGCTTTACGTGGATCAGTTGACCGCGGTCATGTTGCTGCTGGTGACTATCGTCAGCGGATTGGTGCACGTCTATACCATCGGGTACATGCACGGTGAACCGGGGTACGCGAGGTTTTTCGCCAACATCGCGTTGTTCACGTTTTCCATGCTGATGCTGGTCATGTCCGACAACTTCCTCCAACTGTTCGTGTTCTGGGAAGCGGTGGGCCTGTGTTCCTATTTGCTGATCGGCCACTGGTATGAACGGCATACGGCAAGGGCCGCGGCCACCAAGGCGTTCATCGTCAACCGGGTCGGGGACTTCGGGTTTCTGCTGGGGATCCTGTTGGTCTTTGCGGTCTTCGGGACCCTGCAGTACCAGCCCGTGTTTGCCGAAGCCGCGGCCCTGAGCGAGTCGAAGGGCGGCGCCGTGGTCGACCTGCTGGGCGCGTTCGGCGGCGGGTGGGAAGTGTCCGCGATGACCCTGATCTGCCTGCTGTTGTTCGTCGGCGCCGTGGGCAAATCCGCGCAAGTCCCGTTGCACGTGTGGTTGCCGGACGCCATGGAAGGTCCCACGCCCATTTCCGCCCTGATCCACGCCGCGACCATGGTAACCGCGGGCGTATTTATGGTGGCGCGGTTGGCCCCCCTGTACAACGTGTCGCCCGAGGCCATGGCCGTGGTGGCAATCGTGGGTGGCGTGACCATGTTCGTCGGCGCCACGATCGCCCTGACGCAAAATGACATCAAGCGCGTGGTGGCCTATTCGACCTTGAGCCAGCTTGGATACATGATGATGGCGTGCGGGTTGGGGGGATACGTGGCCGGCATCTATCACCTGCTCACGCACGGCGCCTTCAAGGCGCTCCTGTTCCTGGGGTGCGGGTCCGTCATCCTGGCCGTCCATCACGAGCAGGACATGCGACGAATGGGCGGGCTGAAGGATAAAATGCCGGTCACCTACTGGACCTTCATTATCGGGTCGCTGGCCCTCGCCGGTTTCCCCCTGACCGCGGGATTTTTCAGTAAGGACGCCTTGCTGCTGTCCGCCTGGAACGCGGGGGCGTTGGGGCAGACCCTGGCGGTGGCGGGGGTCCTCACGGCGGGGTTGACGGCGTTCTACAGTTTCCGGTTGGTGTTCGTGACCTTTTGGGGAGAATCCCGCGTTGATCCGCATCATGCCGATCACGTGCATGAACAGCCCCTGGTCGTGACGGCGCCCCTGGTGGTGTTGGCCGTTCTCAGTATTGCCACGGGGTATCTGGGCATTCCGGAGTTTCTGCAACAGGCCTTCCCCGGCAGTGACGGCGGCGGCCACCATGGCGCGGCGGCCACGGGCATCATGCTGGCGGCCACGTTGGCCGGCGTGATCGGCATTGCTGTGGCTTACGTCATGTACGTGAAGTCACCCGACTATCCCGATCGTCTGATGAACCGGTGGCAGGCGTTGTATCGCGGCTCGCTCAACAAATGGTACGTGGACGAAGCCTATGACAAGGCGATCGTGAATCCCACGTTCACGCTCGCGGACCGGATGTGGAAAAAAGTGGACGTGGCCATTATCGACAACGCGGTCAACGGCGTGGCCCGCGGGTTTGCCTGGTGGGGGTGGATGGCCCGCCTGATTCAAACCGGCGAAACGCAAAATTACGCGCTGAGCATGACCATGGGCGCGGTCATCATCCTGACCGCGTACCTGCTGTTTTAGGGGAAGTGTAAATGTTCAATTATTCGTTGACAATTTCCACCTCTTCTTTCCCCTCCTTTGTAAGGAGGGGTGAGGGGAGGTAGAGCCGGAGTTGGAATGAGCAGGTTGCATGTCGTAGTCGGTGCCCGCTGGGTAGGCGATTCTACCCCACCTAGCCTCCCCTTACAAAGGGGAGGAACGAGCCGATTCTGCTTTCCTGGTTCCTTTTTTGTAGCCCTGCATTCTGTCAACGAATTGGTGAACACATACAGGATGACGGAAGAGGGCGCCATGAGGCTTGTTCCTGACCGTAGGGGACGGCCCCCGTGCCGTCCCGAAATGAAAGGTTCCTGATCGAAATGTCTTCCGGCGGATTTCCATGGCTGACCCTGGTCGTCTTCCTGCCCCTGTTGGGCGTGGCTGCGATTCTCCTGGTCGAAGAAGCCCTGGCCAAATGGGTGGCCCTGGGGGTCTCGTCGCTGGGGTTCCTGGTCTCGCTCGCGCCGTGGGCCCTGTTCGATGAATCCACGCCTGCCATGCAGTTCGTGGAAACGCATCAATGGATCGCGTCGCCCTCCATCAACTACGCGGTGGGGGTGGACGGGATCAGCCTGCCCCTGGTCTTGCTGACCACCCTGCTGACGCCGCTCTGCGTCGTGGTCTCGTGGACGGCGATCCAAACACGCGTCAGGGAATTCATGATCAGCCTGCTCGTCATGGAAACCGCCACGCTCGGCGTGTTCGTCTCGCTGGACTTCGTGCTGTTCTACGTGTTCTGGGAAACCATGCTGATCCCCATGTACCTGTTGATCGGGATCTGGGGCGGGCCCAACCGCGTGTACGCGGCCATCAAGTTTTTCCTGTATACCCTGGCCGGCAGCGTCCTGCTGCTCGTGGCGATTATCGTGCTCTATTTTTACGCCGGGGCGGAATCGTTCGACATCCTCACGCTGAGCGACGCCGAATATCCGCCCTGGCTGCAAGCCTGGTTGTTCTGGGCCTTCTTCGCCGCGTTTGCCGTGAAAGTGCCGATGTTCCCGTTTCATACGTGGTTGCCGGACGCGCACGTGGAGGCGCCGACCGCGGGCAGCGTGATGCTGGCGAGCGTGTTGCTGAAATTGGGCGCCTATGGGTTCCTGCGCTTCTCGTTGCCCATGCTGCCGGACGCCACACAGCAGTTCACCTCAGTGGTGCTGTTCCTGTCGGTGGTGGCCATCATCTACGGCGCCTACATGGCCTTTGCCCAGGCTGATCTCAAGAAACTCATCGCCTATTCCAGCGTGAGTCACATGGGATTCGTCACGCTGGGCATTTTCGTGTTGAACGCCCAGGGGATCGAGGGCGCGATCCTGCAAATGGTCAATCACGGCATCACCACCGGCGCGCTCTTCCTGTGCGTGGGCATCGTGTACGAGCGGACACACAGCCGGGAGATCGTCGACAATTCAGGACTCGCCACGTCCATGCCGGTCTACGCCACGTTCCTCGTGATCTTCGCGTTGTCCTCCGTGGGGTTGCCGGGCATGAACAGTTTTGTCGGTGAATTCTTCGTGTTGGTCGGGGCCTTCATGTGGAACAAGGCGGTCGCCGCCGTGGCGGCCCTGGGAGTCATTCTGGCGGCGGCCTATATTCTGTGGATGTTGCAACGCGTGGTGTACGGCACGCCGGCGAAACACATGTCGTCGAAGCTCTACGATATGAACTGGTGTGAAATCGGCATGCTGGCGCCCCTGGCGTTCCTCGTGTTCTGGATCGGGCTCTATCCCAAACCCCTGCTGGACGTGATGCACGCCAGCGTCGATCACCTCGTGCAAAAGCAAGCGAAAGTCATGATGGTGGACGCCGCGCCTGCGGTACGTGCACCGGCCATCGCCGCCCGCCCGTCCTCGGAAGCCGATGCGCCAAAGGCTGAAACGCGATGATGATTCCTCTCGCAGATCTGGTCACGATCCTCCCGGAACTGATCGTCGTGTCCGTCGCCTGTCTCCTGTTGGTGCTGGATCCGATCACCCCGTCGCACCGGAAAGACCTGCTGGCATGGATGAGCGTCGCCGCGCTCGCGGTGTGTTTCATCGTGACGGCGGGCAGCATGGGTGACCGGGTGTCCGCGTTCAGCGACCTCGTGGTGGTGGACGGGTATGCCTCGTTCTGGAAACTGTTGCTCTACGTCGTGAGCGGCATGACGATCCTGCTCTCCATCGGCTACCTCAAGGAAGAGCGGATCGACCTGGCCGAATTCTACGGGTTCGTACTGCTCTCCCTGACGGGTATGATGGTCATGGTCTCCGGGGCCGACCTGCTGGTCATCTACCTGGGGATCGAGTTGATGTCCATCTCGCTCTACGTGCTGGCGGGCTTCAAGCGGTTTGAGGCCAGGTCCATCGAATCATCGGCCAAGTATTTTATCCTGGGCGCGTTCTCGTCGGGCCTCCTGCTCTACGGCATTTCACTCATCTTCGGCGCCGCGGGCAGCACACGTCTCGTCGAAATCGCCGCAGCGGTCGATGCGCGGGGACTCGACGACTCGCTGATCCTCATCGCCCTGACGCTGGTGATCGTGGGATTCGGCTTCAAGGTGGCGGCCGTGCCGTTTCACATGTGGACCCCGGACGTGTATCAGGGCGCGCCGACCTCGGTGACCGCGTTCATGGCCGTGGCGTCGAAAGCCGCGAGCTTCGGGGCGTTTCTCCGGGTGATGCTCGAAGGCTTCGGGGGCATGAAACCGAACTGGAGCGGGCTCATCCTGGGCGTGTGTCTCCTGACCCTGATCCTGGGGAACCTCGTGGCCATCGTGCAAACGAACGTGAAGCGCATGCTGGCCTACTCGAGCATCGCGCACGCCGGTTATGCGTTGATCGGGCTGGTCGTGGCGGGATGGGCCGGAACCGGAGCAGGGGTGTCGGCCAAAGGCGTGTCCAGCATGATGTTGTACCTGGCCGTTTATTCCTTCATGACCCTGGGCGCCTTCTCCATGGTGGCGATTCTTCGTCGCGGGGCGAACGAAGGGGAAGACCTGGACGACTTCACCGGGCTGGCCAAGCGCCACAAGGGCGCCGCGTTTCTGATGCTGCTCTTCATGGTTTCGCTTGCGGGCATCCCGCCCACGGCCGGATTCATCGGAAAATTCTACCTGTTCATGGCCGCGGTCAACGCCGGCCTGACCTGGCTGGCCGTGGTCGGGCTGATCTTCGCCGCGGTGTCCGCCTTCTACTACCTGCGCGTCGTCATGGTCATGTACATGCGCGAGCCCTCACCGGATCAGGAAAGCGAAACGCGCCTGGCCCTGTCCCCCACCGCCACCGTCGTCCTGGCCCTCGCCGCCGCGGGCGTCGTGCTGTTCGGCATCTATCCCTGGCCCCTCGTCTCCCTCACCGCCTCCGCCTCACTGCCCTGACACTGAGCTAACACGCCACAGTTGTCATCCTGAGCTTGTCCTGCTTGTCCTGAGCAGAGCGAAGGAACTAAGAGAAGGATCTGCTTTTTCTTATCTGTCATCCCCGACCTGATCGGGGATCCAGCGTCTTCTGTTCCTTTCCTTTGCAAGGGGTCCTATCCTATATACTTACTGCTGTAGGCGACCTTATCCTATATTCCTACTATACGCGAGTTGGGAAGACAGGGAAGGAGTCAGACGAGAATCGTGTCTCAAGCCTGTGATCTATAGATGCTGAGCTAGGGAGCTGGCAAGCTGTCTGCAACGAATATCCAAAAACCTCTGTCTTGACGGTAGGCCGACCTGATGAAGAAGAGGCTGAAATCCTGGAGGAGGGCTTTACAAGTCTAGGAAAGTGGAGGTATAGTAGTTAGTCAGGTGCCATGGGCATCAGACCTTGAATTTATTATTATGAGACCAACTACGACAGAGAATCTCAGAATTAAAAAGCAGGACAAAAAGAAAGATGATTCTAGGCAGGCTACTGTGATAGAACCTGCTCAACGACTAGTTGACGCTATAACAAAGTTCAAGAAAAAAGATCCTACTCGCCGCTCGCAAGTCTCTTAAATTCCTCTACAGTTAGCCCCAAAGGTTTAGCCCATTCCTTGGCGATGCCGTTTCGTTGTCTTCCGGGGGGTATTTGACCAATAAGGCTATTGATTATTTGAGAGTTGGTCAATCCGCGATCTTTGGCACGCTGTACTAACTCGGTCTTAATTTCTAGCTCTGCATTTTCATTTTGACTGCCCTTCACTTGTCGAAGTAACTCAACTAATCCTTGTTCGCTACAACTCTTAACGTCAATAGACCATCCTGGACTATTCATTCAGTCTCCTGCCGCTCGTTGGAATCATCCTTGTTGCCATCGTCTTCCACTGTAGTCGTATCGTTGTTAGTTGCCTGGCTTGCCTCGCCATTTTGGGGAGGCCTACCCCTCTTCTTCTTTCCTCTTTTAATCTGAGGATAATGCTCTAAAAGTCCGTAGCGTTCCCCAATTTTCACTACCTCTAGGGTACTTCGACTTAATGAGGTCTTTAGTTCATCTTCAGACCCGACCTTTCCTCCGCCACTATTGATGGCTTCGACAATCTCAGGAAAAGGACGTGCTTCCTTCATCTTTTTCAAATATTTCTTTGCAGCTTCAAGGGGAGTGAGGCCCACAAATTCGTCAAAACGAATTGTGTGTTGTGAAGGTTCAGTTTCAAGTTGAAGATCGAAAACTTGGGCTAGGGAAGTTCTTGGCTCGTTCATAAGATCTTCCATACTGTTTAAGGCTTGCAAAAGTTTTAAGACCTCACCCATAGCAGGATTATTTTTGATTTCCTCCACTTTCTCCTGGATAATTCTTTTCATTTCATCTGCCGCTGATTGGAATGGTGTGGACATATCTACCCCCGTTTCTCGTTTGGTATATCTTTAATTTAATCATCAAACATAATATTATGTCAACCTTATACATTCATGATGAAATGGGTTTAAATTAAATTTCAATAATGTCTTGTAACTTACTGTTATATATGAATAATATGAAATATAATAATTTTAAACCATTTCAATGAATAGAATATTGGTTTATATGGCTATATTATTGAATTATTTTTGAGGGCCAAAATCGAACGTCTAAAGTCCTGGTTTTTACTGCGCCATTCCAGCTTGAATAAGAGAGACTATTTGCAAAAATTCCGCCAAAGGGACTTGTCTGAAGGGGACGTATATGCCAGCTTACCCCAAATAAGGAGGGGCAAGGGGAGGTAGAGGCATTCGTAGCTGCGCAATTCCTGCCGGAAGTTGGAAAACGAACCACTCGGCAAAAGTTTACGACAATTCGACTTTGACCGTAACGGCGTGAATCTCCATCACTTCGGTCGAGGAAGGTTTGGTGGTGAGCGCCTGCACCGCCTTGTTGGCATTGGTGGCCCGGACCATGAGGGTGTATTCCCCGGGTTGTGGAATGCGCCATTCAAACTGCCATGGCGTCCACGTATACGGAGACAGTTTCGGAAGGAGCATGCCCGGGTTCCACGTTTTCCCCGCGTCCGTACTCACGTCGATTTGATGAATGGCGTGCCTTCCGTTAAAGGCGATGCCCTTGATCGTGTAACGCGGCGTCGTGATGAGTTCCCTGTCGCCAGGCACGTCAATGCGTGAAGACAGTTTCACCAACGCGGTATCCGACCAACTCTGTTGTTGCCAATACCCTTTATAATCGTGAGGCACCAGTTCCAAACCGGTCAGCCACTTGACGTTCTTCATGCCGTAGATGCCCGGCACGATCACCCGGGCGGGATACCCGTGATCGGGCGGCAGGGGCACGCCGTTCATCTTCACGGCGAGCAACACGTCTTCTTCCAGGGCCCGGGAGAGGGGAAAGCTGTCGGAATAGTCGTCCGCTCCACGAAGCACCAGGTCAAACGCCTTGGGGTCGAAGCCAGCTTCGTCGAGCAGGTGATTCAGCTTTACGCCCTCCCACTCGGCCGTGCCGATGGAATAGCCGCCGACCGTATTGCCGATACATTCCAGCGTGGCAATCATTTTCGTTTGCGGGCGTTGCAACAGATCCGCGAAAGACCACGAGGTCGGACGTTTGACCATGCCACCAACGTGTAACGACCACTGCTCCAGGTCGATCTCCGGCGTCAGGTCGTAGGAGGTCACGTAAAAATCTTCATTGGACGTAATGGCCGGTGTTTCGCGACCCTTGCCGAGAAACAAGCCGAACAACTGGGCCTGAACGAGCGAAGAGGGACGCAAGACTGCCAGCCCCAACGAGGCCAACAGGCTTTTCCCGAACGTTCTTCTGGATATGAGGGACACGCGCAACCTGCTTTCTTCTTACAGTATAGGTCTTTTCCCGGCGGAAATGAATCGCCCGTGGATAGGTGCCGAAAATGACGATCGTCTTCCGTTCCGTTGCTCCATGGTCGTCGTATCAATGCCGAGGAACGACCATGCCGTATGGCCAAGATTGACTTTAGTATTCAAACCGGTTATATGCCTAGTCAGAATAACTGCAAATATTTGGAGGCTGTATGAGCAAAACGTGGCAGGTACAAGAAGCAAAGGCACGATTTAGCGAACTCCTTGAGACCAGCCTTGCCGAAGGGCCTCAAATCGTGACGAAACGGGGCGTCGAGGCGGCGGTATTGGTTCCGATCACCCAATGGCGACGATTGGAGCAAATGGCAAAACCCACCTTGAAGCAACTGCTCCTCGCGTCCGAACCGCAAGCCGACCTCCCGGTCCCTCCCCGCACCAGACAACCCCATCGGCCGGTGACGGGTTTCGATTGAACAGATGTATCTCCTCGATACCAATGTCATCTCGGAAACACGTCGCCCTCGTCCCGATCGTGGTGTCCTGAACTGGCTCACCGGCGTGTCCGACGAAGAACTGCACGTCTCCGCTGTCACGATTGGGGAACTCCAGGCAGGGATCGAGATCACCCGTGAACAGGACTCCGCCAAAGCGGAAGAACTGGAAGCTTGGCTCGGCAAGATCCTCGCTTCCTACAACGTCTTGCCGGCGGATGCGGCTGTTTTTCGAGTTTGGGCCATGCTCAAGCATCGGCAGTCAAACACCTTGATAGAAGATGCCTTGATCGCGGCCACAGCCCTGGTTCACAGACTCACGGTCGTGACCCGCAACACCGGTGATTTTGCCCAACTCGGTGTGGAGACGCTGAATCCGTTCGAGACATGAATCACGAATTGGGAATGACGAACAATCGCCCATGCTCGACGCCGATACCACACGCCGTCTCGACACTGTTCGTAAGAAGATCCTGCTGGCCGGCAAGGAACAGGCCAAAGATAAGCCACTGAGAAACTGACGTGCCCGGCCAATTATTCACCCACTACTTCCTTACCGACGGCATAAAGGCCACGCCAGAATGGAAAGCCTCTCTGGCCCAGCCGGAGGAGTTTGCCGCGTTCAGGGATGGCGTGCGTCAAAAGTACGAGGCGCTCAGCCGCTCCGCAGCCCCCAACGAAGCCGTCACCGAGCAGGACTTGATCCGTCCCGTCCTGGATCTGCTCGGATGGGCCGACCACCTGCCCCAGCAAGGCGCTGCTGGCAACGAAGATATTCCCGATTACCTGCTCTTTGCCGACGCCGAGGCCAAGCGGCGTGCTACCGCAAAGAGAAAGCCTCGTGACCGTTACCGGGACGCTTTGGTGGTGGAAGAGAGCAAGCGGTTCGGTCTTGCCTTGGATAACCGTGACGAGAACGACAGGGCCGGGTCCGGCACCCCACATGGGCAGATCCTCAGGTATCTCTCAACGGCCGAGACCGCTTCGGATGGCAACATTCGCTGGGGCATCCTGACTAACGGCGGCGTGTGGCGTCTCTATGATTACCATGCTCGGCCCCGCGCCAGTGGTTACTTTGAAGCCGATCTGGTGGAACTGCTCAAACCAGGCAACAAAGACGGCCTCCGGGTCTTCCACCTGCTGTTCCAGCGCGACTCCTTCGTTCTTCAGGAGGGCGCCACGACGACGTTCCTGGAAGCCGCCCTCGCAGAGGGTCGCCGATACGAGGAACGTGTCGCGCAGGATCTTTCGGGTGTGGTGTTCGAGCATGTCTTCCCTGAGCTTGTACAGGCGCTCGCGGATGCCACGGGCAAGGATCTTCCGAAAATCCGGGAGGCCGCCCTGATTTTCCTGTACCGGCTGCTCTTCGTGCTCTACGCCGAAGACAGGGGACTCCTGCCGGTCAACGATGCACGTTACGACGATTACGGTCTGCGAAAGCGAGTGCGAGACGATATCGCACACAGGATGGCAGGCAACGACACTTTCTCGGCCCACGCGACCAGCTCGATCACCTGATGACGCTCTTCAGGCTCATCGACAAGGGCGATATGTCCATCGGTCTGCCGCCATATAATGGGGGACTGTTCGCATCCGAAACTGCGAAATTGCTCGAAGAAGTTCGGCTGCCGAACGCCACAATCGCCCCCATCATCGACAACCTGAGCCACACCGGGGACTCGGAGGAAGAACGACGCTTCGTCAATTACCGCGACATGTCCGTGCAGCAGCTTGGTTCCATCTACGAGCGTCTCCTCGAACACGAGCCGGTCCGCGACGCGGACGGCAAGATTGTTATCCGTCCCAATCCTTACGCCCGCAAGGACAGCGGCAGCTTCTTCACGCCCCAGGAACTCGTCGATCTGATCGTCGAGCGGACGTTGAAGCCAATGGCCGAGGAGTGTCTCAAGGCGTTTGAAGACAAAGCTGTCGCGCTCAAGCGCGACCGCCGGCCCAAGGCCCAGCGGAAAACCGAGTTGCTCAAGCTGGACCCTGCCGAGGCGGTCTTGAACCTGAAGGTCCTGGACCCGGCCATGGGAAGCGGACATTTTCTGGTCACCGCCGTGGATTTCCTATCCGACTACGTCGCCGAGCTGATTGAGCGTGTTCCAGTTGTAGCAGAATGGCTGGACGGCGAGTACGTTTCACCGTTGGTGAAACGTGTGGCATCGATTCGAACAGAGATCATTCATAGAGCCAAAGAAGCGGCCTGGATCATGGACGAGTCCCAGCTGACCGACCAGGCCATCATCCGTCGCTTGGTGCTCAAGCGCTGCATCTACGGAGTCGACAAGAACCCCCTGACCGTCGAGTTGGCCAAGGTCTCGCTGTGGCTGCACAGCTTTACCGTGGGCGCGCCGTTGTCCTTCCTCGATCACCACCTGCGTTGCGGCGACTCGCTGGTCGGGTTGCAGGTGGGGGACGCCACCGATGACTTGCACCGGCTCGGTGGGATGTTTGCCAGCAGCGCCATAGCAGGAGCGGAGAATGCCACGGAAGGCATGCGGAGCATCGAGGAAATGTCGGACGCCGACGTGGCCGAAGTGCGTGAATCGGCAGCACTGTTTCATGGAGTTGAGGAAACGACAGCGGAACTCCGCGGGCTATTGAACGCCCTCTGCGGCCTGCGCTGGTTTACCGCAGGGATGAAGAAAAAAGATCGTGCTGAATTTGAGAGACCGCTGGCCCGGATGCTCGGCCTGCAGCCTGCGGACGCCTTTAAGTTGCTGACCAGTGGCCCAAAGGACGTGAGCGACGTTCCGGCTGATTGCGACGCTATCGCTTGGTCAGAATATATCGAATGGTGGAAGAAAACCAAATCCATCGCCGAACGAGAGGGTTTCCTGCACTGGGAAGTGGCGTTTCCGGGGGTATGGCGCGATTGGCAAAGTGCCAGTCCGGAAGGCGGGTTTGACGCTGTGATCGGCAACCCGCCGTGGGACCGCATCAAGCTGCAAGAGGTGGAATGGTTCGCAACCCGCGACCCCGAGCTTGCCCTTGCTCCGACGGCAGCGGCGCGGGGAAAGGGCATTCAGCGGCTGCGTGACCAGGGATCGCCCCTCGTAGCCGAGTTCGATGACGCCAAGAGTCGCGCGGACAGACTCGGGGAGGTGATTCGTGCTTCCGGTCACTATCCTTTGCTCAGCGGCGGCGACATCAACCTCTACTCGCTGTTCGTCGAGCGGGCCATGAACCTGAGCAAGCCCGACGGCTTCGTGGGTTTGTTGACCCCGTCGGGCATCTACGCCGACATGACTGCGGCCCGCTTCTTCAAGTCTGTTTCCACAAACGGACGGGTAGGCGGCCTGTTCGATTTCGAGAACCGCCGGCTCGGAAGCGACTTGCCACCCTTCTTCCCGGACGTGGATTCCCGCTTCAAATTCTGTGCCCTGATCTTCGGTGGGGAAGACCGACGGTTCGATGAAACTAAGTGCGCCTTCTTCCTGCACGATACGAAAGAGATCCATGACGAGGATCGCTGCTTCCCCTTGACGCCGGAAGATTTTACTCGCGTCAACCCGAATACCGGCACAGCACCCATTTTCCGTACCCGCCGTGACGCCGAAATCACGCGCCGTGTCTACGAACGGCATCCGATACTGGTGGATCGCTCAGGCGGTGAGGAGCGTAAGGCGTGGCCGGTGAAGTACACGACGATGTTTCACATGGCCAACGACTCCCACCTTTTCCGCACCGTCGAGCAACTCAAAGCGGAAGGCTTCTATCCCGTCGAAGGCAACCGCTGGAAGAAGGGGAAGGATCTATACTTGCCACTGTACGAAGGCAAGATGGTGCAGGCCTTCGACCATCGCGCCGCCAGCATCACCAATCGTGAGGGCAACCTGTTTCGCCCAGGGCAGCCCGACAGAACCCTTGACGAAGAATACCGTGATCAAGCTTTCTCGCCTCGTCCTCGTTATTGGGTCAGCCAGCAGGACAGTGCCGTTATCAAGAAATTCGATTGGTTTTTGGCCTTCAAAGACATTACGGCGTCAACCAACATCCGTACCATGATTGCCACTGCCATTCCTCGGGTTGGGTGTGGACACACGCTGCCGATCCTTCTTCCATCCGAAGACCGATTCAATGTTGTAAGCGCAGCCTGTCTTCTTGCCAATCTCAATAGCTTCAGTTTCGACTACGTTGTTCGTCAGAAAGTTCAAGCGACTCACCTCACTTGGTTCGTCGTCGAGCAACTCCCCGTCATCGCACCCGCCGATTACGACCGTCCGCTCGGCGACAAGACCGCCCGAGACCTCGTCCGCGACCACGTGCTCCGCCTCACGTATGCCGCCCATGATATGGCCCCCTTCGCTCGCGACCTCGGCTACGACGGCCCACCCTTCGTCTGGAACGAAGAGGAACGCCGTCACCTGCGCGCCCGCCTCGACGCGCTCTACTTCCACCTCTACGGCCTGAACAAAGACGACGCGGAGTACGTGCTGGACACCTTCCCCATCGTCCGCAAGGAAGACGAAGCCGCCTTCAACTGTTACCGCACCCGCGACCTCATCCTCGCCTACATGAACGCCCTCTCCGCCGGAGATACCGAGACGGTAGTAGCAATTTAGGCGCCATTATATTTGAGGTGTGAAGGTTGTACTTGATGAAGATTGAAATTAATGAGATTCTATCTGATATATGAAACTGATTAAATTCCGAATCCAACACTACAAGTCAATTAAAGATTCCGGCTGGTGCTGGCTTGCTTCTGATGTCACAACTCTTGCAGGAAAAAACGAATCCGGGAAAAGCGCTGTCCTGGAAGCGTTACGGGATTTCGAACGCGATGTTGAGCCTCTACCTGATGGCGCAAAGCCCATTGATGATAGTGGCAAGCCAATGCTTGAGATGTGCTTTAAAATCGAAAAATCATTGCTGGATGAGATTGCCGCAGAAACAAGTATTACAATCAGCAGAGAAACGCAAGAATACATGTGGGAAAAAGGTATAACCATTATCAAACATCACGATGGCAACTACGATTTAGCGGAAGAAATTAATACCCGTCTCGATACCGCAAGAAATGAATCGAATGCAAGTCGCATAGAAAAAATTAAACAAACCGTTGGCTATCTTTCAAAAGTCGGATATCTCTCAGGGATTACAATACCCGAGTTAGAAGATGATATAGCAAACTTTACGCAGAGATTTAGTGTGTACCTCCAAGAGATTGAAGCCCAAGCTGCTTCAATACCCGATGAAGAAATAGGGCAAAAAGTGCATGAAGCCATAGAAACGTTGAAAGCGGAAAAGGATGCTTTGGCTCATGAAGACGTTCTCAGTAAATTTGTGGATGCACTGACGAAACAAACGCCCTATTTTATTTTCTTTAGCGATTTTTCAGATATTCTGCCGTTCGAACTCCCGTTTACAGAAGCAAAGGAGCGCAAAACGGTACAAGATTTTGCGAAACTCGCAGGGCTTGATTTAGACGAAGTTATTAACACCACCGATTCCCAGTGGCGTAGAAATATATTGAGTAGACATTCTGCAAAGATCAGTGGTGATTTTAGGAGCCATTGGGAGCAAGACGAGATTGAACTTCTTGCTGAAGCAGACGGGGACAATTTACGCTTTGGGATTAAAGAATCTGGAGACTATTTGTTGTTTAAGCCGGAACAACGCAGTAAAGGATTTCAGTGGTTCCTTTCCTTTTATCTGCGACTCAATGCCGAGCAAGCGGAAACAAGTGTAATTTTGATCGATGAACCTGGACTGTACCTCCACTCAAAGGCACAGAAAGATGTATTGAAAGTTTTTGAAAGCCTTTCAGGAAAATCTCAAGTTATCATTAGCACACACTCACCATATTTGATCGACGCACAACGATTGGACAGGGTTCGTTTGATTCTGAAAGACGATCAATCGGGAACGTGGATCGAAAACAAAATTCATAAAGGGGCGGATACAGAAACGCTTACTCCAATTATAACAGCAATTGGTCTTGATCTAGCCCATGACTTCTTGATCGCAGGGAAGAGAAATGTTTTGTTAGAAGGCATTTCCGACTATTACTTCATGCAGGCGTTGCGAGAGCATCTGAAAACAAACAAAGCCAATTTTATTCCTTGCGTGGGGGCACCGAAAATCCCACAGCTTGCCTCTTTACTCATTGGATGGGATTTAGGGTTTTTGGCGGTGTTAGATAATGATTCGGAAGGGAAAAGGATAGCTAAGAAACTTAGTGAAAAGTTATCGATTGAACAAGATCGTATTATCTTTGTTTCAGAACAAAATGGTTTTGCCACTGAAGACTTGTTCACACACGACGATTTTAACGAATATGTGCTTGAGGAAACCAAAAATGAGGATGCTGCAACGTCAAATTCAAAATTCTTGAAAGATAATAGATTGGACAAGGTTTTACTGGCGAAGACATTTTTCGAGAAGATGAAGGGTGACAAATTAAATATCAAGTTGTCGGAAGAGACAAGTGAGGCCTTTAAAAAGGTATTCGATAAGATTAACACAGGGTTTAGGAGTGCCTGATTTTTGAAAACCAGCTCTATCATCTTATTGGTTTTACACGCACTAGGGGTTTCCCAAAGTCGCGAAGGTGTTGTAATGAAGCATCAGCATGAAGAACCGCAAGGAGGTCCTCATGAGGTATAAGATTGCCCTTCACTACTCTGACGAAGGTTACAGCGTGTCTGTGCCTGGCTTGCCCGGGTGTTGGTCTCAGGGAAAAACAGAAGCAGAGGCCCTCGCGAATATTGAAACCGCTATCCGAGAATATTTCAGCGTCGTCGAAGACCTGTTAGGGGACGCCGAAGTCCGAGAAATCGAACTGGCCGTCTAACCATGCCCAAGCTTCCGGGTGTCAACCATCTGGATGCAGTGCGCGCTTTGGAGAAAGCGGGTTTTCGCATTGCCCGTCAGGGCAAGCACATCGTCATGACTGATGGGTCGCGCATTTTGACGATTCCACGAAACAATCCTGTGAATGCCTTTACGATGGGAGGAATTGTACGGGACGCAGGATTGACTGTTGAAGGATTCCGTAAGCTTTTGTCATAAGTGAGCCATCCGCCAACAATGAATTTGTGTTACGTCGCTTGATGTGTCTTGCCTTCTTCCCGCTCACCTAACCCCTCGTACGCACGGTCCCTTGCGGGTCTGCCGGGTGCGGCACATTCCAAAATCGTTTGATAGGTGTCTCTTCACTTCAATCGAGGAAAGGTGTACATTCGCCACGTACTGACATGCCAAGCCTATGACCGCGGAGAGTGGATGACATGAATGCAATAAGCCCACAGATTCAGCGATCCTGGACTCAGGTGAGTGACTTGTTCAGAATTCAAAACGAACAGGACTATGATCGGGCGGTGGAGCGCCTCAATACACTCCTCGATGAGGTGGGCACTGATGATCGGCATCCGCTCTATTCTCTGCTTGATACGCTTGGCACTGTGCTTCACGCCTGGGAAGAGCAACACCATGTCATGCCTGAATGCGGAGGAGCGGGTTTGCTGCGATTCTTCATGGAGGAGCACAGTCTGAGTCAGTCGGACTTGCCAGAGATCGGATCCCAAGGGGTCGTTTCGGAAATTCTGAGCGGCAAACGGGAACTCAACGTCAGGCAGATCCTCGCTTTGTCAAAACGCTTCGGGGTCTCACCTTCGGTATTCGTGTAGGCTCAACCGATGGAAAAGTGCAGGGACGACGTGAATCATCCCATCTATCGCGTGGTTTCTTTTGAAAGACTGGCTCCCTACACTCTTCGAGTGTGTTTTGACGATGAGACGGAACAGGTCATTGATTTCCAGACCATCTTAGAGGGCGACGTATTCAGTCCACTCCGAGATGCAGCCTTATTCAGCCAAGTTCGGATTGATCCTGATGTCCACACGTTGGTCTGGCCGAATGGGGCTGACTTTGATCCGGCTACCTTGCATGACTGGCCCGAATACCTCCCTGAACTTCAGCGAATGGCCAAACGCTGGTCTCTTGCGGAGACGAAGCATTAACTTGGTTGCAGCCTGTATACCAAGAGATTAAATGGGATACTTTGGCCCCTGATGTTGTTGTAGAAGATGGGGCCGAGACCGAAACAACAAGAGTAAAGCGAATAAGTGAACCGGCAAAAAAGTTGTAGAGGGCAACATGGAAACTGAATCATGGCCGGGAATTTGGGGATACCTGTGGTGGCTGCCGAAGTTGTTTCTGAGATGGAAGTTTTCTGAAGAGCGAATGGCGGACCTCGTGAAAATCGATATCTGTTCCCGTCATGAGAATGTCAGAGTCGATCTTGGTCCCATCGCAACGTTTCAGTTACGGTTTCAAGTAAACAACCAGTCACCATTTGAAGTCGAATTAGACCGTACTCAAATCGAGTTTCACTGTGCGGGAACATCGCTTCATGTTCCCCACATTAAGAAAATAAGAGTTAAAGCTGGAGAAAATGAGAAGTTCCATGTTGATGGAGACATCCCTGACAACAAAGCAGACCAAATTGCCCAATACAACGATAGAAATCACTCATCGATCTCTATGGACGTTTATTTTAACTGTAGATTGCACGGTTTTGCCAAACTCTATCATCGGCTTGACGGCGTAAACCCGCGTTTTATTAACAAGCACGTAAGATTAGAACAGGAGATGAAGTAAAGAAGGGGTGCGGAATACGTCGGGCAATTGCTAGCCGGGAAGTCGAAACAGGAAGAGTTGGAGTTTTGGGGTAAGCGTACTGAAAGTTTACGTTCTCGGCAAAAGCCGGAACCATCGGAATTTAAGCAAGATATCGTTTAGCAAGTCGCTGCATCTCAGTCACCCTCAGATTGGACTCGCATCAGTTGACCACTGGGGTGAGTACCATTACCTTTGTTATCTTCACTTCAATTTGGCCCTCCCCATAAACTGGGCCACCGGGGCTCCTGTACATGATGTATAAATATTTTACATTGAAGTTGAAAAGAAAACAGACATGACTTATACTCAAAAATATTCGTGTCGGTAAGAAGTTGAAGCATTGCGATCTTCACGCGAATTCTCCATGCAGGTTTGCAGTCTGCACGCCAGGAGATGAAAAGGAAAAGAAAGACGCTGGATTCCTGCTTCCGCAGGAATTGTAAATGTTCACTAATTCGTTGACACTTTCCGCTGTCTCCTTCTGTGCCTCAGTGTCTCTCCTTTGTAAGGAGGGGCAAGGGGAGGTAGAAGATGTGGCAGGAACAGCGCAACCCTATGCCCCATGGACGCGTGGCTCTACCCCACCTGGCCTCCCCTTACAAAGGGGAGGGAAAAGAAATCCCTTCTTTCTGGTTCCCACTTTGTGGGCAGTTCCTCATTCTGTCAACGAATGGCTGAATACATACAGGGATGACGGATTCGGGGCGTTTTTGGCTATTTTCATGCCAATAGCAAGAAGCGAGGCAGGATAGAGCCATGCTTGGAAAATTTATTCAACGGCAACGAACCGAACGTAATCTGACGCAGGCGTATCTTGCGTCAGAGCTGGGGATGTCTCGCCCCACCTACATGCACATTGAGCGCGGTGAGCGGGAGCTAACGGTCATCGAAGCCCGAACGCTTGCGGGGATTTTTGATATGTCGCTTGATGATTTTTTGGCGGGCCGCGAGCCCAGACATACCGTGACGCTCACAAAACCGCCTGCACGAAAAACCGGAGATCTCCGCATTCGCGTTGAGAAAAAAAATCTCGACATATTCAAGCAGGTGCTTCTTTATGTCTTGAATAAAGTCGGCGGCAAACCGAATGTGGGGGAGACTGTGCTTCATAAGCTGCTGTATTTCATCGATTTTGATTATTACGAAAAATTCGAGGAAAACCTGATGGGTGCGACGTATATCAAGAATCATCACGGTCCCACCTCGGTTGAATTGGGTAAGATTTTGCAAGATATGCAAAAGCATGGAGAAATCGAGGGAGTCAACAGTCAATATTTTAAATACGGTCAAAAGAAATACCTTCCCCTCAAGCGACCGAACCTTGCGATATTGTCTGCGCGCGACGTTGAACATATTGACGGTGTGCTAGCCCGTCTATCCGATAAAAACGCGAAAGAGATAGAACTCTATTCACACGAAGATATTCCCTGGAAATCCGCGCAAGACGGCCAGCCGCTTTCGTATGAGAGCGTCTTTTATCGTGATGAGAGGTACTCCGTACGAAACTATGACGATGACCTTTGATGAACTGCCGGAATTTAAAAAAGAACGGAAGCGCCTTGCCAGGAAATACCAATCACTTTCCGAAGATCTTCGGGAGTTTCAGAACGTTGTTTCCGTTGCCCCGCTTGGGAACCAGAAGCATTTTGCCGTCATCGCACAGAACGAGAATGTGCACATTGTCAAAGCTCGCTTATTTTGTCGATATTTAAAAGGATCGTCACTTCGCGTCATCTACTCGTATTTTGAGCAAGAACAACGCATCGAATTTATCGAGATTTATTTCAAAGGAGACAAGGAAAACGAAGATCGTCATAGGGTGAAAGAGTATTTAACTAAATATCAAGACTAACCCCCTATCTATTCTCAACTTCTAGTCACGGAGGTTTGGACCATGGCCCGAGACACTTACCTTGATACGCTTGGCACCGTTCTTCATGCCTGGGAAGAACAGCACCATGCCATGCCTGAATGCGGGGAGGAGCGGCTTTGCTGCGATTCTTCATGGAGGAGCACAATCTGAGCCAGTCGGACTTGGCGGAGGTCGGGTCCCAAGGGGTCGTTTCGGAAATTCTGAACGGCAAACGGGGCCTGAACGTCAGGCAGATCCGCGCTTTGTCAAAACGCTTCGGTGTCTCACCCTCGGTATTCGTGTAGGTTCAAGTGAGAGATCGGGAGTCATGATGACCAGACAATTGACGGCAATTATTGAACGCGAAGGCGATGGCTACGTGGCCCTCTGCCCTGAGTTGGACATCGCAAGTCAGGGAGCAACCGTGGCTGAGGCGCGAGAAAATTTGAAGGAGGCCTTGAAATTGTTTTTCGAGACGGCTTCAGCCACCGAAATTCAGCATCTGCTGCACGAGGAAGTGTACGTGACGAAGGTCGAGATCGCCGTTAGCTAGACTCCGAGTGTTATCGGGCAGGGAAGCCTGCGACATACTTGCACGGCATGGATTTGCCGAGGTCCGGCTGCAGAAGAAGCCATGTCATCATGCAAAAGGTCGAGTCCTGCAGTACTATCACCGTCCTTGTATCTGACCACAAGGAACTGAAGATGGGAACGCTGCTTTCAATTATTAGGCAATCAAAGCTGCCTAGGGCGTTGTTTGAGTAACTTGCCGTTGTCCGCGATTCGTTAATGATGCGCGAGGTTGGGATCATGAGATACAAAATTGCCCTTTACCATTCTGAGGAAGGTTACAGTGTATCGGTGCCTGGCTTGCCCGGATGTTGGTCCCGGGGCAAAACCGAAGCAGAGGCCCTCGCGAATATCGAAGTCGCCATCCGGGAATATTTTAGCGTCATCGAAGACCTGTTAGGGGACGCCGAAGTCCGAGAAATCGAACTGGCCGTCTAACCTTCTTCCCGCTCGCGTAAGACCGCCGAACGCACGGCCCCTTGCGGAGACGAAAAATTAGCCTGTTGTGATCTCAAAAGTTCGACAATGTTACGGTTATCTTCTACGCATCATTCTGAAGTGGGGAAATAGCTGGTTGTCTCCAATCATGTTTGATTCCTGATGGATATTGAAGATATTCTCACAGCGATACGGTACGGTCGGGTACGTATTACAGATCATGCGGATGTTGAGGCGCTTGCAGATCATTTGTCATTTGACGAGATTCTACACAGTGTCGTCCACGGTGAAATAGTTGAAGATTACCCTGACGACGGTCCCTATCCCAGTTGTTTGATTTATGGAGATACACCGACTGGCGAGCCCGTTCATAGTGTTTGGGCCTATAATCAGGAAACAGAATCGGCAGTCCTGATCACGACATATAGGCCCGATCCTTCGCGTTGGGTCATGTGGCGCACAAGGAGGTCAGAATGAGTTTGTTCAAGACGTGTCCGGTGTGCGGTGGGGAAGTCGTTGTGAAGCAGACCGAGAAGCTGCTGCGCGGGGGTGTGAATCTCGCTACGATGACCGTCTCCGCGGAAGTCTGTCTGCGCTGTGGAGAGCGTCTCTACGCTCCCGATACGATTCGCCTGTTCGAGCAGATTCGTCAGAAGCTCAACGCTCAGGACGTGGAAGAGTTTGAACCGTTGGGGAGAGCCTTCCATGTGCCGGGGTAGCCGCCGCGCTCCCCAACCGTAAACCGATTGAGTGATTTAAGAAAAAGATTCAGGCTGTTGTGGGGCGGGTGCG